>JAEUMJ010000211.1 GCA_016792865.1 Hyphomicrobiales bacterium | reverse complement strand
TCATTCCTCCAGGGTGTCAGGTCATTCACGGGCACGGTGTACGGTGAGTGCGGCGGCTACATGGTGCTGGGCGACGGACTGACCGACGCGGCGGGTGTCCGGCATCGCATGGCGGGCCTGCTTCCCGTGGACACGAGTTTTGCCCTGCGCAAGCTGCACCTCGGCTATCGCCAGCTTGAGTG
This sequence comes from Hyphomicrobiales bacterium, assembly GCA_016792865.1. Lineage (GTDB taxonomy): Bacteria > Pseudomonadota > Alphaproteobacteria > Rhizobiales > Aestuariivirgaceae > Aestuariivirga. Next base: position 12,415 of record JAEUMJ010000211.1, on the reverse strand, counting down.
CGCCGGAGGCCCTTTCCCGGCGAGGCTGCGCGGGCACGAGTTCCACTACTCCACCGCCACGGCAAGGCCAGGTGCCGAACCTCTCTTCAAGGCACGAAACGCGGCAGGGCATGAACTCGGCACCATGGGGCAACGTATCGGCAGGGTGATGGGCAGCTACGCCCATATCATCGCGAGCGCGCCATGACGGCAAAGGCAATCATGTTCATGGGAACCGGAAGCGACGTGGGCAAGTCGCTCATCGTCGCCGGGCTGGCGCGGGCCTTCGCCGACCGGGGCATGACGGTTGCTCCCTTCAAGCCGCAGAACATGTCGAACAACGCCGCCGTTGCGGTGGATGGCGGCGAGATCGGACGCGCCCAGCATCTCCAGGCAAGGGCAGCGCGGGTTGCGCCGTCCGTTCACATGAACCCGGTTCTGCTGAAGCCTGAGAGCGAGACGGGCGCACAGGTGATCGTGCAGGGAGAACGCCGGATGACCCTCACTGCGCGGGACTACTTCAAGCGCCGGAGCGAATTCATGCCTGCCATCACCGACAGTTTCCGGCGCCTTCGTGACACCCATGAACTCGTTCTGGTGGAAGGCGCGGGCAGCCCTGCCGAAACGAACCTTCGCGATGGCGACCTCGCCAACTTCGGCTTTGCCCGGGCCGTTGGCATTCCGGCGGTGCTGGTGGGCGACATCCATCGCGGCGGCGTCATCGCTTCCATCGCGGGAACGCACCTGGTGCTCGACGCGCCCGATCGAAACCTCCTGAAAGCCTTCCTCATCAACAAGTTCCACGGCGATCCGAAGCTGTTTGATGAAGGCCGTGACGAGATCACCCGGCGCACCGGGCTGCCCTGCCTCGGCGTTGTCCCGCACTTTGCTGATGCCCACCACCTGCCGGCAGAAGACGCCGTGGCGCTCGAGCACATGGCCGGCGGATCGGGCGCTGCGGCCCTGAAGGTCGCGGTGCTGCGCCTGCCTCGCATTGCCAATTTCGACGACCTTGATCCGCTCAGGGCCGAGCAGGACGTTTCCGTCCGTTTCGTGAATCAGGGCGAGGCACTTCCAGGCGACACCGACCTTGTGATCATCCCCGGCAGCAAGTCCACGATTGCGGACCTTGCCGCGCTGCGGGCCAATGGCTGGGACATCGACCTCGCGGCACACCATCGCCGGGGTGGCCGCGTGCTGGGCCTCTGCGGCGGGTATCAGATGCTCGGCCGCCGCATCCACGATCCCCAGGGGCTGGAAGGGAGGCCGCAAAGCGTGGACGGGCTTGGGCTGCTGGACGTCGAGACCACCCTGCTCCCGGACAAGACGGTCACGGAGACCAAGGGCACGCACAGCGCCACGGGCGCGGCGATCCGGGCCTATGAGATCCATCTGGGCACGACCACGGGCCGGGATTGCGCCCGCACCTTCGCCCTGACCGAACGCGGCCCCGACGGCGCGGTCAGTGCCGACGGGCGGGTCATGGGGAGCTACCTGCACGGCTGCTTCGTCAGTGACGCCTTTCGCGCGGCCTTCCTGAAAAGCCTCGGCGGCAGGGCGAGCACCCTGGCCTATGACCACCTAGTTGATAGCACGCTGGATGCCCTCGCCCGGCACCTCGAACAGCATGTAAACCTTTCCCGCCTATTGGACATTGCAACCACACCGACCTAGCCTCCAGACTCCCAACGCCCCACCGAACCCCGACGGACATGAACCCGCCCCCTGCCATTCTCACCAGCCTGCTCGATGCAGGTTCGCAGCCTGCAATTTCGGCTGTGGTGGAACGCGTGATTGGCTACCCCAACTGGCTCTACAGGCTGATTGGCCATCCGGTCACCTGGATGGGCAAGCTTATTGCCCTGATGGACGAGCGCATGAACACCATGGCGCATGTGAAGTCGCTTTCGCGGCTGAACGGGGTGCTTGCCGTGCTGCTGCTCTGCACCGGGGTGTGGATTGCAGCAACTGCCGTGAATGCCCTCTGCAACCTCATCCCCTACGGCTGGCTGCTCAGCGCCTTTCTGGCGTCATCCCTGATCGCGCAGAAATCCCTCCGCGACCATGTGCGGGACGTGAACAGGGCGCTCAGCTCATCGCTCACCGCGGGGCGCATCGCCGTGTCCCAGATCGTGGGCCGCGACACGCGCGGTCTCGATGTCTCCGACGTGGTCAAGGCGGCACTGGAAAGCCTCGCCGAGAACACGGCTGACGGGGTGGTCGCCCCGGTATTCTGGTATTGTGTCGGTACGCTCACCATCGGGGGCCTGCCCGCCATTGCGCTCTACAAGGCCATCAACACGGCAGACTCCATGATCGGCCACAAGACGCCGCAGTACCTTCATTTCGGCTGGGCGGCAGCGCGGCTTGACGATCTGGTCAATCTTCCGGCGTCGCGCCTCACCGCGTTGCTATTCATCCTCGCGTCCCTTTTCAGCGGAAGATCACAAGCCCGGAAGGCCGCACGGGTGACGTGGCGAGATGCCCGCCGCCACCGCTCGCCCAATGCCGGCTGGCCGGAAGCGGCGATGGCGGGCGCGCTCAACCTGCGCTTTGGCGGACCCCGCACCTATGGCGGCGAGTTCGTCAAGCTGCCCTACATGGGTGATGGCCGCGACCACTTCCTGCGTCAGGACATCGAAGCGGGGCTGAAGCTCTATGACCGCGCCATGTGGATCATGCTGCTACTGCTCGTGCTGTTCGCCCTGGCCGTCTGACAGGTTCAGCCCTTCAACAGCATCGGCAGTCCGGCGGCCACGAAAACCACCTTGTTTGCCGCCTGTGCCACACGCTGATTGACGATGCCCTGCGCATCGCGGAAGGCGCGGGCAAGCGCATTTTCAGGAACGATGCCGAGGCCCACTTCGTTCGAGACGAGCACGACATCGGCCTTCAGGGTTGGAAGCTGGCTTGCGAGGCCCTGCGAGAGCGTGTCCCAATCCTCACCGGCCAGCATCAGGTTGGAAAGCCAGAGCGTGAGGCAATCGACCAGGATGACTCGGCCCGAGGCATCGATCCCCTGCAGGGCTGCGGACAAGGAATGGGCAACCTCATGCGTCACCCAGTTGCCGCCACGGTCAAGCCGGTGCTTTGCGATGCGCGCCCGCATCTCGTCGTCAAAGGCCTGGGCGGTGGCGACGTAGTGACGTTCGCCCGCACACAGGCTTTCGGCGTGGCGCGATTTGCCCGACCGGGCACCGCCAAGAACAAGGGTGACGGTCATGGCTTTTCCGTCCTTGCCATGGGCGGCATGCGGGCGATGAAATGCCCTCGCATCAGGTCCGGCCACTGCCGGAACGGCACCTCGCCTGTGGCCGTTTCGCCGTGCATGTCGAACCAGGCGAGAATGGCTTCTGCCTGTTCACGGGTCGGCTGGTTGCCGCCTGTCACATAGGAGAAGCGCTCATCATCGCGCAGCACGACCGAACAGGGCTTGGTGCAGTTCCAAAGGCAGGCCTGGGTTTGCAGCACGACATCCGCCCTGCCCTTTTCGGCAAGAACCGCCTCCATGGCTTCAACGAGATGGCTTCCCGCGCTGCGGCCGGCATCGTCCAGCTTCCGGCCGTCGGCATGCTTGCAGGTGGTGCAGATCACGATGGCGCGGGTCATGAAAAAGGTGGCCTATGCAATGGGTTGGAAGCGGGTTAGGTTGCACCTCTCAATGGAACGTCCTTCCCTCCCCGTCAACCCGCTTGCCCCCTGCGCCCGATGAAGCTGAACCGCATCGCCTTTGTGGCCTCCGACAGTCCTGCCGCCCGCCGCGCCATGAACCGGCTGCAAAAGCTTTTCGGCGTGCACGACGCAGAAAATGCCGACGTGGTGGTGGCGCTGGGTGGCGACGGCCTGATGCTGCAGACCATGCACCGCTTCGTTTCCACCGGGTTGCCGATCTACGGCATGAACCGGGGCACCGTCGGGTTCCTCATGAACGATTTCGGCGAGAAGGATCTGGAGGCACGTCTTCACGCCGCTGAACTCACCACCATTCATCCCCTGAAAATGACGGCCACCGACAAGAGCGGGAGGAAACAATCGGCCATCGCCTTCAATGAAGTCTCGCTTCTGCGCCAGCGCCATCAGGCGGCCAAGATCCAGGTGATCGTGGATGGCCAGGTCCGGCTCCAGGAACTGGCCTGCGACGGAATCCTGCTGTCAACACCGGTGGGAAGCACGGCTTACAATCTTTCGGCCCACGGCCCCATCCTGCCCATCGGTTCACCGCTTCTGGCGCTGACGCCGATCAGCGCCTTCCGGCCACGCCGCTGGCGCGGAGCGATCCTGCCGCAAAAGGCGAAGGTGAGTTTCGTCATTCATGAATCGGAGAAGCGCCCCGTGGCGGCTGTTGCCGATCATCTGGAAGTGCGTCACGTCGAGCGCGTTGACATTGCCGAAGACAAGAAGCGGTCCGTGCGTATCCTGTTCGATCCCGGCCACAGCCTCGCCGAGCGGGTGCTGAACGAGCAGTTCAAGTTCTGAATCAGGCAGCCCGTTGCAGGTCGGCCTTGAGCTGGCGGGCGATCTTGCGCACGCGCTCATCGGCGAAGCGGCCCACATATTCAATCTGCTTGGCGCGATCGAGCGGCGACAGGTTCTCGTAGCGCGTCATCAGGGCTTCAAGCAGGCGGCGGCCAAAGTTGTCCCGGCCAAGATTGACGCCCTCGGCCCGTGCCTCCGTCACCACATCCGCAAAAGCCTGAAGGATGCCGGTGCAGGACGGCGGCAGGCCACACTTGGAGTGCAGCGACTTCATGCCTCCGCGGCTGTACATGAGACCGGCGGCGCGTTGCGGCGTATGCCCCGAAAGATGGGCCAGCGACGCTTCCACGACACGCATTTCGCCAAGGCAGGCCGCACGGATGATGAGCGCGGGCGTCAGCAGGTTCTTGGCGGCCAGGAAGGCAATGCCGCGCAACAGTTCTTCGACAGGCGCATTGGTGAGCACGGAAAGCACCGCACCATCCTCGGCGTCCGACACCAGTTCGGAAGCATCGTTCGCCGGAAGCCAGGAACGCTCTGCCATCAACTGGCGCATGCGGGTGGCGGTGCGCTTGGCCTGGACTATGCGAATGTCCAGCGGAAGGTCCGGAAGGGTCAGCAGGCGGTCGACCAGCTCGCCCGACTGTCCAAGCCTGCCATAGAGCGTGCGCATGTCAGCCGTGTCGAGGGCAACGGCCTCATTGTCGAGCATCGCGAGAACGACGGCCACGGGTGACGACTTGATGATGTAGGCGGCAGCCTCCTCGGTGATGTCGTAGCGGCTGGCGACCGTGCACTGGCGGGCTTCGTCGCCCACGCGCAGGACGGCAATCATCTGCCAGGGATTGAGCGACGGCGTGACCTTGAGGAACGGCAGGGCAAGCTCGTCTTCCCCCGCGATGATGCAGAACAGAAGGTCGGGATGGATGTTCGGGATCGAGGACAGTTCTTCGGCCATGACGGCGCGGACGGCACGCTCTTCATCCACGGCGAGTTTCATCATGATGGGCAGAACGCTCTCGCGCTCACCATCGGGCGTATCCTCATCGGCAAGCAGAGTGCAAAGCTGACGCGCCAGGGCGATGCGTGCAGAGACCCCGCCCGTTTCAATGACAGCTTCCAGAACAGTGACATCCAACCCGGAGACAGACTCGACCAGCATTTCCCGATCCACGCAAAACAACTGGCCTGAAGGTACGGTGCATCCCTTAACAATCGGTTCACCATACGCCTTCATGAATGGGCAAGGTTTCTGTCAGTTGGCCCGGACCGGGATGACACCGGACTGGCGGAGCTTGAATTTCAGCAGGTCGCGGTCGAAAGGCTTCAGCAGAAATTCTGCTGCACCCTCGCGGATTGCCTCTCCCATCGTCTCCACATCGGGCGTATCGGCATAGAAGATCACCACCGGGCGACCATCCTTGCGATCGGAGCCAGGCGCAAAGCGCAGGAAGTCCAGCGCATCATCGGAGGCGCCCGCCGACATCACAACCACGTCCGGGCGATACATTTCGCAATAGCGGATGGCATCCGCGGCCTCTGGAACTTCCGTGCAGTCGAAACCAAGCTCGGCCATCAGGTCCGAAAGCTTGTGACGCTCGCCTGCATTCCTGTCGATGAGAAGACAACTGACCATGTGACTCAACTCTCTTTTGCAACCACTCGAACCGGGGGTTCGTTCCCGTGCCCACTTCCCTGCACGTTTCGCGAGTCCTGCGCCCGCTTGGTTAACGAGCCGTTAAACAGCTTTTCCACAGGTTTTGAACAGGTCTTATGATATTGGAAACAATGTATTTTTCGCCATTATCAACAGGCTTTTCCACAGTGGCGAAAATGTGGCGTTCCAGCTCCGTTCACGACTCGCACCGCGACTCATCCCGCAGCTTCACTATCGTTATGGTTGCATGCTGCCAAAGTTTTCGCCCGAATCGCGAGGGTTGCCCTACCTTGAAGGACCGGCATCATTCCGGTGCAAGCTTCTGACTCTGGAGGACGAAATGCCAGCCCTGTGGTTTGAGGACTGTGAGGTGGGCAAGACCTACGATCACCCGATCCGCCGCACTGTCACCGAGGCCGACAACATCTTTTTCTCCGCCCTCACCTACAACCCGCAGCCGCTCCATATCGACAGGGAGTTCTGCAAGGCAACGGAATGGGGCCAGCCCCTGATGAATTCGCTTTTCACGCTCGGGCTGATGATCGGGATCTCGGTCAACGATCTCACGACGGGAACCATCGTCGCCAATCTCGGCATGACCGAGGTGAAATTCCCGGCCCCGCTGTTTCAGGGTGACACCATCAATGTCACGACCCGGATCGTCTCCAGGCGTGAAAGCAGGTCGCGGCCCGATGCGGGAATCGTGGAGTTCGATCACCGCGCCTACAAGCAGGACGGAACCCTTGTGGCTCAATGCCAGCGGCAGGTCATGGTGAAGAAACGCCCGGCCTGACCTCTCAGCCGGGCCGCCGCATCCGCCAGATGTTTTCGACGGTCGCGTATTCGGCGTAACCGAGGCGTCCGAGCGGCTTCAGCGCGGCCGTATCAACCCTGCCGTCATGGATGAAGCGGTCATCGATATGAACACCGACCACGCGACCGATGACGAGAAAATCATCGACATGGCCGTCATCGTTCGGCAGGTCGATGGTCTTGAAATGGCGGCATTCCAGAACCGCCGGGCTCTCACCTACGCGATTGCATTTGATGAAGCGGCACGGCACCGCAGTCAGGCGGGCCAGCTCGAACTCGTCCACATGCGCGGGAACTTCGGCGGATGACGCATTCATCTGTTCCCGCAAATCGAAGGTCGCCAGGTTGACGGCGAATTCGCCGCTGGCCGAAATGTTGGTGAGAGAGTCCTTCCGGCCACCCGATCCGAACGCCACATAGCTCGGATTGTCGGAGAACAGGTTGAAGAAGCTATACGGCGCCAGGTTGTTCACGCCCGTTTCCGAGATGGTCGAAATCCAGCCGATGGGACGCGGCGCAACGATGGCCTTGATCGGATCGACCGCAAAGCCATGGTCATTGCGGATGGCATCATAGAACATCACAGGCTCCGCAGCAGTGCGGGCAGATCGGCCACACTGGCAAGCGTATGGTCAGCCATATGGGCGATCTCGGAATGGGCGGAATTGCCGGTGAGCACGGCCACAGCAAGCCCGGCGCCGCCGTGGCGGGCTTCTTCCATGTCGTGCCCGTTGTCTCCCACCATCGCCACCTCTTCAGGCTTCAGCCCGGTCTTGGAGCAGAAATACTCGATCATGTGGCCTGAGGGTTTCGGGATCACGACCGAGTCCCATCCGATGATGTGCTCGAAATAGTGATGAACGTCGAGATGGTTCATCTGCGCGTGGGCCGAACGGAAGCTGTCATTGGTGGCAACGCCGAGGCGCAGCCCCATGGCGCGCAACTCGTCGAACACGTTGGAAAGCTCCATAAGCGGTTTGATGAACTCCTTGGCGCGGGGAGCGATGTCATTGTCGATCACCGACACGCGCTTCTTGAGTTCGTCCTTTGAAAGCGTGGGCCACCACAGCTCCGCGATCTGCGCGGTGGTTCCGGCGGCAAGCGCGCTTCCGGCACGGAAGGCTCCCGTCGATGGTTCATAGCCCCCCTTCACCAGCATCGCCTCGACATCATCGGGAGGCACGCTGAAATCCTCCACAAGCATCTGGCGATAGAGTGGCACCCAGGTGCCGTTCACCTCGATCAACGTGCCATCCTTGTCGAACAAAACGCCCTTGATGGCCATCAGCCGCTCCATTCCGTCAGAAGTTGGTCCACATCCGGCCGCGGCCTGTCTTCCAGCGGCGCGGACGCCTTGCCGATGAAGATCAGCCCCGTCAGGTGTTCGTTGTCCACAAGGCCGATCATCTTCCTGGCCGCATCATCATATGCCACCCAGTCGGTGATCCAGGTTGCGTCAAAGCCATGGGCCTGTGCCGCAAGCTCTACATTGAAAGCCAAGGCACCCGCCGACATCTGCTGTTCCCACAGCGGGATCTTGGGGTGTGTCGCCGCCCTCGAAACGACCGCCACGACCACCGGTGCCCGCATCATGAAGCCCTTCATGAAGGCAAGGCTGTCATCACCGTGATCAGGATGGAGTTCCTTCCAGCGGGCAGCGAACTTGTCGCCGATCCGGGCGCGGGCCTCGCCGGTGAAGGAAATGAAACGCCACGGCGCAAGCTTGCCGTGATCGGGCACGCGCACCGCCAGCGCGAGGATCTCCCTGAGCTGCGCAGGGGTCGGTCCCGGCCCGGTCATGGCCTTGGCGGAGGCTGACTTGCGTGATTTCAGGAAGGCGAGAAGCGAGGAGGTGTCGTTGAATCGGGTCATCTTATGTCAGTCTTGGTTGCAGGCACCATATGGCAAAGCCCGCCCCACAAAGGCAATGCCCGCAAATGCAATGCCCCCATTAACCATTGGTTAGTCAATTCATTGCCGGAAAGCCCGGCTTCGTGTTCACTCCCCAGCGCCGGCCGACATGGCTTGGGGTTACGGCGCAGGGATGGCGCCAACAGAGTGGATACAGGGGATTGACGAATGGACGACTGCACCCGTCCTTCGCACACACGCCGCCAGACGAGAAAAACCAAAAAACTCCGTCTGGCGGCATTTTTTTCGTGCGTTGCGCTGTCTTTGACCGTTTCGGCCAGCCCTGCCCTGACAGCGGCCGGGCCTGAACTCGCACCGGAAAACGAGCAGACGGGATCGATCTCCCCCTCCTCCCGCCATGAAGTGGCGGTGGGCCAGGTCACGCCCGGACAGGAAATGGCGACCCTTTCCGCCCGCCTGACCGACCAATCCGCCGGGCTGATCCGGAATGTCCACTGGACGGTGCGCAACGCCGCTAACGAGATTGTCTTCAATAGCGATGCCACAACGGCAGCCATGGCGCTGCAACCGGGGGACTACCGGGTGGAAGCGCGTTTGGGGGCTGTCGAAATGGATGAGGGCTTCAGCCTTCAGGAAGGCACACGCATGGACCTGCGGTTCGTGCTCAATGCAGGGGCGCTCCGCATTCTCCCCCGCATCAAGGGCGTCGAGTCGCCCGGCCTCGACACCACGACGCGCATCTTTGCCCTCTCCGGCAAGGCCCGTGGCCGCATGGTGGACGAAAGCTCGACACCCGGTGAGGTCATCAACCTTGCAGCCGGTCAGTATCGCGTGGAAAGCCGCTTCGGCGAAGGCAACGCCATTGCCGTCGTGGATGTGAAGGTGACTGCGGGTATGATGAGTGCCGTCGAGATCGATCATCGTGCCGGGCTTGCCCGCCTCGCTTATGTCGGTGCCCCCAACGCCAAGGTGAAGTGGGAAATCCGTCGCGGCAACGAAACCGAGTTGAGCGACATCGTGGGCCTCAATGCCAGCGTCGCCCTCACCCCAGGCGACTATATTGCCATCGCGCGCGTGGGCAGCGAGAGCCTCACGGCGTCCTTCCAGATCAGGGAAGGCGAGGCCCGCGACATCCTGCTCGGCAACTGACGCTAGGCATCCGGCAGCGGGATGAACTCCTTGTCGTCTCCGGGGACGATGGCAAAACGCGCCCGCTTCCAATCGTCCTTGGCAGCCTCGATCCGGTCCTTCGAAGACGAGACAAAATTCCACCAGATGTAGCGCGGTCCGTCCATCGGCTCGCCTCCAAGCATCATGAAGCGTGCGCCCGTCGTGGTGCCCAGCGTGATCTCGTCGCCAGGCTTGAACACAAGCAGGCGGCCCGCCTCGTGCGTGTCACCCGCGATGGTGAGAGAACCTTCCGCGATATAGACGCCACGCTCCTCGTGTTCGGCCGGCAACGGCAAGCGGGCACCGGCCTGCAGCACCACATCGGCGTAAAAGAGATCGGAGGCGGTCCGGACAGGCGACCTCGCGCCATACATCTCGCCCGCAATGAGGCGCACGCTGCGGCCATGATCGGTGAGCAGCGGCAAGGCGGTGTCCGCGACATGCTCGAAATCCGGAGCCACGTCTTCATGCGTCTTGGGCAACGCCACCCAACTCTGGATCCCGAATACCTTTTGCCCTGCGCTGCGTTCCATGGGCGGGGTACGCTCGGAGTGCACAATGCCCCGTCCCGCCGTCATCCAGTTCAGTTCGCCGGGCTTGATGGCCTGATCGAAGCCAAGGCTGTCCTTGTGCTGGATCACGCCGTTATAGACCCAGGTGACCGTGGACAGGCCGATATGGGGATGGGGCCGCACGTCCATGCCCTGCCCGGCCTTCATCAGCACAGGCCCGAACTGGTCGAAGAAAATGAACGGGCCGACCATCTGCTTCCCCGCAGCGGGAAGCGCGCGGCGCACCTCGAATCCGCCAATGTCGCGCGCACGGGGCACGATCACGAGATCAATTGCATCGGCGGCAGCAGCATCGCCCGGCATCGGATCCGGCACATTGGGAAGACTCATGACACACCTCCAACTGCGGCTCGCACCTTTGGCGCAACCTTTGTGCCCATCAATTCAATCGCCCGCATCTGCTCGGCATGGGGCACCGTGCCGATTGCCATCTGGATGAGGATGCGCGTGTTCCCGAATATCGAATGCAGTTCGATGATGCGGTCGGCGACGCGATCCGGCCCGCCCACGATGAGATTGCCTGTCGGCCCGCAAGAGGCTTCGAAATGTTCCCGCCCCTGCGGTGGCCAGCCACGCTCGCGCCCAATGCGATTCATCACCTCAAGATGGGCAGCGGAATAGATGTCCCGCGCCTTCTCGTCGCTGTCGCTGACGAAACCGTGCATGTTGAGGCTGAGCTGGATGCTCTTGGGATCATGTCCCGATTTCGCATGGGCGTCCCGGTAGAGGGCAAAGAACGGCTGGAAGCGTCGGGGATCCCCGCCGATGATCGCAAGCGCCATGGGCAGGTCGAGCGACGCCGCCCGCACGACCGACTGGGGCGTGCCACCAACCGCAATCCAGATCGGCAGGTTCTTCTGTTCCGGGCGCGGATAGATACCGAGATTGGTGATCGACGGGCGCAGTGCGCCCTGCCATGTGATGCGTTCATGCTCGCGGAGCTTCATCAGCAGGTCGAGCTTCTCGGCAAAGAGAGCATCGTAGTCGTCGAGGTCGAACCCGAAGAGCGGATAGGACTCGATGAACGATCCCCGCCCCGCCATGATCTCGGCACGTCCATTTGAAAGGCCGTCCACCGTGGCATATTGCTGGAACACGCGAACCGGATCATCCGAACTCAGAACCGTGACGGCACTGGAGAGGCGAATGCGCGTGGTGCGGGCGGCCCCGGCTGCAATGGCCACGGCAGGAGACGATACGGCATAGTCGGCGCGGTGATGTTCCCCCACTGCGAACACATCAAGCCCGACCTGATCGGCCAGCTCCATTTCTTCCACGAGATTGCGCAGGCGTTGGCCGGCGAGTTCCGGGTGGCCCGCGGCCACGTCAGCAAAAGTATAAAGTCCGATGTCCATGATGCACCCTTATAGTCGGGCTATCTGGAACTTGTCTTGTTACTTTTCAAGGTGCGACAACGATCGCTGCAGTATTTCACCTCTTGCCAGACCTTTTCCCACCGCTTGCGCCAGGAGAAAGGCCGACCGCAGGTTGCACAGCTCTTGGTCGGCAGATTGGACTTGGCAACTCCGCGCATCACCCGCGTCCGCGCAAGGACGAACGCCCCCCATCGACGCCGATCACCTGCCCGGTCATCCAGCCAGCCTGTGGCGACAGCAACAGGGCTGCAAGGCCAGCCACGTCTTCCGGCTCGCCAAGGCGCTGCAACGGATGAAGCGCGGCGATGGCATTCGCCGTCTGCTCGCTGGCCGTGAGGCTTGCAGCAAGCGGCGTGCGGGTGAGCGACGGCGCGATGGCATTGACCCGGATCTTCGGGGCAAGTTCAGCCGCCAGCGTGAGCGTCAGGCCCTCGACCGCGCCCTTCGCCATGGCGATGGAAGCATGCGAGGTGAACCCCTGCCGGACTGCGACAGTGGAG
>JAEUMJ010000184.1 GCA_016792865.1 Hyphomicrobiales bacterium | reverse complement strand
CAGGAACGCCGTCCCCGTGCCCGCCGTCCCCGCTATGGCGAGGAAGGCGTGACGCCGAACGAACCGGTGGCCGGCGAAGAGTGATCTCCGCCTCGCGCCGGATTCCCGCTCACTTCGGCGGGCCGTAGGCGAGCCTGTAGGTGAGGGCAACCCCGCCCGCACCGCCAATGACATTCCCGATCGTGACCGGCACGAGATTGTGGAGATATCCGCCCAGCGTGATGTCTGCACCTGCAACATATCCGGCTGCAATCAGGTACATGTTGGCGATGGAGTGCTCGTAACCCAGGAGCACGAAGCCTGAGATCGGCAACAGGATCGCGAGGATCTTGTCGGTCACGCTGCGGGCCGCGAAGGTCAGCCACACCGCAAGGCAGACCATCATGTTGCAGAGGATGCCGCGCACAATCGCCTCGGGAAATTCGAGCGTGACTTTTGCCAGCGCGATCTTCCGTGCCGTTTCACCGACCGGTCCCGCAAACAGGCCGCTCGCGCCCATGAGCAGGGCAATGGCTGTCGCCCCCACCAGATTTCCCGTGAAGGAAAAGGCCCAGTTCCGCAACACTGCCCGGGCGGTGATCTTGCGGTCCACATAGGCGAGGACGATGAGTGTGTTGCCGGTGAAGAGTTCCGCCCCCGCCACCACCACCAGAACGAGGCCGAGCGAGAACACGAGGCCGCCGATAAACCGGGTGGGGCCGTAGGCAAGATCGGTGCCGGTGACAACGGCGGTGAAGGCCGCTGCCCCCAGGGCAATGAAGATGCCCGCCATGACCGAAAGAACCGCGAGCGGCATGGCATGCAAGGCGGCCTTGCCGGTGCCGGCATCTTCGATCCGTTTCGCCACCTCTGCCGGGCGGAAGGCATCGAGCCCGGTCGGGTCGCGACGGGGTTCTGCTGCGGAAAGGCCTGATTCGGGATTGCGATCCATGGGGGGGAATTGCCTCGCTTCAGGTCAATCCTAGTCGCCTCGGAGCGCTTCTTCCATGATTGCGATCAATCCGGGCAACGGCGTCGCAGGGGTTCTTGTCAGGCGAGATTCCCTCCCCATATCTGGCGCAAGTTGAGCCGTTGACGGCGTTTCTGAAGGTGCTTTTTCAAGACCTTGGGGGAACGCGCCGAGGAGGAGTACACATGGATTTCGAGAAATACACGGAGCGTTCGCGGGGCTTCATCCAATCCGCGCAGTCCCTGGCGCTGCGGGAAGGACATCAGCGTTTCACCCCTGAACACCTGCTGAAAGTGCTGCTGGACGACGAGGAAGGTCTGGCGTCCGGCCTGATCCGGGCGGCAGGCGGCGATCCTCGCCTTGCCCTCAAGGAGACGGAACTGGCCCTGTCACGCCAGCCGAAGGTGTCGGGCGGTGGCGCCGGGCAAATCTATCTCGCGCCCGAAATGGCGCGGGTCTTCGATGCCGCACAGAAGATTTCGGAAAAGGCCGGTGATTCCTTCGTCAGCGCCGAGCGCCTGTTGCAGGCCCTCGCCCTTGAGCAGAGCGATGCGGCCAAGGCCCTGAAGGCCGCCAGCGTGACGGCCCAGGGCCTGAACAAGGCCATCAACGACATCCGCAAGGGCCGCACTGCCGACACCGCATCGGCAGAGCAGGGTTACGATGCGCTCAAGAAATATGCCCGCGACCTCACCGAAGCCGCCCAGGCGGGAAAGCTCGATCCGGTGATCGGGCGCGACGAGGAAATCCGCCGCACCATTCAGGTGCTCTCGCGGCGCACCAAGAACAACCCTGTCCTGATCGGCGAGCCGGGTGTCGGCAAGACCGCGATTGCCGAGGGCCTGGCACTGCGCATCGTCAAGGGTGACGTGCCCGAAAGCCTGAAGGAGAAGAAGCTGCTCGCCCTCGACATGGGCGCACTCATCGCCGGGGCCAAGTATCGCGGTGAATTCGAGGAGCGCCTGAAGGCGGTGCTGTCGGAGGTCACATCTTCCGATGGTGGCGTCATTCTCTTCATCGATGAAATGCATACACTCGTCGGCGCGGGCAAGGCCGACGGTGCGATGGATGCATCCAACCTCCTGAAGCCTGCCCTTGCACGCGGCGAACTGCATTGCGTCGGTGCCACGACACTCGATGAATACCGCAAGCATGTGGAGAAGGACGCAGCACTGGCGCGTCGCTTCCAGCCTGTCTTCGTGGAAGAGCCGACGGTGGAAGACACGATCTCCATCCTGCGCGGCATCAAGGAGAAGTACGAACTGCATCATGGCGTGCGCATCACCGATGCCGCGATCGTGGCCTCTGCCGTCCTCTCCAACCGCTACATCACCGACCGGTTCCTGCCGGACAAGGCCATCGACCTGATGGACGAGGCAGGATCGCGCCTTCGCATGCAGGTTGATTCGAAGCCGGAAGAACTCGATGAATTCGACCGGCGCATCATGCAGCTCCAGATCGAGCGCGAGGCCCTGAAGAAGGAAGACGACACGGCCTCGAAGGACCGTCTCGGCAGGCTGGAGAAGGAACTGGCCGAGCTTGAGGAAAAGTCGGCGTCCCTGACCCGCAAATGGCAGGAAGAGAAGGACCGTCTTGCCGCGTCCTCACGGCTGAAGGACGAGCTTGACCAGGCGCGCACCCAGCTTGAACAGGCCCAGCGCAAGGGTGACTTCGCCCGGGCGGGCGAACTCGCCTATTCGCGAATCCCGGACCTGGAAAAGAAGCTCAAGGCGTCCGAGGAAGCCTCCGGCCACAAGCTGGTGGAAGAGGCCGTGACCGACAAGCACATCGCGCAGGTGGTTTCGCGCTGGACCGGCATTCCGGTTGACAAGATGCTGGAGGGTGAGCGCGAGAAGCTACTGCAGATGGAGCTTGCCCTCGCCAGGCGGGTTGTCGGCCAGTCCGATGCGGTGGCGGCGGTGGCAACGGCGGTGCGCCGTGCCCGCGCCGGCTTGCAGGATCCGAACCGCCCCATCGGCTCGTTCATGTTCCTGGGGCCGACAGGTGTCGGCAAGACCGAACTGACCAAGGCCCTTGCCTCGTTCCTGTTCGATGACGAGCACGCCATGGTGCGCATCGACATGTCGGAATACATGGAAAAGCACGCGGTTTCGCGGCTGATCGGTGCACCTCCGGGGTATGTCGGCTACGATGAGGGCGGTGCCCTGACGGAAGCCGTGCGCCGCAGGCCCTATCAGGTCGTTCTTTTCGACGAGATCGAAAAGGCGCATCCCGACGTTTTCAACGTGCTGCTCCAGGTGCTCGATGACGGACGCCTGACCGATGGCCAGGGCCGGACCGTGGACTTCAAGAACACGCTGATCATCATGACCTCGAACCTCGGTTCCGAGCATCTTGTGCGGCTTGCCGAGGAGCAGGACGTGGACGAGGTGCGTGACGAGGTGCTGGATGTGGTGAAGCGGGCCTTCCGCCCCGAGTTCCTGAACCGTGTCGATGAAATCATCCTGTTCCACCGCCTGAAGCGGCAGCACATGGGTTCCATCGTCGATATCCAGTTCGAGCGCCTGCAGAAACTGCTCGGTGACCGGAAGATCAACGTCACGCTTTCGGATGAGGCCCGCAACTGGCTCGCCGACAAGGGGTATGATCCCGCCTATGGCGCCCGCCCCCTGAAGCGGGTGATCCAGAAGGCCGTTCAGGATCCGCTTGCGGAAGCCATCCTGGCAGGCCGGGTGAAGGACGGCGAGGATGTCAGCGTCACGGTCGTCAATGGCAAGATCGCCATCAACGGCATGGTGGACGGCGAGGTTCCGCCCGCCAGCAATGTGGTGACGTTGCACTGAAGGCCACGCTAGACTGCGGCGATGCAACTCGCCCGTTACAACGACTTCTGCGCCGCCCTGCCGCACACGTTCCACGTGGTGCAGTGGGGCGGTGCCCATGTGTGGAAAGTGGGCGGGGCGAAAGGCAAGGTCTTTGCCATCGGATCGCAGGGTGAAGGTGAAGGGCTGTTCGTCACCTTCAAGTGCTCGCAGATGAGCTTCGACCTCCTGAAGGACTTGCCCGGCATGCGGCCCGCGCCATATCTCGCCTCCCGCGGCATGTTGTGGCTGCAGCGCACGGATTCCCGCAGCATGGACGACAGCGCGCTGTGCGACTACATCCGCGAGAGCCACAAACTGGCGGCCGCCAACCTGCCCAAGGGCGTGCGCGAAAGATTGAGGCTCTAGGCCGGTTGGTTACTGTCCGGCCTGGGCGACCTGCGACGAGGACGGCGCGGACTTCATCATCGCCACCACGCGATTCCGGGTGACGCGGAAGTTCTGCAGGTCCTTGCCCGCCAACTGGCGGCCACCCGTGGCCTTGATCGTTGTCGGATTGACCGGGCGATTGTTGACGCGAACCTCGTAGTGCAGGTGCGGGCCGGTGGAGCGGCCCGTCGTGCCGACATAGCCGATGATCTGGCCCTGGTTCACCGGAACGCCGGAGCGGATGCCCGCCGCGAGCCGGGACATGTGGGCATAAAGCGTCTTGTACTTGGAGCCGTGCTTCAGCACGACGGCAATGCCATAGGCACCGTGGCGGCCGGCCAGATCGACGACGCCGGCACCGGATGAGCGAATCGGCGTTCCTGTCGGGGCACCGAAGTCAACGCCCGTGTGCATCTTGGAGTAGCCGAGGAGGGGATGGCGGCGCATGCCGAAGCCGGAGGTGAGGCGGGCGCCTGAAATCGGTGTCTTCAACAGGGCGCGGGAGGCGCTGCGGCCGTTCTCGTCGTAGTAGTCGGTCCGGCCATCGGAGGTGGTGAAGCGGTAATAGGTCTTGGTTTTGCCGTCGTAGGTGAGGGTGGCGTAGTGCAAGACCTTGCGCTTGCTGGAGGAGCCGGTGAGCGGCTTGCCGAAGAACATCTCGTACGAATCGGACGGTTCGAGCTGGCGCTGGAGGTCTACGTCGTAGGCGAAGATGCGGGTGAACTCGGAAACGATGTAATCGGGAACGCCGTTATCCTTGGCGGTGGTGTAAAGGCTTGAGCCGATGCGGTTGCGCGACACGAAGTTCGGGATTTCCGCATATTGCGAGGCGACCCCGCCGTCCTTGCCATCGACCCGGGCGGCGAAGCGCCCGTCTTCGTCCGATTCAACGACGATGGTTTCCTTCGGGCCGGGCTTGAACGAGAGTTCCACCGGGAAGATCACTTCGCGGCCGTAGAAGTCGTACTGGCGATCGAGGGTGACTTCGAACTCCGTGCCGGCCTTGATGAGCCTGACCGGCAAGACCGGCTCGATCGATTTCACGAGGGATTGCGCCACCGCTTTCGAGACGCCGCGCTCGGTCAGTTCCTCGGCGATGTTGCGGCCCTTTTCGAGCTTGAACTTTTCGTCGACCGGTTCCGGCGGCGGCGACTTGGTGATGGTGGTGATGTTCTCGTTTTCGCTTTCGACAGCCTCGATTTCCGCATCGAGAACAGCCGTTTCCTGCTCGCCATAGGGAAGCTCGCCCTCATCCACTTCCGGATAGGACCAGTCGCCCTGGAGGGAGCGCTGCGGCAGGACGGCGGGGCCGGTCGAGGCCGTCTGGATGTTGGAATTGCCCAGCACCTTCGACAATTGCCCGCCCCCGGCGTTTTCCGAGATGGCGGCGTTTGCACCATTCGGGACGGCATTCTGGCCGAATATGCCGAGCGTCACGCCACCGATCAGCAGGGTTGCGGCAATGCCTGCGATGCAGGTGGTCAGCAACCAGCGGTGATGGTGCGAATCTTCAAGGAAAGAGGTTTCGAGATCGATGGCCTCGAAATCCTGCTGAATGGGGACAAGGCTGGCGCGGGGAGCCCTTTGGCGCGGTGCAATGACTGCCTTTTCGCCCTGGTCTTTCAACTCAACTTGCTCCGCCTTCACGTCCCGGGCCGCCGACCGGGAAAAAATCCTGCATCATTTCAAGTTTGACAACCCCAACAACAGACCAAGACTGTTGATGGCTGCTTGCCCACCGCGGCGCAGAATGCCCGCCGGGGGGTTTGCCTGTCAACCTTTAAGGCCGGTGCCTGTTTCCGGGCGGCCGACCGCGAACGGAAGGTAGCCCCCTCCCAGTTCCCATTCGCACCAGTCTGACTTCGGCAAGTTTCTATTTCGTTAACCATAACGCCCAATTCCCCGCCGTGCCGGAATGAATCACGCCCGCCATCTGAAACGATTCCGGGGAATCTCAGGCCCGGAGCTGGCCTGGACGCAGGCTTTCCTGTGCATGTGCAGCATCGGGGGAGGGGGATTTTGCTCCCGGCACCCCTTTCCGGCACCCTTCCGGCGCCGTCCATGACAGCCTGATGGCAGTTCTCCGAACTTGCCATGTCGGTAATTTCCCTGTCTTTTCAATGATTAGAAAGAATCTTGAAAAAAGTTGCAGAGGGCGCTTGACACTTGGCGGGGGGTGAACATATAAACCGCGTCACTGAGGGACACCGGTGCTTCGGCGCCGATGCCTCCGTACGAAATCTAGAAGCGATCGGCTAAACCAGCCGGCCTCCTCCAAAAGAGGAAACCGGCGCAAGGGTTTGTCTGTCGCTCAAAACGCCCGGAAGGGTGTGCTCCGAAAGGGGCCGGAACGCAAGTTCCCTGCTGATTGACATCGTTGTTGAAGGAAAGAGAAACGCAGACGGCGTGTGTCCTTGCGGTCTCCGGGTGACCGGAGACGAAGAAACAAACGTCTAAGCGTTTCAAAAGTGAGATAGTACAAGCTTCGATCGAAAGATCGAACACATTATCTCGTCAATTTTTTGAAAGCTAAAGACCAGCTGATGACTTCGGTCATCAGATCCAGTTTCAAACTTGAGAGTTTGATCCTGGCTCAGAACGAACGCTGGCGGCAGGCTTAACACATGCAAGTCGAACGGGTGTAGCAATACATCAGTGGCAGACGGGTGAGTAACACGTGGGAACCTTCCTCGTTGTACGGAACAACTCAGGGAAACTTGAGCTAATACCGTATACGTCCGAGAGGAGAAAGATTTATCGCAATGAGACGGGCCCGCGTCGGATTAGCTAGTTGGTGGGGTAACGGCCTACCAAGGCGACGATCCGTAGCTGATCTGAGAGGATGATCAGCCACACTGGGACTGAGACACGGCCCAGACTCCTACGGGAGGCAGCAGTGGGGAATCTTGGACAATGGGCGCAAGCCTGATCCAGCCATGCCGCGTGAGTGAAGAAGGCCTTCGGGT
>JAEUMJ010000182.1 GCA_016792865.1 Hyphomicrobiales bacterium | reverse complement strand
ACATTCTGGTTGCCGCGATAGCGGTTGGCAAAGGCCAGACCGGCGCCGAGCGGCACCTGTGCACCGACGATGCCATGACCGCCGTAGAAATTCTTCTCCCGGCTGAACATGTGCATGGAGCCGCCCTTGCCCTTGGAGATGCCGCCCTTGCGGCCCGTGAGTTCGGCCATGACGCCGCCAGGGTCCATGCCGCAGGCGAGCATGTGGCCGTGATCGCGGTAGGAGGTGATCACCTGATCGCCCTCGATCGCCGCCATCTGCATCCCCACCACGACGGCCTCCTGGCCGATATAGAGATGGCAGAAACCGCCGATCAGGCCCATCCCGTAAAGCTGGCCCGCCTTTTCCTCGAACCGGCGGATCAGCAACATGTCGCGGTAGGCCTGAAGTTCCTCCGCCGCACTGAAACCCGAATTCTTGAGATCTGAATTCTTGGCGCCCTTTGGTGCCTTGTCGCCCTTGCGAGCCAGATAAGCAGACTTTACGGCCATGCATCACCCTCCGTCAGTGCTGTTCTCATAGCACTAAATGGTTGTGTGCACTTGCGAAAACCACAATTAACCGGATTTCGGTTAATCGACGGAAGATAAACGGGAATCAGTCGCTCAGACGGACAATGAGTTCGTTGCGGCGCGACAACTCCAGTTCGGTGCGTGCCAATTCCTCCAGCATGTCGGGATCCACATGCTCTGGTCGCATCAGGGAAACCTTCGACTCCAGCCGCTTCTTTTCAGTTTCCTCGGCGGCGAGGTCATTGGCGAGCTGGATGGATTGCGCCTTCAGGTTCTCAAGAAAAGCATAGCCGCGCGGACCCTTGTTGGCGTGCCAGGCGAAATATCCCAGCAACGCCAGGCATCCGATGGTGACAAGAAAGTCGAATCTCTTGAGGCGCAGGCTCATTCCAGGACTTTTGACGCCCCATCCTTAACGCCTCGTAAACCAATGACCCGCTGCCCTGCCCGCGACACCACGACATGGCAAGAGTACTTGATTTTCGCGCAGGAAGTTACAATTTAGGGGCATCATGTTGTCCTCCAGCCGCTTTGTTGTTGCGATTCACGCGCTCTCGGTTCTCGCCCGCCATTCGGGCAAGGGGCCGGTGTGCTCCAACATGATCGCACAAAGCGTGCATACAAACCCGGTGGTGATCCGTCGCCTGATGTCGGAACTGGAGAAGGCCGAGTTGGTGGCATCCACGGCGGGCCGTTCCGGCGGATTCAGCCTCGCCCGCCCCGCCCCGCAGATCACGCTGGCGGATGTCTACAAGGCCGTCGAGGATGACGCCGTGTTTCGCATGCACAAGCTGGATCCGGACGCCGTGTGTCCGGTTGCAGCGCAGTTGAGCAAGGTGCTGTCGCCACCACTCAAGGCTGCCGAGACTGCCATGACCGCCTCCCTCCAGCGGACAACGCTGGAAGATGTTTCGGCCGCAATCCACTGAACGACGTTTCCGCCTGATGAAATGCTGGGGTTTGCCAGCCTTTTGTCAGCAAGCAACTGGCAATAACACTCTTGCCGGCAAACCTTGCTTAGCCACAAACTTGTCCGGTACCCTCGGAGCCAGGCCCTTCGCGCGTCTTTTTTTGCTGCCGTCCAAGACGGGCAACGGGTCTGGTTCCACCTCCTCTGACCGTTCGTTGATTATGAAACCCGAATTCACCCGCCGCTCATTGCTCATGATGATACTGGGACTGGGACTCTCCCTCCCGGTGGGCAATGCCTATGCCAGCGACGACGGCGGCAACAGCGGCAGTGGAAGCAGTGGGAGCGGAAGCAGTGGGAGCGGAAGCAGTGGAAGCGGGGGAAACAGCGGCAGCGGCGGTGGTGATGATTCCGACGACCATGATGACCGGGATTCCAGTGGTCGTGGATCCGACGATGACGACGACGACAACGACAATGAACTCGGCGAAAATGGCACAAGGGAAGCGCAGGAAGCTCAGAGGGCCGTCAGGCTGGGCAAGGCCAGGCCGCTGCGCGAACTTGTCTCCCATCTCGACAAGCATTACCCCGGCAAGATTCTCGATGTCGACCTGAAGCGCGCTGGCGCAAGGTTCGAATACCGGTTGAAGATCCTTCAACGAACGGGAAAAGTGATCAGGTTGCGTCTCGATGCCAAGACACTTGCCTTGAGATAACATCATGCGAATTCTGATTGCCGAAGACGAGACAACCGTGGCGAAAGCCGTCGCCGCAGCGGTTGAGGCCGCCGGTTTCGTTGCCGACATTGCGCCCGACGGCGAGGAAGCCTGGTTCCGTGGCTCCACTGAAGAATATGCCGCAATCGTCCTTGATCTCGGCCTGCCGGGGCTTGATGGCCTTTCCGTTCTCCGCCGCTGGCGGGCAGAAACCCTGCGTACGCCGGTGATCATCTTGTCAGCCCGCGGCACCTGGGCGGAGCGTGTGGACGGCATCGACAGCGGTGCCGATGACTATCTGCCGAAGCCCTTTGAAATGGAGGAGCTGCTGGCCCGAATCCGGGCGCTCGTGCGCCGTGCGGGAGGGCTTGCGTCCTCCGCACTTGAGGTTGGGCCATTGCGTCTCGATCTGAAGTCGGCAAAGGCCACGCTTGACGGTCACCCCATCGAATTGACGCCGCTGGAGTTCCGGCTTCTCCATCACCTTGCCATCAATCCGGGCGCTCAGGTGAGCAAGGAAGAACTTTCCGAGAAACTCTATGCCGTGAACCACGAGCGTGACCCGAACGCAGTGGAGGCACTGGTCAGCCGCCTGCGCCGAAAGCTTGGGCGCGGCATCATCGAAAACAAGCGCGGCTTCGGCTACAGCCTCGCTGCGCCAGAGACGTAATGCGGTTGCTCCGCTCGGGTGCCCTCCGCTTTCGCCTGACGCTGTTTGCGGCATTCGCAATCAGCACTCTCCTTGCCATTGCAGGCGTTGCGTTCTCGTATCTCTTTGAAGTCCATGTCCAGCGTTTCGTGGTCGGCGAACTGACAACCCACTTCCAGCAATTGGCGAGCGGGTTGGCCTACGACCAGACAGGCGCCCTTCACAGCAAGGCGGTGATGAGCGACCCCCGCTTCGCCCAACCCATGGGCGGAATGTATTGGCAGGTCGACGAGAGAGGACAACCTTCCCTCCGGTCCCGCTCCATGTGGGATGAGAGTTTCGCGGTACCCACACCACCCGAAGGGCCGGAGGAAGATCATGCCCATGTCATGCCCGGCCCCGGTGGCCATGAGGTGCTGGCACTGGAGAAGCTCATCATCCTCACTGACCAGAGCGGCCAGGAACGCCGTCTTGTCGTCACCGTCGCCATGGAGCGCGCCCGCGTGCAGGGCACCATCTCGAATTTCGGAAAGCCACTCACGGCCGGTCTTGCCGTTCTCTATTTCACCCTCCTGGCCTCGGTCCTCCTCGTCATCTTCCTCGGGCTTCGTCCACTCAAGGTATTGCGCGAGTCGGTGGAAGCCCTCCGCGTGGGCAAGGCCAGCCGTGTGAGCGGCGAACACCCGGACGAAGTTTCTCCCCTCGTCAACGAAGTGAATGCACTTGTGGCCGCCCGCGAAAAGCAACTCGAACGCGCGAGGCAAAGGGCGGGCAACCTGGCCCACGGTTTGAAGACGCCTCTTACTGTCCTTTCGGCAACCGCAAGCCAACTGGAGGGCAGCGGGCAAATGGAACAATCGACGCAGATCCGCCTGGCCGTGGACCAGATGCGCGACCTCGTCGATCGTGAGCTGGCCCGCAGCCGCATGGCGACAAGCGTGAGCAGTCACCGCTCGTCCTTGCTGCCCGCAGTCGAACGTGTCGTTGATACATGCCGCCGGGCACCGCGCGGCGATGTGATCGATTGGATCGTGGACATTCCCTCATCCACGCAGGTCGCCATCGACGGAACCGACTTGCTCGAACTCCTCGGCAATCTGATCGACAATGGCCGCAAGCACGCACGCGGAACGGTGCGCGTGACCCATGATGGCACCCAGCTATCGGTAGAGGATGACGGTCCCGGCGTGGAGCCGGACAAGATGGCAACGATCATGCGCAGAGGCGTCAAGCTGGACGCTCTCTCGCCCGGCAGCGGGCTGGGCCTTTCCATCGTCAGTGACCTCGCCGAGGTCTATGGTTTCGAACTGGATCTGGAAAAAAGTGCGCTCGGCGGGCTCAAGGTTTCGGTTACCCTGCCCGCGCTCTCATAAGAAAAACGGCGGGCCGAAAGCCCGCCGCTGCAATGGCCTCACAGGACGTTCAGCCCTTGAGAATGGCGCGACCCTGATACTGGGCAGCGGTGCCGAGTTCTTCTTCGATGCGCAGAAGCTGGTTGTACTTTGCCAAGCGGTCTGAACGGGCAAGCGAACCCGTCTTGATCTGGCCGCAGTTGGTGGCAACCGCAAGATCGGCAATGGTGGAGTCTTCTGTCTCTCCCGACCGGTGCGACATGACGGCGGTATAGCCAGCCTTGTGTGCCATCTCCACGGCCTCCAGAGTTTCGGTCAGGGAACCGATCTGGTTCACCTTCACGAGAATGGAGTTTGCCGTCTTCTTGGTGATTCCGTCTTTCAGGCGCTTGGTATTGGTCACGAACAGGTCATCGCCCACAAGCTGCACCTTGCCGCCAATGAGATCCGTAACCTGCTTCCAGCCGTCCCAGTCGTCTTCGGAAAGGCCATCCTCAATCGAAATGATGGGATAGGCCTTCGCGAGCTTGGCAAGATATTCCGCCTGCTCCTTGATGGAACGCGTCACGCCCTCGCCTTCATAGACGTACTTGCCATCCTTGAAGAACTCGGTCGCGGCGCAATCAAGTGCGAGATAGATGTCCTCGCCGGCCTTGTAGCCCGCTTGCTCGATCGACTTCATGACGAAGTCGAGTGCCGCTTCTGCCGAAGGAAGATTGGGGGCGAAGCCGCCTTCATCGCCGACGTTCGTGTTGTGACCGGCCTTCTTCAGGGCGCCCTTGAGGGTGTGGAAAACCTCTGCGCCCATGCGCAAGCCTTCGCGGAAGGAGGAAGCTCCCACCGGCATGATCATGAATTCCTGGAAGTCGATGGGGTTGTCGGCATGCACACCGCCATTGATGATGTTCATCATCGGTACCGGGAGGATGCGGGCCGACGCTCCACCGACGTAGCGGTAGAGCGGCAGGGCAGCGGCATCGGCAGCGGCCTTCGCCACGGCGAGCGAGACACCGAGAATGGCATTGGCACCGAGCCGCGACTTGTTGGGCGTGCCATCAAGCGCGATCATGGCGCGATCGATGCCGATCTGGTCCTCTGCGTCGAGGTCAGCAAGGGCTTCATAGATTTCGCCGTTCACGGCGGCCACGGCCTTGGTCACGCCCTTGCCGAGATAACGCTTCTTGTCGCCATCCCGGAGTTCAACGGCCTCGTGCGCGCCCGTGGATGCGCCTGACGGAACCGCAGCCCGGCCAAAGGAGCCATCCTCCAGCGTCACATCCACTTCGACGGTGGGGTTGCCGCGGCTGTCCAGAATTTCGCGGGCGGTGATGTCCAGAATGGCAGTCATTGGGGTCGCTCCTTGGGCGTTCGGTCACTTGTCCGGCGGCGCTTATGTAAGCATCCCATGACGATTGCAAGAATTTTGAGGGGCGCACATCAGGAAGTTGGTGCGCAGCAGGCCCTCAGCCCTGCGCGCCAAACTGCCGGAGCGCCAGCATCATCACGGCATGGGCGTCAGTGTCGCCGATATTGACCAGCCTGTGCGGAACATCGGCGCGATAGCGCAGCGCCTCACCCGCCTTGGCAATCCGCGTCTCGCCGGCTGTCGTCACTTCCAGCTCGCCCGTGACCACATAAAGATGTTCCACGGTGCCCGGCGGATGCGGCGATGATTCCAGCACCCCCGAAGGCTTGGCGTGGAAATCATACCACTGGAAGAAATCGATGAGATTCAGGGGGCCGGCAATGGCGAGGCGGCAAAGCCCGTCCTGGCTTTCCAGAATCGGCACCGCGGATTTCTGCTGATGCTCGATGAATGGGGACTGGGTTTCCCCCCGCAGCACTTCGTCAACGGTGGTGTCGAGCGCCCGCGACAGCTTCACCACGGTGGAGAGCGTGGGGTTGGTTTCATTGCGCTCAATCTGCGAGATGATCGACTTCGCCACGCCCGACTGCTCCGACAGTTCGCCGAGCGAGAGATTATAGGCCTTGCGCAACCTCTGAATGGTCTTGCCGAGATCGGCAGTGGCCTCCTCGGCGGATGCCTGGCTCCGGGCGCTCCGGCCACCGTTTCCTGATGCTCCACCCTGCCTTGACATTCCCGGCGTCTCTCTCTAAATCCGTTGTTCGGAATAACGAACACAGCGTTCGAACCTGTGCTTTTGATAGAAATACCCTGAAATGAATGGGTTTTTCAACTGAAAACATCGGAAAGGGTGAACCGGGCAATACCGTCCGGGAAACCGAACGGAGGAAACGGAAAATGCGCTACTTCCCCATTTTCGTGGACTTGCAGGGCCGCCGTGTGGTGGTCGTGGGCGGAGGCGAGGAGGCGACGCGCAAGATCCGCCTGCTGCTCAAGACCGACGCTGCGATTGACGTGATCGCCTCCGAACTTCACCCTGAACTCTCGGCCAATGAGCGGATCGTCTGGGCTGCGAAGTCCTTTGACCCCGCACTGCTCGATGGTGCCGCACTCGTCTATTCCGCCGACAAGGCGCTGAACACCGCCGTCAGCGCGGCCGCCCAGGCCCGCGGCATTCCCGTGAATGCCGTGGACGAAGCCTCCATTTCCACATTCATCGTGCCCTCGATCGTTGACCGTGACCCGGTGGTTGTCGCGATTGGAACCGAAGGCGCGGCTCCTGTGCTCGCGCAGGGCATCCGCGCCCGCATCGATGCGATGCTCCCGCAAAGTCTCGGCAAGCTCGCTGCCCGCGCCCAGTCGTTGCGTGACAAGGTGGCTGGAATCGTCCCGGCCGGTAACCGCCGCCGTGCCTTCTGGCAGGACTTCTTCTTCGGCAATCCCCGCGCAGCCCTGGAGGGAGGCGACGAGGTGGCATTCGACCTTGCCCTCAACGATTCACTCTACAATCAGGGAAAGCCCGCCGTAGGCCGGGTCTCACTCGTGGGTGCCGGACCCGGTGATCCGGAACTGCTGACCCTGAAGGCCCATCGCAAGCTCCAGGAAGCAGACGTCATCGTGTATGACCGGCTGGTGTCACCCGGCATTCTCGAACTCGCCCGCCGCGATGCAGTTCGCATTCCGGTTGGCAAGACGCCGTTCGAGGCCTCGCCCAAGCAGTCAGAGATCAACGACATCCTGCTGCGCGAGGCGCGGAAGGGATTGCTTGTCGTGCGTCTCAAGGGTGGCGACCCCTACATCTTCGGTCGCGGCGGGGAAGAACAGGCCGCGCTGGAAGCCGCCGGAATTCCGGTCGATATCGTGCCGGGCATCACCGCCGCGCTGGGCTGCGCTGCATCTGCCAGGCTGCCGCTGACGCAACGTGGCCAGAACCGCGCCATCACGCTTCTCACCGCAGCAACGGAATCCGGCCTGGCCGAGCACGACTGGACCGCCCTCGCCCAGCCGGGCCAGGTCTTCGCCATGTACATGGGCGTCAACGCCGCTGGCGATGTTGCAGCACGTCTGCTGGCTGCCGGCATTGCCCCGGCGACACCCGTGACCATCGTGGAAAACGGCACGCTGCCGAACGAGCGTGTCATTGAAACCACCATCGGCCATGTCTGGGACTCGATCCACACGTCGGGCGTCGTCGGTCCTGCCATCATCTACGTCGGTCTCGCCAGGGCAAAGGCATCCGCCGACATCGTTCCATTTCCCGTACGCGAAGACATCCGCGACGCAATCCTGAGAGCCGCATCATGAGTGAAGTCGAAAAAGGTCAGGTCATGACCGCAAACCGCCTGCGTGATGGCGAAGTGGTGTTTCTCACCCGTGCGGGTGTGTGGAGCGAAAAGATAGACGACGCCGTGCTGGCCCTCGAACCCCAGGCAAAGGCCGCTCTCGAAGCAAGGGCCGCCGAGGATGTCCGCAAGACCCTTGTGACCGGACATTATCTTTTCGATGCGGAGCGCGTGGATGGGCATATCCGTGCCAACCATTTCCGCGAGCGCGTCCGCACTCTTGGTCCTACCGTCCGTCGCGATCTCGGCAAGCAGGCCGCA
>JAEUMJ010000171.1 GCA_016792865.1 Hyphomicrobiales bacterium | reverse complement strand
ACGATGAAGGGCGACTTGCCGCCCAGTTCCAGTGACAGCTTCTTGCCCGATCCCGCCGTTGCCTCACGGATCAGGCGGCCCACTTCGGTCGATCCGGTGAAGGCAACCTTGTCCACATCCGGGTGGGCTGCAAGGGCAGCGCCCGTAGTGCCATCGCCGGTCACGATGTTGACGACGCCCTTGGGCAACCCTGCCTCCACGCAGGCTTCGGCCAGGGCAAGCGCCGTGAGCGGAGTGTATTCCGCGGGCTTGAGAACCACTGTGTTTCCCGCCGCCAGGGCAGGCGCAATCTTCCATGCCAGCATCAGCAGCGGGAAGTTCCATGGAATGATCTGTCCGCAAACGCCGACCGGACCATAGCCCTTGAATTCGCTGTCAATGAGCTGCGCCCAGCCCGCGTGATGATAGAAGTGCCGCGCCACCAGCGGCACGTCGATGTCGCGGCTTTCGCGAATGGTCTTGCCGTTGTCCATCGTTTCGAGCACGGCGAAGAAGCGTTCCCGCTTCTGGATATGGCGGGCAAGGGCATAGAGGTGTCTTGCGCGGGCATGCCCGGACAGCTTCGACCAGGCGGGAAAGGCCTTCCGCGCCGCCTTGACCGCTGCATCCACATCGGCCGCCGTTCCCTGCGGAACGCGGGCCAGGCGCTCCCCCGTTGCCGGATTGTCCACATCGATCCAGGCACCATGGCCGCTGCTGAATGCACCGGCGATGAAATGGCCGAAGCCCTCCTTGTGGCGGGTCAGCCAGTCCTTCACATGGTCGGTCTGTTCCGGTGAGGGACCATAGTCCATGCTGTCGAGAATATCGGAAACGCTGGGCATGGCTTGTCCTCAGGCAATGGCGTGATGGGAAAGGGCGGCATAGCGGCCCGTGACATGATGTTCGAGCTGGCGCTCGATATCGGCCAGCAGTGATGAGGCCCCGATGCGGAACAGGTCAGGCTCCAGCCAGCGGCGCCCCGCTTCCTCCTTCATCAGGATCATCCAGTTCATGGCGTCCTTGGCAGTGCGCAGGCCTCCCGCCGGCTTGAAGCCGACGGCGTGACCGGCGAGTTCGCCGTAGTCGCGCAAGGCCCGCACCATGGTGAGGCTGACAGGCAGCGTCGCATTCACCTCTTCCTTGCCGGTTGAGGTCTTGATGAAATCCGCTCCCGCCTGCATCGCCACCATGGAAGCCTTGTAGACGTTGCGCAGCGTCTTGAGGTCGCCGGTGGCCAGAATGGCCTTGAGGTGTGCCTCGCCACAGGCTTCCCGCATGGCCTTCACTTCTTCGTAAAGGGCGTGCCAATCGCCGGTCAGAACCTGTTCGCGGAAGATCACGATGTCGATCTCGCGGGCGCCCTGCTCCACCGCCCAACGGATCTCCGCAAGGCGCGTGGGCAAGGGCGTGAGGCCCGATGGAAAACCCGTCGCCACCGAGGCAACGGGAATGCCCGATCCTTCGAGGGCCTTTACCGCATGGGGAACCATGGAGGGATAGACGCAGACTGCGCCCACGGTGGGCGGGGCGGCGGCGAGGCCAAGCCTTTCAACGATGTCGTCGCGCAGGGGGCGCCTGGCCTTGGCACAGAGACGATGCACGCGTCCGGCGGTGTCATCACCGGCCAGGGTCGTGAGATCGATGCACTGGAGCGCCTTCACCAGCCACGCCGCCTGATAGTCCTTCTTCACGCTGCGGCGGGTTGTCAGGGTTGCGGCACGGCGTTCGGCAGCACTGGTGTTCACCTGTGCGGTTTCAAACCACTCCGGCGTGAAGGCGGTGCCGGGGTTGCGGGGAAAGCTGTTATGACCGGATTTCATGGACTGCGACCTGAAGGAGAACTCATTGCGAACCGAATGGCGAACCTTATGGCCCGGCCCGCGCAGACTTGCAAATTTGTGTCTCAGTATCGCGTCACCAGTTCATGGCCGCGCCGGAAGGTGAGCCGCACATGGGTGAGCGGAACGCCGTCGAGCCAGGTTGTGCGGCTGGTGGCAAGCAGTGCCGTGCCCGGCTCCACGGCCAGCGCCTTCGCGATTGCCTGCGACGCCGCTGACGCGAGAATGCGGATTTCCACTTCGGTATAGGGCACCGTCTGCAC
>JAEUMJ010000156.1 GCA_016792865.1 Hyphomicrobiales bacterium | reverse complement strand
TCGTCACCAAGGCGGTGGTCCGGGCGGGCGAACACCTCCGGCTTTCCGCCCGCGCGCTCGCCGCCGTCATCGGGGTGAGCGAGGCCACCTACTCGCGGATGAAGCGCGGCGAGTTCCAGCTCCAGCCCGGCACCAAGCCGTTTGAACTCGCGGTGCTGTTCGTGCGCCTGTACCGTTCCCTTGATGCCATCGTCGGCGGCGATGACGCGGTGGCCGCCCACTGGCTTGCCAATCCCAACACCGCCTTCAACGCCAGACCCGTGGACAAGCTCCAGACCGTGAGTGGGCTCATCGATGTCATCTCCTATCTGGACGCGCGCCGCGCTCTCGTCTGAGCTTCGCGGCTACTCATCCCTGTGCTGGCGTCTGGTGGAGGCGCAGCACCGGTATTCCACCCTGAAGCTGACAGACAGCAACGCCGAACAGGCCCTGCTGGAGGAACTGATCGAGGAGACGAAGCCGGGCATTCCGGCGGAGTGCCGTCACCTGCATTTTCTTCTGGCCACACCCTTCCGCTATGGTGCCGCATACCCGCGGGGATCACGCTTCCGCCGGGCCGGGCGGACGCCGGGCGTGTTTTATGCAGCCGAGCAGGTCACAACCGCAGTTGCGGAAATGGCCTTCTACCGGTTGCTGTTCTTCTCGGAGTCGCCGGATACACCGTGGCCGGTGAACGCTGCGGAGTACACCGCATTCTCCTGCGCGATCGAAACCGCTGCCTGTCTCGATCTCACGCGTCCTCCCCTTGTGCAGGATGCGCATCATTGGCTCCAGCGTCAGGACTACAGCCATTGCCAGGCCCTTGCCGACACGGCACGGGACGCAATGGCCGAAGTGATCCGCTATCAGTCCGTCCGTGACCCGCAACACGGCTGCAACATCGCCGTCCTGTCCTGCCGGCCGTTCACGAAACGAGAGCCCCTGCAAACCCAGACATGGCGTGTCCGGCTGAGTGCGAACGGGGTTCAGGCGCTGTGCGAATTCCCCGCCCATGCCGTCGAGTATGGCCGCGATGCCTTCGCCGACGATCCCCGCATCGCCGGGATGAAGCGTGAGCGCGGCCCGGCCGCGCGGCCCCGTTCGCGCTAGCGTCTCAGGCCCGTTGCGGCTTCACCGGGCCTGTGTAGTAGGGCAGCTGGTCGATCCGCGGCGTGTAACTGCCATTCCTGCGGCAGGCCTGGACGTGAAGCGCGATCTCCTCAAGCGTTGCAAACCAGACATCGCCCGTGCCGAGCATGTATTCGATCATCTTCTCCACCCTTAGCCAGCGCGAAAGCCTGCCGCTGACGAAGGGGTGCCAGATGCCGATCCACAAGCCGCCGCCCGCCGTCCGCATGGCCTCGAATTCCGCCATGAAACCTTCCATGGCACGCTCCGGCGAAACGATCTGCATGACATAGTTGAGATCGATGGAATGGACATAGGGCGGCCAGTCATCGGTTGCCCAGTTGGCGGGAAGCTCAACCACCTCGCCTTTCGCTGTCTGCAGGACATAGGGCACGTCATCGCCCATGAGTGATGAATCGTAGAGAAAGCCCTCCTCGACCAGGAGGTCAGCCGTGTTTTCGGAGAAATTATAGAGGGGCGAGCGATTGCCGCGCGGACGCCGGCCCGTGTGCTTCACGATCGCGGCAATGGAACGCTGCATCCAGTAGTGCTCGTCGCTGCGTGACAAGGTGTTCGGCGCTTCGTGGATATAGCCATGGAAGCCCACTTCGTGCCCGTCCTTCACCATGGCTTCCACGGCACGCGGATATTGCTCCACGCACCAGGCCGGAACGAAGAAGGTCTGCTTCAGCCCGTGCCGGCGATAGCTCTCAAGGATGCGCGGCACCCCGACTTCAGGCCCGTATTTCAACATCGAGATCGTGGAAATGCGCCTGTAGGAATTCTCCGGGTGCTCAAGATGGACGAGGCTGTCGGCATCCATGTCGAAGGTGATGGCACAGGCGACCTTTGCGCCATTGGGCCAGGGGACGGGATTTCTGATCATGGGGCGTTCCTTTGAGGGTCATTGCGTGGTTGTGCGGGGCAGGCATTCGAGGAAGGCCTTGATCACCGGGCGCTCGGCATCGCTATTGCGAAAGGCGATGTTGTGGAACGAGCGGAAGGTATAGCTGCGCGGCCTGATCGCCCGCATCATGCCGTCCTTCACCCAGCGATCGGCATAGTGATCCGGCAGGAAGCCGATGAAATGCCCGGAGAGGATCATCATCAACTGCGCCTCCATCTGCATGATCGAGGCCGCGGCACGCGGATGGCCGACCCGGAAGAGATCATCGAACTGGCGATAGGCCCGCACCGAAAAGCGCGTGCCGTCGATCACGTCCTGGGTGATCGTGCTGTCGCGGCGGGCAAAAAGCGGATGCCCCTTGCCACAGTAGAGGTAGTGAGGCTCGTTGTAGTAGGGACGGTACACGATGCCGTCGATCTTCTGCGTCAGCGGCCCGAGCACGATGTCGCGATCGCCGTCGGCGAGGCGCTGTTCGAGTTCGGAGGGCGTGCCGAGTACAAGGTCCACGAAAATATCAAAGTCGGGCTTCATCAGCCGCGCAATGATTTTCTGCATGCCGAGATGCGGGCTGGTGAACACGCCTTCGGATGCCCCCACCTTCAGGCGCCCGGTGATGCCGCGGCTCACCGCCGAAATGCGGCCCTGGAAGTCATCGATGTCGGCGAAGAGTTTCCGGGCCGCGTCATAGGTGGCCTGGCCGACGTCGGTGAGGCGGAACTTGTGCCGCCCGCGCAGGCAAAGCCTCGCACCGACACGTTTTTCCAGTTCCGCAAGATGCGTGCTGAGGGTGGACTGGGACAGGTTGAGGGTGATCTGCGCTTCGGAAAATCCGTTGGAATCCACCAGCACCACGAAAACCCGCAGAAGGCGAAGATCGATGTTGTCGAGACGGCGCATGGTCCGGACTCCGAATTCCTGCATTGACGGATTTCAATGTAACAATCCAAAAAAGCAGATGGAAGTAAATGTAAAAACGTTCCACTCTTCCGTCAAAGAAGAAAACCACACCCCCCGGAGGACAACATGACCACGCGCGCGCCCGTGAAATTCACCTCACTTCCGAAGCTTGGAGCGGCCCTGCTGCTGTCGGCCACCGCCTTTGCCGGCACCGCCATGTCGGCCGAAACCATACGCATGCTGGCGCCCACCTGGCTTGGCTTCGCGCCCGTGCATGTTGCCAACGATCTCGGCTGCTTCAAGGAAGAAGGCCTTGAAGTGGACTACAAGTTCGAGGACGACCGCACCAATGTGCTTGCGGCCTATGCCCGTGGCGACATCGAAGTCGACATGCGTACGGTCGGTGAACATCAGGGCCGGCCACGCGATGCCGATACGCCCGGCGTCATCATCGGCGTCATCGATGAGTCCGTGGGCGGTGATGGCGTCATCGCCGATGGAACCATCGCGTCCGTCGCCGACCTGAAAGGCAAGACGGTCGCTGCCGAACCCAACATTCCGGCCCGCCTGCTGCTGCAACTCGAATTGAAGAAGCAGGGCCTCAAGCTTTCCGACCTGCAGGTCAAGGACATTGCCACCGCCGATACGGGCGCAGTCTTTGCCGACACTTCCATCGCCGCGGTGGCAACCTACGAACCCTTCATGAGCCAGGCGGTAAAAAGCTCAACCAGGGCCGGAGCCAAGGTGTTGCTGTCATCGAAGGACTATCCGGGAATCATCATCGACGTGATCACCGCCCGCAAGGATGACCTCGCCGCCAATCCCAAGAAGTACGCCAGCTTCCTGAAGTGCATCTACAAGGCAGTGGACTACAGCAAGGCCGAACCGGACAAGTATGCCGAGATGGCTGCCGGGCATTTCGGGCTGACGGCACAGGACGTGAAGGACACGCTCGCCTCAAGCCTTGCCTATACCTCGCTCGGCGATGCGCAAGCCTACCTCGGCAAGGCCGGGGAGCGCGGAAAGCTGCATGACATTTTCGATGAGGTGATGCAGCTCAACCTCGACAACGGCGCCGCCGAGAACAAGCTCGATTCAAACCAGCAGATCGACAACTCGGTCATCAATACCGTCGCGCCCTGACCATGTGGGCCGACCTTGTTGCATTCCGGGGGAAGAGTTCCGCCAAGGCGGACCTTCTTCTGGGTGCCATGCTGGCGGCGGGTCTGCTCCTGCTCTGGGAGGCGGTGGCGCGTGCGGGACTGGTGGCTCCGCAATTCCTGCCCGCGCCCAGCGCTGTTCTCTCTGCCGCCTGGACCATGACCACCCAGCAATCGCTGCTCTGGCATGCCGCTGTCTCGACGTTCCGCGTGCTTCTTGCCTTCGCCATTGCCGCCGCCATGGCCATTCCGATCGGCATCCTGATGAGCAGCTATCGCATCGTCGGTGCCGCGCTGGAACCCACCATCGATTTCATCCGCTATCTTCCCGTTCCTGCCCTTGTGCCGCTGTCGATCATCTGGTTCGGCGTCGGCGAGACGACAAAGATCTTCCTGCTCTGGCTCGGCACGTTCTTCCAGCTCGTGTTGCTGGTGGCGGACGACATGCGCCGCGTGCCCCATGAATATGTCGAGGTGGCCTTCACCCTCGGCGCAAAGCCCCGGAACGTGCTCACCGATGTGGCGCTGCGGGCCATGGGCCCGACGCTGGTCGATAACCTCCGGATCACCCTGGGCTGGTGCTGGACCTATCTCGTGCTCGCCGAGATCGTTGCCGCCGACTCCGGCCTCGGCTTCGTCATCTGGTCGGCGCGGCGCTATGTGAAAACGCCGGAAGTGATGGCGGGCGTCGTGGTGATCGGCATCATCGGCCTGGTCACGGACCAGGTGCTGCGGATGCTTCACCGCCGCATGTTCAGGTATCTCTGAGGCTGTGATGGCGGAACCCTATCTCAGCCTCGAAGGGATGACCAAGCAGTTCGGCGGCGTTCCGGTCGTGTCCACGACCAACCTCGCCATCGACCGCAATTCGCTCGTCGTCTTTCTCGGCCCGTCGGGCTGCGGCAAGACCACGCTGATGCGCATGGTTGGCGGCCTCGACCTTCCAACCTCCGGCACCATCCGCCTGGACGGCGAGCCGGTGTCCGGGCCGGACCGGCGGCGCGGCATGGTGTTCCAGTCCTACTCATCGTTTCCCTGGCTCACGGTCGAAGGCAACATCGCCTTCGGAATGCATTACCGCAATGACCTGACGGCTGCGGAAAAGGCCGAGCGGGTCCGGCATTACCTGCGCCTGATCCGGCTGGAGGACTTTGCCGGGTCGTATCCCAACCGCATTTCCGGTGGCATGCGCCAGCGTGTTGCCATTGCCCGCAGCCTTGCGGCGGGGCCGGATGTGCTGCTGATGGATGAACCGTTCGGCGCCCTCGATGCCCTCACCCGCGAGCGCCTTCAGGTGGAATTGCGGCAGATCCAGAAGACGGAAGCAAAGACCATCATCTTCGTCACCCACGATGTGGAAGAGGCGGTGTTCCTTGCCGACCGCATCATCCTCTTCTCCGCCCGGCCCGCCCGCATCCTGCATGACATCGATGTCTCGGCCGTGCTGGGGACCGAACGAACCCTGGAGGCCCGCGAGACCCAGGCCTTCTTCAACCTGCGCAACGATATTCTGCACAGGATCCGCACCGAAACGGAGCTGCACCTGTGATCGCCACCCTCAAGGACAAGAGCGTCGTCATTACCGGTTCAAGCCGTGGCATCGGCCTTGGCATTGCCCGCGCCTTCGCCGACGCCGGATCGAGGCTTCATCTCATCGCCGATGACCCGGCGGTCATGGCCCGCGCCAGCGAACTCGGCGCAACGGCGGCGGTGTGCGACATCGTGGACAAGACGCAGGTGAAAGCCGCATTCGCCGGCCTGAAACACATTGACGTGCTGATCAACAATGCCGGTCTTGAGCTGTTCACGCCCGTGACGGACGATGGCGACGAGACCACGGCCAACTTCCGGCGCATCGTGGAAATCAATGTGATCGGCACCGCCCTTGTCACCACCGAGGCACTCAGGCTGATGGCTGACGGCGGCTCGATCATCAACACGGCATCGGTGTGGAGCCGCTCGGCGGAGGCCGGTTTCGGCGCCTATGTCGCATCGAAACATGCCACCATCGGCCTCACCAAGACATGGGCGAAGGAACTGGGGGCGCGGAACATCCGCGTCAATGCGGTGTGCCCCGGATGGGTGAGGACGGATGCCTCCATGCGCTCCTTGCGGCGCATGGCCAGGGACCAGAACCTCCCCGAAGGGGAATTGCTGGACCGCATCGTGGGCGGGCAGATCCTGCCCGGACTGATGGAGCCTGCGGATGTGGCGGGAGCCTATCTCTTCCTCGCGTCCGATCTCGCCCGGAACATGACGGGACAATCAATCGGCGTCGATCGTGGAGAAGTGCCATGGTGAAACCGCTCCAGGGCAGGCGCGCCATCGTGACGGGAGCCGCAAGCGGCATTGGCCGCGCCTGTGCGCTCGCCCTCAGGGAGGCGGGTGCCAGCGTCGTTGGCCTCGACCTCAAGGCCTCGACCGGGGAATTCCCCATTCTCGCCTGTGATGTCACGAACGAAGCCGACGTGGTGAGCGCCGTGGCCGCCGCCGTCGGGCGTCTGGGCGGCTGCGACATCCTTCTCAACAACGCGGGCATCCTCCAGGAGTTGCCGTTGGCAAGGGTCACCTCGCAGCACATCGACAGGATGCTTGCGGTCAACATCAAGGGCTTCATCCTTGTGGCACGCGAGGTGCTGCCGCACCTGCCGGACGGCGGGCGCATCATCAACATTGCCTCCGAGCTTGCCTATCTCGGCCGGCAAGGCGCATCGGTGTATTGCGCGACCAAGGCCGCCGTGCTGGGGCTGACGCGGTCATGGGCGCGGGAACTGTCGCCCCGCATCCTTGTGAATGCCGTTGCTCCCGGCCCCACCGATACGCCCCTTCTCGGCTACGATGCCATGACGCCGGAGCAGCAGGCCCTTGAGAACGCCAATCCCATGGGCCGCATCGGCAAGCCCGAGGAGGTGGCGGCAGCCGTCGTCTTCCTGGCGGGACCGACCGCCACGTTCTTCACCGGCCAGTGCCTGGGCGCCAATGGCGGCGCGGCCATGACGTGAGGCCGGAATGAGCCAGCCCGTGCTTTATTCCGAACTGCCCTGGCCCGAAGCTGAACGCCGGGTGAGGGAAGGCGCACCGCTGTTCCTGCCGCTCGGCGCCACGGAGCAGCATGGCCGCCATATGGCACTCGGCACCGATCTTGTGCTGCCCACCGCAATCGCGGTTCGCGCGGCAAGGCGCGTGGGCGGGCTTGTGCTTCCGGGCATCGCCTATGGCAATCGTTCGCAGCCGAAGACCGGCGGCGGCCCGGCCTTCCCCGGCACCATCAACATCACGGCCAACACGTTCTCGCTCATCGTCAGGGACATCATCTGCGATCTCCACCGCCAGAAGGCACGCCGCATCGTCACGGTGAACGGCCACTACGAAAACGTCTGGCCCACCATCGAAGGCATCGAGCTTGCCCTTGATGCCATTGGCCGGGACAAGGCGCGGGATCTCACCATCCTCAGGGTCGATCACTGGGACATGATCCGGAAGGAGACCCTGGAGCGCGTCTTCCCCGATGGCTATCCCGGCATCGAACTGGAACACGCCAGCGTCCTTGAAACGTCCATGATGCTGGCGCTGCGTCCGGAGCTTGTCGATCTCACGCAGGCCGTCCATGACGGTCCCGCATCATTCCTCCCCTATGACCGCTATCCTGAGCCGCCCGCCGAAGTGCCTGCCTCCGGGGTGCTCTCGCTCACCGAAGGCTCCGCAGCCGAGAAGGGCGAATGGCTGCTCAAGGACTGCGAGGACGGAATCGTCAACATCGTAAACCGCGAGTTCCCTTCAGGATGACCAGGACCTTTCACCAACCCGTTGATGCCGCCGAAGTGCCGCGCTTTGCCGGACAGGCCACGTTCATGCGCCTTCCCTCCGTCACCTCGGCGGAGGGACTGGACATTGCACTCGTCGGCATTCCCTGGGATGGCGGCACCACCAATCGCGCCGGAGCACGCCATGGCCCGCGCGAAGTGCGCAGCCAGACCAGCCTGATGCGACGCGCCCATCATGTCTCCGGCGTCGCGCCCTTCGCCGTCGCCAATATTGCTGACGTGGGCGACCTGTCGGTGAACCCGATCAACCTGCTGGACGGGCTGGCGCGCATCGAATCCGGAATGGCCAGGATCATGGCCGCAGGTGCCCTGCCGCTGTCGGTCGGCGGGGATCACCTCACCACGCTTCCGGTGCTTCGCGCGCTGGGCAGGAAGCAGGCCCTTGGCATGATCCACTTCGATGCCCATTCCGATACGAACGATACCTATTTCGGCGACAATCCCTATACCCACGGCACGCCGTTCCGCCGTGCCATCGAGGAAGGCGTGCTTGATCCGAAGCGAACGGTGCAGATCGGCATCCGGGGTTCGATCTACGATCCCGGCGAGCATGACTGGGCGCGGGCACAGGGCATTCGCATCATCTACATGGAAGAATTCGTGAGGCGTGGCGCGGCAAGCGTGATGGAGGAAGCGCGCAGCATTGTCGGCACCCTGCCCGCCTATGTCACGTTCGACATCGACAGCATCGATCCATCCATGGCACCGGGCACGGGTACGCCGGAAATCGGAGGGTTCACCACCCGCGAGGCGCAGGAGATGGTGCGCCTGCTGCCCGGCGTGAACATTGCCGGGGCGGATGTCGTCGAGGTCGCGCCTCCCTTTGATGTGGGCGGCATGACCGCCCTCGCCGGGGCAACACTCATGTTTGAGCTTCTCTGCGTGATGGCCGACATGATCGACAGGAACCGCAAACGCTGATCACGTCGTCCGGTCCGGTTGCGAGAGCGCCCCGACAAGGCATTCCGCCAACAGGATCGATGCACGGTTGCGCTCATCACGCCTGTGCGCCAGGTAGAAGCCGTCAAAATATGTCGCTTCTTCCACGAGCAGGTTCTTCATCTCGCCGCGATCCACGAAGGCCTGGGCAAAATGCTGCGGCAGGTATCCCAGGAAGCGGCCCGACTTGATCAGGATGGCGAGTGCTTCCATGTGCGAGGTCATGGCCCGCCAGTCGAACGCCTGGTCCCGGAGATGGCTGCCTGACTGCATGTAGGTGCGCCCGGCGTAGGGATGGCTGCGCACCTGCTCCAGCGTCACTCCCGCGGCGTCGAACAGGGGATGCCCGCGACCGCAATAGAGCCTCTGCTCCTCGCGGAAGAGGGGCCGCGCCACGATCGAGG
Source organism: Hyphomicrobiales bacterium (assembly GCA_016792865.1). GTDB lineage: Bacteria > Pseudomonadota > Alphaproteobacteria > Rhizobiales > Aestuariivirgaceae > Aestuariivirga. The sequence continues at coordinate 2,411 of JAEUMJ010000156.1, read as the reverse complement.
GATGAACCGCTTCGATGGGCGTTATGATGAGGGAATGGCGGCCATCGAGGAGGCGCTGCATCAGGTCTTGCGGCGAGGCGATTTCGACGTGAAGCATGACCTTCGGCGCGATCTCGCTGAAGTGCGCAATCGCCTTGTCGAGTGACGCTTCCAGGTTCGTGTGCATGGCATCGACCGTGCCGAGGTGGACGGTGCCCGCCATTTCGCCCCGCACCGAACCGACCGTCCCGGCAAAATGCTCGACCGAGCGCAGCAGGTTTTCTGCCGCTTCATGGATGCGGGTGCCATCGGGCGTGAGCGAGAAACCCTTCCGCCCCCTCTCGCAAAGCCGCACGCCGAAACGGGCCTCGAGGTGATTGATATGATTGCTGATCGTCCCTGCCGAAAGCCCAAGCGCCTCCTGGGCGGCGGCAAAACCCTCATGCCGGACCACGGCCTGGAACACCCTGAGCAGGCGCAGGTCGGTGGGGGAAAAGCTGAACTGCCAGTTCTTGGGGCGCATACAATGAGAAATATCATGGTGTCGCATGAAACAAAGAGATTTTATGGAGGTTTCCGGTTCCATAGCGTGGCGTCCGGAAGGAAACTGGCATGAACGCTCACGGCTATGAGGCTGGCCGCCTCAATCTTCCCTTTGTCGGCATCCCGACCTTCGGCAAATCGCCGCTGGCGCTGGACTGGGACAGGATCGAGGCCGACGTGGCGGTCATGGGCGCCCCTTACGACTTCGGCACCCAGTGGCGCTCGGGCGCCCGCTTCGGCCCCCGATCCATCCGCGAAGCGTCCACCCTGTTTTCCTTCGGTCATGCCGGTGCCTATGACCATGAGGACGACGTGACCTACCTGCCGGCAGGCCAGGTGCGCATGGTCGATATCGGTGACGCAGACATCGTGCACACCGACACCATCAAGTCCCATGCCAACATCGAGCATGGCGTCCGCAAGATGCTGGCCGCCGGGGCGCTGCCGGTTGTGCTGGGCGGCGATCATTCCATCAATATTCCCTGCATCGCCGCCTTCAGCGAGCAGGAGCCCATTCACGTCGTGCAGATCGACGCCCATCTGGATTTCGTCGATGAGCGTCACGGCGTGCGCTTCGGCCACGGCAGCCCGATGCGCCGCGCCGCAGAGAAGTCCCACGTCACCGGCCTCACGCAGATCGGCATACGCAATGTCTCATCGACCGCCCGCGAAGGATATGAGGACGCCCGCCGCATGGGGTCCGACATCCTTTCGGTGCGGCAGTTCCGCAAGCTCGGCGTCGGGCAGGTTCTGGCCCGCATCCCGGAAGGGCGGCGCTACTACGTCACCATCGACATAGACGGCTTCGATCCGTCGATCGCTCCCGGCACCGGCACGCCCAGCCACGGTGGCTTCCTTTACTACGAAATCCTCGAACTGCTTGCCGGGCTTGCCGGACGGGGGACCGTTGTCGGCATGGATCTTGTCGAGGTGGCCCCCGACTATGACCACACCGGAACGACGGCGATCCTCGCCGCGCAGATCCTTCTCAATTTCATCGGACGAATCATGCACCAGCGCAACCTGCGCACAGGATAAACGGAGGGAAATCCCATGTTGAAGACAGTGAAGCTTTTCACCCTGGCAGCGTCCATCGTGGCAATGACTGTGGTGGCCGATGCCGGTTCGCTGAAGCTCGGCCACTCGACCTGGGTCGGCTACGGCCCCTTCTACATCGCCCGCGACAAGGGTTTCTTCGCGGAAGAGGGCGTTGATGTCGAACTCGTGATCATGGAAGACACGCCGATCAAGATGGGCGCGCTGATGGCAGGGCAGCTCGATCTCGTGGCCTCCACCGTCGATGAATTCCCGATCTACATGAAGCCCGGCATCGGGGTGCGTTACGTGCTGGCGGTTGACAACTCGAAGGGCGGCGATGGCATTGCCGCAAACAAGGACATCAGCAAGATCGAAGACCTCAAGGGCAAGAAGGTGGCCTTTGAAGAAGGCTCGGTCTCGCAGTTCTTCCTCAATGCGCTGCTGAAGGACGCCGGCATGAGCCAGGCCGATATCGAGCCTGTGAACATGGCTGCCACCGATGCGGGTGTTGCCTTTGCCGCAAGGCAGGTGGACGCCGCGGTGACGTGGGAACCGGCCCTCAGCCAGGGCGCGAAGTCGGAGCATGGCCATCTCCTCCTCTCCAGCGCCGACAAGCCGGGTCTCATCACCGATGTTGTTGCCGCCACCGAGGCAACGCTGAAGGACAAGTCTTCCGACGTGAAGGGCTTCGTTCGCGCCTGGTACAAGGCTCTCGACTTCGCGAAGCAGAACCCCGACGAGGCCAATGCCATCATGGCGAAAGGCGTGGGGGGCTGGCTGAACGATCCCAAGGTCTTTGCCGAAACGCTGACCGGCATCGAATACCTCGACAAGGAAAAGAACCTTGCCTT
>JAEUMJ010000138.1 GCA_016792865.1 Hyphomicrobiales bacterium | reverse complement strand
GGTCGTCACGACTGCGGGCTCCGATGAAAAATGTGCGGCGGCGCGCGCCTTCGGAGCCGACCTTGCCATCAATTACCGCACGCAGGATTTTGTCGCGGTGATGAAGGAGAAGGGCCTTGCCCCGAACCTCATCCTCGACATGGTGGGTGGCGATTATGTGGAGCGCAATTTCCGGGTGGCGGCCCCGCATGGCCGGATCGTGCAGATCGCATTCCAGAATGGCTCGCGCCCGCAGCTTGATCTCACGCCCCTGATGGTCAAGCGCCTCACCTATACCGGCTCGACGCTTCGCCCGCGCAGTGTGGCGGAGAAGGCCGAGATCGCCCGCGAGCTTGAGGCCAAGGTCTGGCCGCTTCTTGCCGAAGGCCGCTGCCGGCCCAAAGTCCATGCCACCTTTCCGCTGAACCGGGCCGCACAGGCGCATGCCCTCATGGAAAGCTCCGCCCATGTCGGCAAGATCGTCCTGACACTGGGGCACTAGGCTCAGGACTCATTGATCAGAGCCAGAAGATGACTGTAGCAGCGATGCAGATTGCCGAGAAGAAGGTATGGGCACATCTGTCGTAGCGGGTTGAGACGCGCCGCCAGTCCTTGAGCCTGCCGAACATGTTCTCGATCTTGTGGCGTTGTTTGTAGAGCACCTTGTCGAATGGAATCGCCCTGCGCCGGTTGCGCTTTGGCGGAATGCACGGGGCGATGCCCTTGGCTTCGAGGGCGTCCCGGAACTCGTCGCTGTCATAGCCTTTGTCGGCAATGAGTGTGTCGGCCTCCGGCATCTGCGGATAAAGGAGCTTTGCCCCTGTGTGGTCGCTCATTTGCCCTTCGGTAAGCAGGAGCATGATGGGCCTGCCATTGCCATCCGAGACCGCGTGAAGCTTGGAGTTCAAGCCGCCTTTCGTGCGCCCGATGCAGCGTGAAGCACCCCCTTTTTGAGCAGGCTGGCGGACGTGCGATGCGCCTTGAGGTGCGTACTGTCGATCATGATCCGCTCCGGCTTGGGCCCTTCACCCGCCAGGATGGCGAAGATGCGGTCAAAGACGCCAAGCCCGGACCAGCGGATGAAGCGGTTGTAAAGTGTCTTGTGAGGCCCATAGGTTTTGGGGGCGTCCTTCCACTGCAAGCCATTGCGGATCACGTAGACGATGCCGCTGACAACGCGCCTGTCATCGACCCGAGGAATGCCATGGGAAAGCGGAAAATGCGGAGAAATCCGCGCCATCTGCGCTTTGCTCAGAAGAAACAACTCGCTCATCATTGCCTCCTCCAACGACGGTAATGAATCAAACCGCAAAATGATCCGCAAGCGAATTAATAGGTCCTGAGCCTAATAGGTCCTGAGCCTAGGCACAGTTTCTCCCAGTCAAAACAAGTATATCAACCGTCTCCTGAAAGTGAAGCTTGAAGGTGCAGGAGTTGATTGCCAACCCTGCCGCAATCGCCTATAGAGGCGCCATCCCCGACAAGTTGTGTCCAAACAGTTGGAGCCCGTGGAAAGGCTCCGAAGGAGCGAAATATTATGTCACGCCCACCATTGATGCCGAAGGCCACCGCCGTGTGGCTTGTTGAGAACACGACACTGAGCTTCAAGCAGATTGCCGACTTTTGCCATCTCCACGAACTGGAAGTGAAGGGCATTGCCGACGGCGACGTCGCCACCGGCGTCAAGGGCCTCGACCCGGTGACGGGCGGCCAGCTCACCCGCGAGGAAATCGCCAAGGCGGAGGCCGATCCGTCGCACCCGCTCGCCATCCTCGAATCCAAGGTTGACGTGCAGGTCAAGAAGTCCACCAGCGGCCCGCGCTATACGCCTGTGTCGCGCCGTGGCGACCGTCCGGATGCGATTGCCTGGTTGCTGCGCTATCATCCCGAACTGCCCGATGCCGCGATCATGAAACTCGTCGGCACCACCAAGCACACGATCAATGCCGTGCGCGACCGCAGCCATTGGAACATCTCTTCGATCAAGCCGGTGGACCCGGTTTCGCTTGGCCTGTGCTCGCAGATCGACCTCGACTTTGCGGTCCAGAAGGCGGCAAGCCGCAGCAAGAAGATGACGGGTGATGCGGAGGCCCCGCGCACGCTCATTCCGGCGTCCGAAGTCGAGGGCACCACGGCCCATCGCATGGCGATGGAGGAGCGTGAAGCCCAGGAAGCCGAGAACGACAACCGCCGCGAAGCCGAGCCGGACGCCGCCTCGGTGTTTGCCAAGCTCAAGGGCATCAAGACCGACGAGAACGAATGACCATGCGCATCCTCATTGCAGGGGGTGCGGGAACCGTCGGCCGGGCTGCCGCACAGGCGCTCAGGAAACACGATCTCATCATCGCCGGGCGAACGTCCGGCGATATTCATGTGGACGTGATGGATGAGGACTCCGTCCGCGCCATGTTCGGGAAGCTGGGCAAGGTGGATGCGATTGTCGCCTGCACCGGCAATTCCCATTTCGGCCCGGTCAGCACCATGACGCCCCGGCAATTTCTCGATGGCCTGAAAGACAAGGTGATGGGCCAGATCAACCTCGCCCTGATCGGAATGCCCCACGTGAACGATGGCGGCTCCGTGACATTGACCAGCGGCATCCTCGCCCGTGATCCGGTCCGCCAGGGTGCGAATGCAGCCGCCACCGATGGCGCTCTCGATGCCTTCGTTGTCGGGGCGGCAATCGAGATGCCGCGCGGGATACGCATCAATGCGGTCAGTCCCGGCCTGCTCGAAGACGCGGTTGCCGCCTATGACGGCTACTTCCCGGGCCACAATCCGGTGTCATCGCATCGCGTCGGCCTCGCCTACGTGAAGTCGGTGGAGGGCGCGATCAACGGGCAGGTGATCAAGGTTGATTGAGTTCTATCCGTGCGAGTGACTTCCTCATGTGAACGTCGCCGTCCTCAACCTGCGTAATCTCATAGCCGCGTCGCAAGTAGAAGCCTTCCGCGCCGGTTCCTTCACCCGTATCCAGAATGGCAGTTGTTTGACCACGTTCCAGCAGGAAGTTCTCCGCCACAGAGAGTAATGCCGATCCGTGACCTTTCCCCTGGTGAGAGGGATCAGTGAAGAGTGCGAAAACTCTACCGGTCAAGAGGTCGGCCATCACGAAGGCGACAATCTCGTTCCCGGACTCCATCACCCAAGCAGCAAGTGTTCCTGCGTCTATTGCTGAGAGGATGACCTCCGGCGTGATGCCGCGCCCGGCCATTTCTTCGACAGACAGGTGATTTTCGCGCACGGAAGTCCGGATGCGGGTGATGTCCGCCATGTCGTCCTTGCGTGCCGGGCGGATCATTCCTTCACAGGCACCGTATAGTTGAGAGGCATGCGTGCGCCATCGACATAGATGATCTGGCCGGAGACGTAGCTTGAATCATCCGATGCGAGGAACGCGGCGACGGCGGCAATCTCGGCAGTTTCGCCCACGCGGCCCAGCGGCGTTCGCGACATGGCTCGGTTGAAGGCAGCCTTGTCCTGAAGCGTTCCCGTCAGCATGTCGGTGCGGATCGACCCCGGCCCGATGCCGTTCACCCGGATGCCGTGATGGGCCAGGGCCACGGCGGAAACGGCCGTCAACTGCTTCACCCCGCCCTTGGACATGACATAGGGCGCGATTGACGG
>JAEUMJ010000086.1 GCA_016792865.1 Hyphomicrobiales bacterium | reverse complement strand
GTCAAGCGCGGCCTCCATCCCCTTCACGAAGCCCGCAAAAAGACTGACCCGCCCGCGGGGTCGGACCATGCGGATGGCGTCACGCGCAAGGGCAGGATCGCCAATGGCGCAGATGGCGACATCCACGCCCGCCCCACCGGTGAGTGCGCGCACGCGTTCCACCACGTCTTCATCCTGCGGATTGATGACGTGGTCGGCGCCCGCGGCGCGGGCCGCATCGCGGCGGAGCGCACTGCGCTGGCTGACAATGATCTTTCCGGCCCCGGCGTGCTTCGCAAGCTGCACATGCAGCAGACCGATGGGACCGGCCCCCAGCACGGCCACTGTATCACCGTGCGAGAGGGCGACGCGTTCCTGCCCGTTGATCACACAGGCCAGCGGCTCGGCCAGCGCCGCCTCCTCGAACGAGAGGCCCGGTGGCAGCGGAAAGACATTGCCCGTTGCAACCCCCTGTGCAGGCACGCGCACGTATTCCGCGAAGGCGCCGTCGATCTCGTAGCCCATGGCAATCAGGTTGCGGCAGAGGTTTTCGGCGCCGCGCGCGCAGGCATCGCAATGACCGCAGGCGAAGGCAGGGCAAACGGCAACGGCCTGTCCGACATGGAATTGCGGGTGCCCGCCCGCATCAACAATCTCGCCGGAAAACTCGTGGCCCAGAATGGAGGGGTAGCGCACGCCCGCCGTCTTGCGGCCGCGCAGGATGCGGATGTCGGTGCCGCAAATGGTGGCGGCGCGGACCTTCACCAGAAGATCGCCGCTTGACAGCCGGGGGTCTGCCACCGTCTCGCACCCGATCTCGTTGACGGCCTTCAGGACAGCGGCCTTCACGGCCTGCCTCCCCTGTCGCGCGGCGATGGGCTGTTGTCATGGAGCATTGCGGGTCAGTCCTTCCGTCATGATGTGCGCAATGTGACGGCAAGTTTCCTCCGCAGAAACTCCCGGCGCAAGATCGGTGATGGCACCGAAGGTTTCAGGCGCAAACGGAATGTCCATCATCCGGTAGGCTTCCGTCACGGCGTCACGGGCAGCCGGCGACGGCGCGATCGAGATCACCGCCCCCATGTGATAGCCGTGCTTGCCGATGCGTTGCGCCAGACCCGCCAGCTTCACCCGGCCTCCGGCGTTCACGCTGTAGTCGCCAGGGCAATACTCACCTGCCACTTCGCCCACGCGGGCGTCTATGCCGAGCGAGGAGATTGCCTTCACCATCAGTGCGGAGAAATGGCGGTAACGGTCGCGGGTGTTTTCACGTGGATCGGGATGTGGCGCAATGAGATCGATCACAAGCGCGGCCTCGTCATAGACGGCAAGCTGACCGCCCGCACCACGTTCCCCCGGCTGAAAACCCCTGGCCGCAAGCATCGCCATCACGGCCCCATGGGCGGGATGACTCGTGTCGCGGGGCGAGAAGGCCGCCGTCGCTTGCGGCCTGTAGAAGCGGAGCGAGGCCATGGAGGCTTGTGTCAGCCCGGAAAGGGCGCTGCGAACGCGGGCCATGTCTTCCGCCGGAGCAAGCGGTGACGGGGCCTCCACCTCCACCGGAGCAAGGGACGACAGGCTTGTGCCGAACGCCGCGAACACGCCGGATCAGCGCCTGGCTGGCGCCTTTCCGGCGCAACCATAGAGCTTCATCTTCTCAACCGTCGCTGCGATCATGCGCGTGCGTCCTTCGGCCATGGCGTCTTCGAGCTGGGCGTCGCCCTTGCTCCAGACAGCTTCCATGCCCGCGCGGAAGGCGTGGCGCAAGTCGGTGTCGGCGTTGAACTTGTGAACGCCCGCGGCCTTCGCGGCTTCGACTTCGTCCTCCGGAATGCCCGACGCTCCGTGCAGCACCAGTGGAATTCCCACTGCGTCGCGAATTTCCAGCGTGCGCCTGATGGCGAGCGGTTGCGGCTTCACGCCCGGCACCACGCCGTGGACAATGCCCACCGAGATGGCAAGAGAGTCCACGCCTGTTTCTTCCACGAAGCGTTTCGCCTCGCCAACGTCGGTGTAATAATCCTCCCAGTTCACGCTCTCGCCGGCATCGGGAATCTTGCCGAGTTCGGCTTCAACCGGAATGCCGAAGTCATGGGCGATCTCGACAATCCGGCGGGTGGTGCGGATGTTCTCCTCGAACGGCAGATGGGCGCCGTCATACATGATGGAGTTGAAGCCGAGCTTGATGGCTTCGAGGCATTCGTCCCAGGGACCGTGATCGAGATGAATCACGAAATCGGCGTTCGACTGTTCCGCGATGCGCCTGGTCATCTCGAAGGCGCGACGCAGCCCCATGTGCGGAACGATGGCGCGGCCAACCTGCAGGAAGACGGGGGCCTGGGCCTGCTCGGCGGCGATCACAAGTGCTTCTGTCGTCTCGTCATTGTGCATGTTGAAGGCGCCCACGGCATAGCCGCCGGCGCGGGCATCTGCGATGAGCTTGCGGGGATCGACCCAGGGCATGTGTTCTTCTTCCTCTTCTTCTCTGGTCAGGCTTTTTCGATGATGGCGACGGGCGTGCGGACGGGCACCACGGTGCCGGCCTCGACGAGGATCCCGCTCAGCGTTCCCGCAGCGGGCGCTTCGATCACTTCCACCGTCTTCTCGGATTCGACTTCGGCAAGCGGTTCGTCCTCGGCAACGCTGTCGCCCACGGCCTTCAGCCACTTGACGATCGTGCCTTCGCTCATGCCCATGCCCCACTGGGGGAGCAGTACCGTGATGCGTGCCATGGGAGTCAGGCCCTTCCTGATGTGCCGGTGACCTTGCGAACGGCCTCGGCGATTGTGTCGGCGTTGGGATAGAGCGGCTTCTCCAGCACGGGGCTGAAGGGAATGTGCGTGTCGGGCGTGGTGACGCGCATGATCGGGGCCTTGAGGCTGTCAAAGGCTTTCTCCGCCACGACAGCCGACACTTCGGCGGCAGCACCGCATGTGCGGTTGGCCGGATCGGCGACAACGAGGCGTCCGGTCCGGGCGACCGAATTCAGCACCGTTTCCCAATCGAATGGAACCAGCGTGCGCGGATCGATGATCTCGACGGAAATGCCTTCCGCCTCCAGCCTGGAGGCTGCCTGAACCGCGGCAGGAACGGCAGACGAGATGGCAACGATGGTGACATCATTTCCCGTCCTCACCGTTCGGGCGACGCCGAAGGGAATGTGGAAGGCGCCATCCTCGACCTCCTCCTTCATGCCCCAGAGCATGCAGGCTTCGAACGACATCACCGGATCGTCCATGTCGATGGCCGTGCGCAACAGGCCCTTGGCATCGGTGGGCGACGCCGGTGCCATGATCTTGAGGCCCGGCACGTTCATGAACATGGGGTAGGGGCGGTCGGAGTGATGTGCTGCCGTCGACAGGCCGTAGAACATGGCCGAGCGGAACACCACAGGCAGCGAAGCCTGGCCGCCGAACATGTAGCGACTCTTGGCCACCTGATTCACGAACTGGTCCATCGCCATGTAGAGGAAGGTGGAATAGGACAGGTCAACGATGGGGCGGAGGCCCGTCATCGCCGCACCTGCTGCGGTTCCCACCATCACCTCTTCCGAAATCGGCGTGTTGCGGATGCGGTTTGAACCGAACATCTGGAGGAAGTCGCCCTTGTCGGCGCGGGACTTGCCGCCCATGGTGCCATAGACGTTGGCTTCCACATCCTCGCCGAAAATGATCACGCGTTCGTCGGCCTCCATGGCCTCGCGCTGTGCTGCACCGATGGCACCGAGATAACTCATCACTGTCATTGGCCTGCTCCGAAGGGTTCGGTGTAGATGTCCTTGAAGGCGACGGACGGCTCCGGAAACGGGCTTTCTTCCGCGAACTGCACGGCGGCATCGACTTCCGCCATGATTTCCGCCTCCATCGCCGTCAGCATGGCCGCATCGGCAATGCCTTGCTCTTCGAGGTAGCTGCGGAACATCTTCACGGGATCGCGTTTCAGCCACGCTTCCTTTTCGGCGGCGTTGCGATAATCGACGGCAAGGCGCAGTCCTTCCGAATGCTCGTTGAAGCGGTAGGTGAGGACTTCCACCAGCGTCGGCCCCTTGCCCGCGCGGGCGCGATCCACCGCCTCGCGTACGGCGTCATGGACGGTGAGCACGCTCTGGCCGTCCTCCACGCGCAGGCCCGGCATGCCGAAGCCATGGGCGCGTTCCGCCACGACGCCTGCCGTTACCGTATGGGCGGGCGTGGACAGGGCATACTGGTTGTTCTCGCAGAGGAAAACGATGGGCAGCTTCCATACGGACGCAAGGTTCATGGCTTCATAGAGGCAGCCCTGATTGGCAGCGCCGTCGCCGAAGAAGGCGAGTGACACCTTCCCGGTGCCCAGCACCTTGCTGGACAGCGCCGCACCTGTTGCGATCGGGATCGATGAGCCGACGATGCCGGATTCACCCAGACTCCCCACCTTGAAATCGGCAAGGTGCATGGAGCCGCCCTTGCCCTCGCACACGCCCCAGGCCTTGCCCACGAGTTCGGCCATCAAGGGGCCGAGAGCCGCGCCCTTGCCGATGGGGTGGCCGTGGCTGCGATGGTTGCCGGTCATGTAGTCGCCGTCGCCCAGCGCCATGCAGGCGCCCACGACCTGCGCCTCCTGCCCGATCGACGTGTGCACGGTTCCGGGAATTTCGCCGCGCTTCACCATCTTGGAAGCGCGTTCGTCGAAGTAGCGGATGCGCAGCATCCGTCTCTGCATCTCAAGCAGCGTGTCGTTTGCGAGTGTCATGCAATTCCTTTCGCGGCGTCCGGGGAAGGGCGCGGGGCAGCCATGAGGTAATTGGCGGTATTCACGTCAGTGACGAGAACGTCGATCCATCTTCCGGCAAGTGCGCCGGCGAGAGCCTGATGCTTCGCTGCACCACCGGCGACGGCGATCTTGCGCTTCACCCGGCGCAACTGCTCCAGCGTGATGCTGATCACCTTGCTGTCGAGATCGGTCTTCACGGGGTTGCCGTTGGCGTCGATGTAACGCTGGTGGAGCTGGCCCACGGCGCCCGCCTTGCGCACCTCGGCCAATTGTTCGGCGGTGAAGAAATTGTCGCCCACTTCAAGGGGGCCGTGCACGTCAGCGGGTCCGACCCCGACAAGGGCGATGTCGATCGAGTCCATCAGCTTCAGCGCGGCGGCGGTGTGGACGTCGTTCATGGCAAGTTTCAGCAGTTCCGGATTCTGGATCACGCCGGGCGTGCGCAGGAATACCGGTTCGGCGTCATAGGCCCGCGCCACCTGCTGGGTGGCAAGGGCCGCTTCGTGCTGCAACCGGGGTGAGCCGAGATCGCCCAGCAGTTCCACGACCTTGGTGATGCCTGTCTTGCTGCGGTGCTCCAGTTGCCGGGCCATTTCGCGCAGGGTCGTGCTCCAGGATGTGAGGCCGAGAACGGTGCCCCCCTTCAGTTCACCGGCGAGGCATTGCGCGGCAGCCGCGCCAAGCGCCATCTCCAAACCGCTCTCGCGCGAGGTGATATCGACGACGTAGGCGGATTGCAGGCCGTAGCGCTCGACCAGACTCTCCTCAAGCTCGGGATAGAGCCCTTCCGGCGGAATCACGATGGTGCGGACAATGCCATGCTCCTCCGCCATGCTGAGAAAGCGCGAGACGCTGGCCTGGGAAATGCCCATCTCCTCCGCGATTTCCGCCTGGCGCTTTCCCTGCAGGTAATGCAGCCTCGCCGTCCGGGTGATGAGGCGCATCTGCTGGACATCAAGGCGCGAGACACGCGAGAGGGTTGCCGTTGAACGTTTCATGGCATGGTCTCCGTCATAAGTCGGAAGGTTGTCTTGAGTCCGGGATAAATGCTGCGATAGGCTTCAAAGATCCCGCTGTAGCGCTCATGCGCAGCAGGGTCGGGTTCGAAGCTCCTGCTGACGCCGGTCATGCCGTCGGCAGCCTCGCGAATGCCCGCGAACAGCCCGGCTGCCGCAGCGGCGTGAATGCCCGCGCCCAGTGCCGTGCTTTCCTGTTCCCGTGCGAGTCGCACGGTCCGTCCCAGCACATTGGCGATGATCTGGCACCAGAGCGGACTTCTTGCGCCGCCGCCGAGCAGGACGATCTCGTCGAGCACGCGACCCGTCGCTTTCTCGACGCCGGTGGTGAGCAAACGTTCTTCCAGCGCAATCGCCTCAAGGATGGCGCGGTACATGTGGCCCTTGCCGTGCAATCCCGACAGCCCGACGAAAGCGCCACGCGCATGACCATCCCAGTAGGGAGTCATGGCTCCGGTCCAATAGGGCAGGCACATGAGCCTGTCTGAACCTTCGGCAATGCCTGCCGCCATGGCTTCGAGAACCTGTTCTGGCGTTTCACCTTTGGGGAGGGAGGCCGCATCGATGCCGGAAAGCTGTTCCACGAACCAGACCACGTTTTGCGTGCCGCCGCCGATGAAGGTTTCGAGGATGTATGTGCCGGGCAGGGGACCACCCATGGTGCGGTAGGCCATGCCGTGGCTGTAGCTGTCGGCATGGACGCCGGAAACGGTGCCGGTGCCGATGTTGAGATAGGCCCGGCCCGGTCGCGTGACGTTGCAGCCCAGTCCTGCCGATTGCCCATCGCCCGCACCGGCCACAACCGGTATCCCCGCCGGCAGGCCAAGTTCCTGCGCCACGGCGGGACGCAACCGGCCCGCAACAGCCCCCGGCGGCAGGAGCCTGCTCACCTGCCCACGGGCGAGGCCCGCCTTGTCCAGCAAGGCGTCGTCGTAATCGAAGCGGGTGAGATCAACAAGGCCGAGGGGATCGGCACAGGCCCATGATGTGGCCCATTCGCCGGTCAATTGCCGGATGAGATAACCCGCGACATCGACGACATGGGCGGTGCGCCTGATCGTTTCGGGCTCGTGCTTCCTGAGCCAGAGAAGCTTGTACCAGGCCGGAGTAGGGTTCGGCGGCTTTCCGGTGATGCGATGAACCTCCTCGCTGCCATGCTCCTCCACCTCGGCGGTGGCGCGGATGTCCATCCATGTGATCCCTGGGCGCAGCGGCCTGCCGGACTCATCGAGGCAGGCAAAGGTTTCGCGCTGATGGGTGATGGCGATGGCGGCGATGCGCTCGGCTCCTGCGGCCTTCACTGCTTCGGCGATGGCGCCGGAGGTGGCACTCCACCAGTCGGAAGCGTCCTGCTCCACCCAGCCGGAGCGCACATGCTGGAGGCCATAGGTGCGGCGGCCCGTGGCAATGGCCTTGCCGCCCGTGTCCCAGACCACCGCCTTGCTGGCGGTGGTGGAACAATCCACACCGATGACGAGGTCGCGGCTCATGCTCCGGCTTTCATGTCTGCCATCACCCAGTCGATCAGCTCAGGCGTCCACAGGCCCATCATGTCGAGAAGGTCAACGAGGTTGAAGCGATTGCGCATGAGGTGACAGTTGGCAACGGCCCAGCGTGCCAGTTCCGGAGTGATGACGGGCGTGAGGCTTTCAAAGCGTGCCGGTGCGCCTGAGGCAATGAGGGCAGGGCGCAAGGTTTCGGGGGGCTGCACCATGCGGTCGAATTCCGTGGCGTGCCCGCGCCAGTTGGACACCACCGACTGGATGCGCGCCCAGTTGGCTTCGACAAGTTGCAGCTTCTTCTGGCAATCGCGCCAGCATTCGGCGGCAATCGCACCTGTCTGGTCGAGGTGGCCGAAAGCCGCCGTGATGCGCCTTTCCATGGTGGCGGCATCTGGCTTTCGCAGCAGCTCCGGGCGGATGAGATCGGTTTCGATTGCGCGGCGCCACAGGCGCGTGGCGACGAGTGTGGCAACGCCCACCTGTGCACCGTGCAGGCCGATGGGCTTGTGATGGGCAGCGTGATGGAGGTCGAGCATGTGGCTGATGACGTGCTCCACGCCTGACAGGCATGCGGTGGTGTTGGAGACGCCGGAGACGATGCCACGCAGCGCCAGAAGCCGCGTGAGATTCTGGATCGCGTTTGTCTCGCCCTTTGAGATGCCGTCGGCCCAGCTCGGCGGTTCGGCGGCAGCGGCCTTGAGCAGTGCCATCGAGGCGGGATGGAAGGTGTTGTCGAGGCCCGCGAGATTGGCGAGATACCAGTCGGCGGGAGCGGTGAAGAGGGAGATCGCCTCCCCGAAGCCGGACGTGTTCAGTTCCAGCGGAGCGTCGGCAATGGTCACCGCATCGGCCAGCACGAAGGTGGGCCAGCGGGAGGGAATGGTGCGCTTCACGCCGTTCTTGAGAACGACGGAGACATTGTCGGTGAAGCCGTCAACCGAGGCGGCGGTCTGCACGGCGACGAGCGGGATGTCGCCGTTGCGGTTGGTTGCGACCTTTCCCACATCGGTCATGGTGCCCGAGCCGATGGTGACGACGAGGTCGGCGCCCTTCACCGCCGCTGCCGCGGCATCCAGTGTCTGTTCGTGGGCGTGCAGGGTGGGGTGGCCGTCATCGAGCACTTCGGTGCGCACGTCATGATCCGGGGCGAGTTGCCCTTCAACGATCCGGCGCAGGCTCTCGCCTTTCCGCCTGATGGCAGACGTGTCCACCAGCACCACGATCTGTGCGCGGCCCGGCTTGCCTGCCGCCGCCAGCGCCTGCTTCACGGCGGCCGCGACTCCAAGATGTGCATCCGCTGAAATGGTGACCCCCATCATGTCGAGCGGATAGAGGCGGTGATCCTTGTCCTCGTCCGCCAGGTAGCGGCGGAGACCGACAAGATCGGTGGGATCGGACAAGTTGATGTGGCGCGTCATGATATGGCGTGGCTCCCATTGCGACACCCGGAACGCGGCCCATTCAGGCTCTTCGACCAGACATCCATCGTGATCGGATTTTTATACATATATCGGATTTTTATACAAGACGCCTGTGCGAGAATCTGAAAATTCTTTTCACGCGAAGGATGAAACCTGCTTTTTTGTCTTTTTTCAGCGGCTTATGTCTTGTCCCGAAGTGCCCGCCACACGGGCCGCAGAGCTTTTCTGGCCGTCACATAGTGCGGAAAGACCGTGTCGTAGGTGCGGGCCAGCGCTGCATCGGGTTTCACCGGAGGACCAAGATGGGGGTCAATCCACTGTGCGGCACAGGCCGCCATGTCCGTGAAAATTCCTTGCTGGACGGCGGCGATCATCGCCGCCCCTGCGGCCCCGGCCTCTTCTCGCGTCACGCTGCGGACTTCGGCATTGAGGGCACTTGCGAGGATGAGGCGCAACGCCGCCGATCGCGCCGCCCCTCCGGTCATGCGCACTTCCTGCGGCACCGGCCCCATCACCGCGTAACAATCACGCGAGGCAAAGGCGAGGCCCTCGAAAACGGCGCGCATCATGTCGTCATAGGTCGTGGTGGTGTCGAGGCCGTTGAAACTTGCCCGTGCTGCAAGGTCCATGAAGGGGCCACGCTCACCCGCCCGCGAGATATAGGGATGATAGAGCAGCCTGGACGGCTCCCGATCCATGATGCGCGCATCCATGCCGGCAAGGAGTTCGGCGCGGGATTTCTTGGTTCCGTGTTCTGCAAGAAGCCCGGCCGCCACATCGAGCAGCCAGTCGATGTTGAGTGTCGAAGCCATGTTGGATTGCATCTGCGCCACCATGCCCGGCACCGGGAAGATGGTGGTGAAGCCGGAGCGCTCATCGTTCAACTGCACATCGTCGGCCCTGATGCGGAGGCGCTGGTGCATGCCGGTCGAGCCGACAATGGTGCAGCCGGAGCGTCCGGACGGATCGAAGAGCCCGCCGCCCAGTCCGGAACAGACGATGTCAATGTAGCCAAGGCAAACCGGCGTGCCGTCCTTCAGTCCCGTCTCCCTGGCGGCAGCGGCGGTGAGCTTGCCGCAATCCACCGTGCCATCGACCACCGGCGTCAGGAGCCGACGGGCATCTGGGCAGCCCAGATGATCGAGGATGTCGGGCTGGTATTGCAGGGTGCGGAAGTTCCCGAAGGTGAAGTTCGCTTCCGATGGATCGGTGACGCGGGAACCGGTCAGCCTGAAATAGATCCAGTCCTTGCAGTGGAAGGCATGCGTCGCGCGGGCCAGCATCTCCGGGCGGTGACGTTGCATCCAGGCGAGCTTGCCGCTCATCTGCACCACGGTGAGGCCCGTTCCGGTGCGCTCGTAGTGGGCCGCATATTCGGGCGTTGCCACGTAGTCTTCAATGATGGGCGCGGCGCGGTTATCGAGCCAGATGCTGGCCGGGCCGACAGGCTCGCCCGCCTTGTCGATGAGCCACATGCCGTCGCCCTGTGCGGTGACGGAAAGTGCAATCACGCGGGAAGCCAGCCCGGGAATGCGCTCGCCCAGTTCACGAAGCGTGGCGGCAACGGAAGCCCAGGTGCGGCCCATGTCCTGCTCCACACCGCCATCGGAATGGGTGTCGTAGGCGTTGGCAATGGCGGCCACGGCAAGCTGGGTACCGTCGGGCGCGAAGGCGACGGACTTGATCACCGAAGTCCCCGCGTCGATGCCGATCAGGATGCCGTCATTCATCGCATTCTCCCCTCAGGCATGGCCGTGCCGGTTACATCGCGGTGTAGCCGCCATCGACCATCAGCACCGTACCGGTGATGTAGCTTGCGGCGTCGGAGGCCAGGAAGACCACGGCATTGGCAACCTCGCGCGGTTCGCCGAGGCGGCCCATGGGGGTCATGCGCATCCATGTGTCATACCATTCCGGCCTGGAGCGCCCGGCCAGGGTGAGTTCCGTTGCGGTGTAGCCGGGCGCAACCGCATTGACCCGCACGCCCTTCTGCGCCCACTCCACGGCGAGGGATTTGGTGAGCAGGTTCACGGCGGCCTTCGAGGCATTGTAAGCCGCCTGCGGCTGGGGATGGACCGTGACGCTGCCGCAGATGGAGGAAATCGAGACGATTGATCCCTTGCCCGCCTTCACCATCTCCTTGCCGAAAGCCTGCGCACAATGGAACACGCCATGCAGGTTCACGTCGATGACGCGCCGCCAGTCCTCAGCGGCCACGGATTCGGATGGCCCGTTCTGCACGATGCCCGCATTGTTGACGAGAATGTCGAGTGCGCCGTGACGCGCGGTGATCCCGGCGGCGATGCGGTCCACCCCGGCCTTGTCGGTGACATCGAGTTTCACGAACGCGCCGTCGAGGTCTCGTGCGGTGGCGCTTCCCGCCATCTCATCCATATCTGCGATGATCAGTTTCGCGCCCGCCGCTGCAAGGGCTTCGGCACAGGCCCGGCCAATGCCCCTTGCGCCGCCCGTGACAAGTGCCGTGCGGCCGCTGATGGAGAAGGGAGACTGGCTCATGTGATCCTCTGTGGTGCTGCAAACGGGCCGGAAGGTAGCAGACCTGAAGGAAAGGCAAAGGGCACTGTCTCGCATCTGCGCTGTGGCACCCTTGCCCTTCGTCCATTTTCTGGCAGCATGGATGAAAACCCGCGAGGAACCATATGCCCACCTGCCTGATCGGAATTGACATCGGCTCCTATGAATCGAAGGGCGTTCTCTCCGATGTCGAAGGAAAGGTCCTGGCCCAGGCCGCGATCAAGCATGAACTGCAATTCCTCAAGCCGGGCTTTGTCGAACAGGACGTGGAGAAGGTCTGGTGGGGGGAATTCGTGACGCTCTGCCGGCGGCTCATCGAGCAGGCCGGGGTGAAGAAGGAAGACGTGAAGAGCGTGGGCCTGAGCGGCATCTATTCCATGGTGCCCGTCGATGCCAATGCCGATCCCCTGCGCTCCGGCGGCATCATGTACGGCGTGGACACGCGCTCGGTCGTGGAGATCGATGATCTCCTGAAGAAACTGGGAGCCGAGCAGATTTTCAGGCGCACGGGCAATGGCCTTTCGGCGCAATCCATGGGGCCCAAAATCCTCTGGCTGGCGCGTCACGAGCCGGAGGTGTTCAGGAAGGCGCACAGCTTCCTGCCCTGTGCGAATTTCATTGCGGCACGCCTCACCGGAAATTTCTGCATCGATCACCTGACGGCCGGTTTTTTCGGGCCGCTTTATGAACCGGACAAGCTCGCCTGGGCGCCGGACCTGTGCGAAGGCATCGTCGATCCCGCCCGCCTGCCGGAACCGCGCTGGGCAACCGAACTGGCCGGTCATGTGACGGCAGAGGCCGCCCGGCGCACCGGCCTTGCGCAAGGGACCGCCGTCACCATCGGCACCTGCGATGTGGCAAGCGAGGCGATGAGCATTGGCGTGCGCTCACCCGGCGACATGATGCTGATGTATGGCTCGACGGCGTGGATCACGCTCCTCAGCGATGCGCCGATGATGGACGAGAAACTGTTCGCCACGCCCTACATCTTTCCGGGCACTTATTGCCTTCATGGCGGCATGGCGACGAGCGGCTCTCTGACGCGCTGGTTCCGGGACATCGTGGGGGCCGACCTCGTGGCCGCGGAACGGGCGGGCGGGCCTGACTCCTACAGCGTCATTTCAGCGGAAGCGGCGAAGGTCGCGCCGGGATCCGACGGCATCGTGGTGCTGCCCTACTTCTCCGGCGAACGCTCGCCGCTCAACGACGCGGACGCGCGCGGCGTGATCTTCGGACTGGATATCGGTCACACGCGGGCGCATCTCTACCGCGCCGGCATGGAAGGTGTGGGCTATTCCATCAACCACTCGCTGCAGGTGATGGCGAGGGCGGGGGCCAAGGCCAATGTCATGACCTCGGTCGGCGGCGGAACGAAGAATGCGGCGTGGCTGCAAGCCGTGTCGGACATCACCAGGGTGCCGCAGCGGATTCCCGCGATGACCATGGGAGCCTCCTACGGCAATTGCTTCATTGCCGCCTATGCGGCGGGACTGATCACGGACGCTTCCGCAATCAACACGTGGGTGGCGATGGAGCGCACGGTCGAGCCGAACCCGGAGCATTATCCGGTGTATGAGCGGCGCATGGCCACCTATCTCGAACTGTACCGCCGCAACGCCGACCTGATGCACCAGATCAGCCGGGAACAGCGGTCCACAGGCTGAATGGCCGCTGCGCCGCCGTGACAAGCGCCCAATCCCGCGTTAGGGTATTGAAACAGAACGCCGAAGGAAAATGCGCATGGCAAACAAGGTCATCATCTCCGTCGCTGTGACGGGTTCCATCCACACGCCCACCATGTCGCCGCACCTGCCGGTGACGCCGGACGAAATCGCCGAGCAATCCATTGCGGCGGCCAAGGCGGGCGCATCGATCATTCACCTCCATGCCCGTGACCCGAAGGACGGCCGCCCGACACCGGACCCGGACGTGTTCATGCAGTTCCTGCCGCGCATCAAGCAGAATTGCGATGCCGTCATCAACATCACAACGGGCGGCGGCTCCAACATGACGGTTGACCAGCGCATGGCTGCACCACTGGTGGCCAGGCCCGAAATGTGTTCCCTCAACATGGGTTCGATGAACTTCGGCATTTTCGGCCTTGCCGACCGCTACAAGTCGTGGAAGCACGATTGGGAGGAGCCGTTCCTGCGCGGCACCGACAACTTCATCTTCCGCAACACCTTCGGCGACATCGCCCGCATCCTGAAAGACCTCGGCGAGGCCCATGGCACGCGCTTCGAGCATGAGTGCTACGATGTGGGCCATCTCTATACCCTCGCCCATTTTGTTGACCGGGGACTGGTGAAGCCGCCCTTCTTCGTGCAGATGATCTTCGGCATCCTTGGCGGCATCGGTGCCGACATGCGCAACCTCATGTTCATGAAGGAAACCGCCGACAAGCTTTTCGGAAACAGCTACCGCTGGTCTGTGCTGGCGGCGGGCAAGAACCAGATGGCCTTCTGCACCCAGGCGGCCATGATGGGCGGCAACGTGCGCGTCGGGCTTGAGGATTCGCTCTGGCTCGGAAAAGGCCAGCTTGCCACCAGCAATGCCGACCAGGTGGCGAAGATCCGCCGCATCATCGAGGAACTCGGCCTTGACGTGGCAACCCCGGCAGAGGCCCGCGAGATGCTGGCCCTCAAGGGCGGCGACAGGGTGGGCTTCTGATGCCCCTGAAGATCGATAGCGCCGAACTTCGGGTCGTGCGCCTGCCGTTGCTCACGCCCTTCACCATCGCCACGGGCACGATGCATGAAAAGCTCTTTCCGCTCCTGGTGCTGAAAGGCAATGGCGTTGAAGGCTATGGCGAAGGGGTGATGGACCCCTATCCCGACTATCTCGACGAAAGCCTGGCAGGCGCAATGGACCTGTTGCGGGCGGTGCTGTTGCCGCAGGTCATCGGCAAGTCATTCGACAATCCGGAAGCCCTGGCCCAGCACCTTTCGCCCTGGCGCGGCTTCACCATGGCGCGGGCCTGCATCGAAATGGCCTTCTGGGATTTATGGGCGAAGTCTCTCGACCTCCCGCTCAAGACCGTGCTGGGTGGAAGCAAGAGCGAGATCGAAGTGGGCGTGTCGCTGGGCATTGCCCCGCTCGACGTGGTGATGGAGCGCGTGGCACAGCATGTCGCGCTGGGCTACAGGCGCATCAAGCTCAAGATCATGCCGGGGCACGATGTTGCAATCGTCGCGGCCGTGCGCAAGGCGTTCCCGGACATTCACCTCACTGTCGATGCCAACAGCGCCTACACGCTGGCCGATGCCGACGTGATGATGGCCCTCGACGACTTCGCGCTCGACTATATCGAGCAGCCGCTGGCCTGGGACGACATCCACGATCACGCCGAGTTGCAGAAGCGCATGAAGACGGCCATCTGCCTTGATGAATGCATCCGCAGCGTTGCCGATGCACGGAAGGCGCTGGCGTCCGGTGCGGCGCGCGTCATCAACATCAAGGCGGGCCGGGTGGGCGGTCATCTGGAATCACGCCGCGTGCATGACCTGTGTGCCGCGTGGTCCGTGCCGGTCTGGTGCGGCGGCATGCTGGAAGCGGGCATCGGACGGGCCCACAATATCCACCTCTCCGCACTCGCCAATTTCCGCAAGCCCGGCGACACGTCCAGTGCCAGCCGCTACTTCGCCCGCGACATCACCAACGAAAAGCTGGAGACGAAGGACGGCCTCATGCCCGTGCCGGCAGGCGCCGGCATCGGTGTTACCCTCGACTGGGCCTATCTCGATCGCGTCACGGAATCGCGCGAGAGGTTTCCGGCGTGAGCCTTGTCTTGCGCGACCTATCTGGAATGCCGGAGTTCCTTGCGGCAGAGGAGTTGCAGCGGCAGGTGTGGGGTGCGGATGACACCGCCGATCCCGCCGACCTGATGATGGTGATCCAGCATGAGGGCGGGCTTGTCGCGGGCGCCTTCGACACCGGCAACCTCGTGGGCTACGTGTTTGCCTTTCCGACGCGCGAACCCCATGTGCAGCATTCACATCGTCTTGCGGTGCATCCGTCGATGCGTGGCGGCGGGCTTTCCATCCAACTGAAGCGTTACCAGCGGACCTGGTGCCTGGAGCGCGGCATCCGCGAGGTGCGCTGGACCTTCGATCCCCTGCGCGTCACCAATGCCCATCTCAACATTGCCCGGCTCGGTGCCATCGTGCGCAGCTATCACAGCGACTATTACGGGGTCATGGCGGGCATCAATGCCGGGCTGCCGTCGGACCGGCTGCTGGCGGAGTGGCTGCTGGATACGCCGCGCGCCGCCGGCTTGGCGCAGGACCAGCGCCTGCCCGCCGCAGGTGACGTGGAGCGTGTCGTCATCCCCGCTGATATCGATCGCCTGCTGGCACAGTCTCCCGCCGAAGCCCTGTCGGAACGGTTGCGGGTGCGGGCGGAGCTTTCCGCATGCCTTCAGGACGGTTATGTCGTTACCGGCTTTGATCGCGCTGCACCGGCCTACCTGCTGACCCGCGCCTAGTTGCTGCGCGGCACGTAAAGCGGACGGGTGCGTTCGAGATGCTTCACCATGGCCTGTTCCGCCATGTCGGGATCATGGGCGGCAATGTGCGAAATGACCTCGGCATGTTCCTGAAGCGCGAAGTGCTCCTTGCCGGTCCAGATCAGCAATTCCTGATGGTGGATCTTCAGCCAGCCAAGCATCGCCTCGCTCCAGGCCGCAAACAGCGGATTGCCGGAAATGGCGGCAATCGCGGTGTGGAAGCGCATGTCGGTGTCGATGAAGGCCGGGGGATTGCCGAAGTGGCTGTGCTGCTCTTCGAGAATGGCGCGAAGGTGTTCCACCTCGTCGGCAGTTGCCTTGAGGGCTGCTTCCCGCACCATGCCGCGTTCGAAAAAGATGCGGGCGCATTTCATGTTTTCGAGTGATTGCGCCGACCGCGCCAGCATGAGCCGGGCGGGGTCTTGCATGCGCTGGAACAGGGATTGCGGCGTGACTTCCAGAACCCTTGCCCGCTCGCCATGATTGATGGCCACCATTCCCAGAACCTCAAGTTGCTGCATGGCCTCGCGCACAACCGGTCGGCCCACCCCGAAGCGGGCCATGAGATCCCGTTCCGACGGCATCAGGCTGCCGGGTGGGTGGGCATCGCTGGCGATCAGTTCCTTGAGGCGGTCGAACACTTCGTCGGAGAGTTTCCGGCGATGGATCCTGTCAGGTCCGGCTGAAGTGATGGCGCTGGGCAACTTGTCCATGCGCCAGCGTATCACAACTCAGGAGATGCGATAAACCAAGAAAATCGCATCTGTGTTGCAATTTTCGATTGCCTGTTTGCACCATGTTCAACCCTTGAATTTATTGGGTTGTCAGGCTTTTTGGGCTTCCTGAAGAAAAAATTCGCGCATGCGGCGAGTGATGGGTCCGGGCTGCCCGCCTCCGATGCGCTGACCGTCGATTTCCACAATCGGCATGACGAATTGGGAGGCAGAGGTGAGGAAGGCTTCGTCGGCAGCGAGCGCCTCTTCCGGTGTGAAGGCGCGTTCCTCGATTCGCACGCCATGCTCGCGGGCGAGACGGAACAGCGCCTTTCGCGTGCAGCCCGCCAGGATGCGGTTGGAGAGGGGGCGGGTGATGATGGTGTTGTCCTTCACGATATAGGCGTTCGACGAGGTGCCCTCGGTGACGAAGCCGTCCTCCACCATCCAGCCTTCAGCGGCGCCCTTTTCATAGGCCTCCTGCTTGCCGAGGACCGGCGCAAGCAGCATCACCGACTTGATGTCGCGGCGGAGCCAGCGAATGTCCGGCGTCGTTACCACCTTCACGCCGGTGCGGGCGTTGGGGTTGTCGATCAGCGCCATGGTTTGGGTGAAGCCGACGAGAGACGACCTTGCATCCTTCGGAAAATTGAACTGGCGGTCGGCCACGCCCCGTGTGACCTGCATGTAGATGATGCCTTCCCCAAGCCTGTTCCGCTTCACCAGTTCCTCGTGCATGGTGCGCATCTCGGCAGCCGGGCAGGGTGCAGCCATGCGCAGTTCCTTCAGCGAGCGGTCAAGGCGCTCCATGTGGGCGTCGTAGTCCACCAGCCTGCCATTGACCACGGGCGTCACCTCATACACACCGTCGGCAAAGAGAAAGCCGCGATCGAAGATCGAGATCTTCGCGTCCGCTTCGGGGACGAAGGCGCCATTCACGAAAACGATGCGGCTCATGCTTGATTTTCCTGGGGAATGTTGCACTGCAAACTTGAGGGGTTGAGGTGGCCCCTTAAACCCGGCTAAGCCCTTGGTCAACGGTAACAACAGTCAGGTCCATCTTGCGTTCACCCATCTCGGATGCCGCCGTCGAGGCAATGCTCAAGCGGGAAAAGAACCTCTTCGATCAGCGCAATCCGAATTCAAAAGCCCTCGCTGGCAAGGCAGCCCGGAACTGGTTGCGCGGCGTTCCCATGCATTGGATGGTTGACTGGGGCACACCCTTTCCCCTGTTCGTGAGCCGGGCGAGCGGGGTCGATATCATCGACGCGGATGGCAATGCCTACATTGATTTCTGCCTGGGCGACACGGGCGCCATGTTCGGGCACTCGCCACCCGCCGTGGTCAAGGCCCTGCAGGCGGAAGGCGCGAACGGCCTGACCACCATGCTGCCCTCCGAGGATGCCGCCGAGGTGGGCGCTCTCCTGGAAGACCGTTTCGGATTGCCCTTCTGGCAGGTAACGGCAACGGCATCGGACGCCAATCGCGCCGTGCTGCGCTGGTGCCGCGCCATCACCGGGCGGAGCAAGATCCTCGTTTTCAACCACTGCTATCATGGCTGCGTGGATGATACCTTCGTGACCGCCGATGGCGGCGAGGTGAAGATGGTGGGCGGCCTCGTCGGCGAACCCCGCGATCTCACGCAGTTCACCAAGGTGGTCGAGTTCAACGACGAGGCTGCGCTCGAAGCCGCTCTTGCGCCGGGCGATGTGGCCTGTGTCCTTGCCGAACCGGTGATGACCAACATCGGCATGGTGCTGCCCGCGCCGGGCTTCCTCGAAAAGCTCCGTGTGCTGACGGAAAAATCCGGCACGCTCCTGATCCTGGATGAGACGCACACGCTGTCCTCCGGTCCCGGCGGCTATGCCCGCCTTGCCGGGCTGAAACCCGATGGCCTGGTCTTCGGCAAGCCCATCGCCGGGGGCATTCCTGCCGCCGCCTATGGCTTCTCCGCGGATGCCGCAGCCCGCATCCGCGATTACCTGTCGAGGCGCGGCGAAGGCCGCTCCGGCATCGGAACCACACTGTCCGGCTCCAGGATCCAGCTCGCGCTGATCAAGGCCGTGCTCAGGGAATTCTTCACAGAGGAGGCTTTCGTGCCCCTGATCGACCGCGCCCGTCGGCTCGAAAAGGGTATCGCGGATGTCATCATCAAACATGGTGTGCCCTGGCACGTGACCCGCGTGGGTGCCCGCGTGGAATTCATGTGCTGCCCCGAACGTCCGAAAAACGGCTTCGAGGCGTCGAAGGTGATCCACCGGCCCATTGACGAGGCGGTGCATCACTTCCTTCTGAACCGCGGCGTGGTGATCACGCCGTTCCACAACATGATGCTCATCTGCCCGGCAACGACCGATATGCACGTCGAAACCCTGATCAGCGGGCTTGACCGCTGCCTTGCCGAACTGAAGAGTTGAACTTCCCCGAAAGGGAGGACGAAAAAATGTCAACCTATGTAACCCCGAAGCGTGGCGCCGAAGCGCAGGCTTTCCTCGATGCCAATCCTGACATCGAAAGCGTGCAGATCGTCTGGACCGATCTTTGCGGCGTGGCCCGCGGCAAGGTCCTGCGCCGCGATGAAGTGGTGCCGGCATGGAACGATGGCCGCTTCTTCCCGATCTCCGCCCTGGTGCTGGACGCCACGGGGCAGGATGTCCCCGAAACGGGCCTGGTCTTCGACGAGGGCGACCGTGACCTGCTGCTCTGGCCGGTGAGCGGGACGTTGCATCGCGTTCCGTGGCTCGACAAGACCGCGCAATACGTGGCCTCCATCCACGATCTCGACGGCATGCCCGCCTATGCCGATCCGCGCAATGCGCTGGAGAAGATCATCAACCGCTTCAAGGCCGACCTCAACATGACTCCGGTCGGCGCAATCGAGCTGGAATTCTTCCTGATGGACCGGGCCTCCGCGATGGCGGGCAAGCCGGTGCCGCCGCGCTCCCTCATCAACGAGGCCCGGCCGCAGCATTATCAGGCCTACTATCTTCAGGACACGGATGATTTCGGGCCCTTCTTCAAGGATCTCTATGAGTGGTGCGAGCTGCAGGGGCTTCCCGCCAAGACCCTGATCTCGGAATATGCGCCGGGACAGATGGAAATCGTGTTGCGCCATCGCGCCGATGTCCTCAAGGCCTGTGACGAGGCGATCATGCTGAAGCGGGTCATCAAGGCGGCGGCGGAGAAGCACGGCCTCTGCGCCACCTTCATGGCCAAGCCCTATTCCCAGTGGACGGGATCAGGCATGCACGTCCACGTTTCCCTGGGGGACGATGCGGGCAACAACCTCTTTGCTGCCGACAACCCGGCCGATAACCAGCTTCTCATGCATGCCATCGGCGGGCTGAAGGCGGCGATGGCTGAGTCGATGCTGATCTTCGCGCCCAACGCCAATTCCTACCGCCGGTTCCGCCGCAATTCCTATGCCCCGGTTGCCGCCAACTGGGGTGTCAACAACCGCACGGTTTCGCTCCGCATTCCGGCGGGGTCTGCCAAGGCCTGCCATATCGAGCACCGCCCGTCGGGAGCCGATGCCAACCCCTATCTGGTCATGGCGGCCATCCTGGCGGGCATGCACTACGGCATTTCCGAGAAGGAAGATCCGGGCAATCCGGTTGTCGGCAACGGCTACGAAAAGCGGGCGAAGTACATTCCCGGCAACTGGTTCGATGCCATCGACGCCTTCTGGCGCGCCTCGATCCTCAAGGAATACTTCGGCAAGGAATTCGTGGACACCTTCTGCACCCTCAAGGAAGTGGAAGCAGACCGGTTCTTCGCCGAGCCGACGGTGCGCGATTTCGAATGGTACCTGCGCACGGTCTGATGACCGGCGTGGCAAGAGTCAGGAGGGCGGGGGATCAATCCCCGTCCTTCCCCTTCTTGGTCTGGGCCATGATGCGGTCGATATAGGCCAGCAACAGGGCAGAGAAGACGAAGGCCATGTGCACGATCGTCAGCCACATGATCTTGTCGCTGGTGTACTGGTTGGCGTTGAGGAACACCTGCAACAGATGGATGGACGAAATCGCCACGATGGTGGACGCCACCTTGATCTTGAGCGAACCCGCATCGATCTTGCCCAGCCACGACAATTCGCCTTCCTTGCCTTCGGCTTCATCGAAGCGGCTGACGAAGTTCTCGTAGCCTGAGATGATGACCATCACCACGAGGCTGGCCACCAGGCTGGCGTCGATCAAAGACAGGATCTTCAGGATCGCGTCCGTCTCCTCGATGGTCCAGACCTTGGCGAGGAACTCCCAGAGCTTGCGGGCAAAGGAAATGCCGTAGAGGAGCAGGGCCAGCGTCAGGCCGAGGTAGAACACCACCAGGAGCCAGCGCGACGCCAGGATGACGCGTTCTATCATCAGTTCAAGCTGTTTCATGGGATTCCCTGCTCACCTCTTGCCGAGGCAAAGATCTAGCTTCTTCGCCTCAGTTTGCAAGTGTCTCCTGCCGGGCTTCCCGGCTCGTCTTCCAGAGCGAGAACAGGATGCCCGCGGCGAGGATCGAGACCGTCACCACCAGCGACAGCAGGGTGTCGATCTTCACGCCCAGCGGCACAAGGAAGATCTTGATGCCGACCAGCACCAGGATCGTGGCAAGGGCCACCTTGAGATACTTGAAGCGGTGCATTGCGGCAGCCAGCGCGAAGTAGAGAGAGCGCAGGCCGAGGATGGCGAAGATGTTCGAGGTATAGACGATGAAGGGGTCAAGCGTCACCGCAAAGATCGCCGGAACCGAGTCGACCGCGAAGATGAGGTCCACGAATTCCACCAGGATGAGGGCGACGGCGAGCGGCGTGAGCCAGGTGACGAGCTTGCCCGTCTTGGGATCCGGCTTCTTCACGGTGAAGTCGTGACCATGCAGTTCCTTGGTGATGCGGAAGTGCTTGCGCAGGAACGTGAGGACAGGATTGCTCTCGAAATCGGCGGGTTCGTCTCCGGCCTTGAACATCTTGAGGCCGGTGAAGACGAGGAAGGCACCGAAGACATAAAGGATCCAGCTGAACTGGGTGACGAGGGCCGCTCCCAGGCCGATCATGACGGCGCGCATGGCGATGGCGCCGAGGATGCCCCAGAACAGCACGCGGTGCTGGTAGGCGCGCGGGACCGCAAAATAGGTGAAGATGGTCGCGATGACGAAGATGTTGTCCATCGCCAGCGATTGCTCGATCACGTAGCCGGTATAGAATTCAAGCCCGCTTTGGGCGCCGCGCGACCACCAGACCCAGGCGCCGAAGGCAAAGGCGATGGCCACGTAGCCACCATACATGAGGAAGCTCTCGCGGGCGGAGATTTCATGGTCATCCTTGTGAAGGACGCCGAGGTCAAAGGCGAGGAGGGCCACCACGATCGTGATGAAAACCATCCAGAAATAGGCCGGGGTGCCGAAAACATCGGCCTGCAATACGGCGAACATGAAATCCATGCCGGGCGCTCACTCTCTTTATGATGTTGGTCTTTTTTCCAGCTCCGACATCGCAGGAAAGGGGATGCTTTCCTGCCAGAGGGGCCCGGCGCCGGCTTCCTCCGGACTTGGGTGTGCATTACGAATATTCAAGGTGACCCTGCATTAAAGGTTTGTAAGGTTGGAACTCTGGCTCTATTTGCCTGTCTTCTTTGGAGTTCCTGATGGAAATTCTTCCGGTCACCTGCCTTGTCCCAGCCGCAGACAGCCTGGGTGAAGGGTGCATGTGGGATGAAAAGGCCCAGTGCCTGTGGTGGCTCGACATCGCCCGCCCATCGCGTCTGCACCGGCTGGACCCCGCCACGGGTGCCCACCGCCTCTGGCACATGACCCTCACCATCACGGCCATGGCGATCCGCAAATCCGGCGGCATCCTCCTGGCGGGCGAGGACGGGCTTTACCGTTTCGACCCCGTAACGGGTGCGATCAGCCCCTTCTGCAAGCCGGAGACGGACCGCCCCGGCAACCGCTTCAACGATGGCGCGGCAGACCCGCAGGGCCGTTTCTGGGTCGGCACCATGCACCAGAACATCGGCCCCAAGGGTGAAGACCTGCCCATTCCCGCCGACACGGGGGCACTTTACCGTGTCGATGCCCAGGGTGTTTCCACCCGGCTGGAAGACAATGTGGGCGTCTCGAATGGGCCTTGCTGGTCGCCCGATGGCCGCACCTTCTATTTCTCGGACAGCAAGAACCAGATCATCTACGCCTACGACTTCGATGGTGCCTCGGGCAACCTATCGAACCGCAGGGTGCTGAATGACAGCAAGGCCCATGGCTACCCCGACGGGGCGACCGTCGATGCCGAGGGGTTTGTCTGGAGCGCCCGCTGGGAAGGGGGCTGTGTCCTCCGGATCGATCCCAGGGGCCGCATCGACCGGGTGATCGCCATGCCCGCCCAAAGGCCGACCTGCGTTTGTTTCGGTGGACCGAATCTCGATACGATGTATGTCACCTCGTCGCGGGCGCATCTGGATCAGGTCTCCATGGCGCGCTATCCGCTGCAAGGGGGGCTGTTCTGTTTCCATCCGGGTGTCAGGGGGACACCCAAGTTTTCATTTGCTGGTTGAGAGGCATCGAGAATGAACATTGTTCAGTACACGAACGAAAAGGGCAAGCGTCAGGTCGCCGCCGTGAAGAACGGCTTGCTACATCCCATCAAGGGCCTGCGCAGCACGCTGGAGCTTGCGGAACATGCGCTGGTGGAACGTGCCAGCCTTGCGTCACTGGTGAAGCAGCTCGCCGCCGCCAAGGGGGAAAGCTATGCTGCCGCCCTGAAGGAGCGCCGGGTGCTTCCGCCGGTCGATCATCCCGATCCTGCCCACTGCATCGTCACCGGCACGGGCCTGACCCATCTGGGGTCGGCCTCGGCGCGTGACTCCATGCACAAGAAGCTCGACACGAAGGAAACGGAACTCACCGACAGCCTGAAGATGTTCAAGATGGGCCTCGAAGGCGGCAAGCCCGCCAAGGGCACGGCGGGCGTGCAGCCGGAATGGTTCTACAAGGGCGATGGCCGCTGGCTGGTCGCTCCGGGTGCGCCGCTTCCGAAGCCGAGCTTTGCGCTCGATGGCGGCGAGGAGCCGGAAATCGCCGGCCTCTACCTCATCGACGGGAAGGGCCGCCCGGTGCGCCTGGGCTTCGCGCTGGGCAATGAATACTCCGACCATGTGACCGAGCGGCAGAACTATCTCTATCTCGCGCATTCGAAGCTGCGCCACTCCTCCATCGGGCCGGAAATGATCACGGGTGCATTGCCGCAGCACATTGAAGGCCGGAGCCGCATCATCCGCAAGGGCAAGGTGATCTGGGAAAAGCCGTTCCTCACGGGCGAGGGCAACATGTCCCACACGCTCGCCAACCTCGAGTACCATCACTTCAAGTACGAACCCTTCCGCAAGCCGGGCGACCTGCACATCCACTATTTCGGCACCGCCACACTGTCGATTGCCGACGGCATCGCGACGGAAGAAGGCGACATCTTCGAAATCGAAGCTGCGCCCTTCGGTGCGCCGCTGCGCAATCCGCTGAAGCAGATGAAGCCCGACTTCAAGCCCGGTGGCGTGAAGGCTCTGTGATGGGCTTCATTGCGGTCGATTGGGGAACCACCTCGTTCCGCGCCTATCATGTCGATGGTGCGGGCAAGGTGGTGGACGAGCGTGCCGATGCGGGTGGCATACTTTCCGTCAAGGACGGCGCCTTCGAGACGGCCCTGGAGCAGAAGCTGGCGGGCTGGGATGTGGGGCTGCCCGTTCTTGCCGCCGGCATGATCACCTCGCGGCAGGGATGGGTGGAACTTCCTTACGTGGATTGCCCGGCCGGACCTGCCGATCTGGCGAAGGCGCTCCGCCGCCACCCGCTTGCATCGGGGCGCGTGGTGCATTTCTCGACCGGGCTGCACTACGCCAGCCCCAGCCTCGGCCACGACGTGATGCGCAGCGAGGAAACCCAGGTGTTCGGGGCGCTCGATTCGGGCGCGAAACATTTCATCACGCCGGGAACCCACTCCAAGTGGATCGATGTGGAGCAGGGCCGCATCGTTCACTTCGACACCTATGTGACAGGCGAGACCTACTCGGTGCTGAAGGCGCACAGTATCCTGGGACGGCTCATCACCGGAGAGTCCATGGATGCCGCTGCCTTTCGCCGGGGTGTCGAGGCGTCGCTGGGCGACCCGGCCGGGCTGACCCATCTGCTGTTCTCTGCCCGCAGTCTTGGCCTCTACAACGAGCTTCCGGGCGAGGCGATTGCCTCCTACCTCTCCGGCCTCGTCATTGGGGCGGAGGTCGCCCACGCCCTGATGAGCCGGGATGCCACGGCAGACTATCTCATCCTTGCCTCGCCAAAGATCGGGGGCGCCTATGCGTCCGCGTTGGAGGTGGCGGGTGCCAAGGCACGCTATGGAGAGCCCTTGGCAATTGTCGCCGGCCTGTCGGCCATCGGGCGGGCGGCCGGACTCATCTGAACACTTTCCTCTTTCAGGGCGGATTGCACATGAACAAGGTTGCTTTGATTACGGGTGCCGGCACGGGCATTGGCAGGGCCTGCGCCATTGCCTTGTCGGAGGCGGGATATGATGTCGTTCTCACCGGTCGCCGGATGGAGGCGCTGGAGGAGACGAAGGCGAGGATCAAGGGCAAAGCCCTGTGCGTGACGGCGGATGTCACCGATCCGGTGAGCGTGAAAGCGCTTTTCGCCCGGACGGTGGAGACCTTTGGCCGCCTCGATGTGCTCTTCAACAATGCGGGCACGGGAGCGCCGGGCACGGTACTGCTGGAGGATCTCACCTTCGAGCAGTGGTCGGCGGTGGTGAACACCAATCTCACCGGGCCTTTCCTCTGCACCCAGGAAGCCTTCAGGATCATGAAGGCGCAAACGCCGATGGGGGGCCGCATCATCAACAACGGCTCGATCTCGGCAACGGCTCCGCGCCCCAATTCCGCGCCCTATACCTCAACCAAGCACGCCATCACCGGCCTGACGAAATCCACCTCGCTCGATGGCCGGAAATACAACATCGCCTGCGGGCAGATCGACATCGGTAACGCAGCAACCGACATGACCGCGAAAATGACCGATGGCGTGCCGCAGGCCGACGGCCGGCTGGCACCGGAACCGCGCATGGATGTTGCCCACGTGGCCTCGTCGGTTGTCCACATGGCCCAGCTTCCGCTCGACGCCAACGTGCTGTTCATGACCGTGATGGCAACCAGGATGCCGCTGGTCGGCAGGGGCTGACGTCTTGCAGCGCATCCACCTCGCGATCATCCTGACCTTCGTCGGCTTCGGTTCCATCGTCGGCACGCATACGGGGGCCATTCCCACCCTGGTGACGCGCAGCGGCATGTCGCCCTATGCTTTCGGCATCGCGGGCAGTCTCGGCATGCTGATCAACATCGGCTGCATGGCGGCGGGCGGCTACATCAACCGTTTCGCAAGCCCGCGCACCATACTGCTCTACGTGCTGCCATCGGCTTTCCTGGTCCTGCTCGGTGCACTCCTCACCACCTCCGTGACGGGATTCTTCGTCAGCTTCCTGTTGCTGAGCGCCTGCATCGGCACGCTCGACATCTTCATGAATGCGGAAGCCTCGCTCGTCGAACATGAATTGCAGCGACCGGTGTTCAGCACCTATCACGCCTGTGCCATGCTTTCGATCGCGGGTTTTGCCCTGCTGGGCAGCCTCACTTCGGTTCTGCTCTCGCCGTGGTTCGGGGCGCTGCTTGCCGGCGTGCCGCTGTTCCTGGGCTGGGCGGGTGTCCTGAAGCACCTGCCGGAACGCGATCCCGTTGTGCCCGTGATCCGCAAGAGCCAGGCCCCCATGCCGCGCGGCATTCTCACCATCATCGGGCTGGCTGCCGGTTTCAACGTGACCTGTGAAGTGGCGGCAATCCAGTGGTCGGGCCAGTTGCTGGCGGCGATTGCCCCGGAGCTTGCAGCCATCTCCGGCCTCGGGCTTTGCTTCTTCGGCCTGTGCAGCGGAACCATGCGGCTTTTCGGTGATTACCTGCGCACCACTTTCGGTGATCTCCGCGTGATGGCGGTCGGCCTTTCACTTGCGGTTGCCGGGTTCGCCGGGCTGGGCCTCGCTCCCGGATTCTGGATGTCGGCTCTGGCCTTCGCGGCGGTGGGCGTAGGGCTTGCTCTCGTCTTCCCCTGCCTCTTTTCCATGGCCGGGCGGCTTGCTCCCAACGCCCGTGCCGCCGCGATGAGCTATACCGCGCTGGTGGGCGGCCTGCCCCGCGTCACCCTGCCGTGGATGCTCGGCATCCTCGCGGCTTCCAATTCGGTGCATACGGTTTTCTCGGCCTGTGCCATTCTCGCGTTGGCCGCGCTTGTTCTCGTCGTCCTTGCCTTTGCACGGGCCGGTCACCGCTTGCGGGCCACGTGAAATGAAAAAGGGCAGCACATTCCATGCTGCCCTTCCTTCCTGCCATTCGCCGTATGGACAGGCGCCGTCGGATCAAGCCGCCTTGGCTTCAATGGCCTTTGGCTTGTCGCCGCTGTTGATGGCGATCTGCCGCGGCTTCATGGCCTCCGGCAGGACGCGCACCAGCGCGATATGGAGAAGGCCGTTGACCATGTCCGCGCCCTTCACTTCCACGTAGTCGGCAAGCTGGAAGCGGCGCTCGAAGCTGCGTCCCGCGATGCCCTGATGAAGGACTTCGACCGATGGGTCGGGCTTCTCGGACTTCTTGCCCGCAACCGTGAGGGTGTTGCCCTTGGCTTCGATGGAAATGTCGGACGGGCCGAAGCCGGCGACAGCAATGGTGATACGGTAATCGTTCTCGCCGAGGCGCTCGATGTTGTAGGGCGGCCAAGCCTGGTTTTCGACGTTTGCGGCTTCATCGAGCAAACGGAACAGGCGGTCGAAGCCAACGGAAGAACGGTTGAAGGGGGAATAGTCGAACATGTTACACTCTCCTTGAGCAGTGTTGCATCGGACCCGCCGGAATGGCCGGGTTTCACTGGTTTGGTGCGGCCCCGCGTGGCGGCCACGATCCAGAGGTAGGGTGCGAGATGCGGAGTTCAAGAGGGGTGATGCTGAAAATGAACGCGCGATGAATGCCATCTTCGGACCATGTTCAGGATGTATCCACCATTATCGGATTCAAAGATGGCCGTCGGGGCCGTCGCCCGTTTCCAGGAGAAGTTTCATGAAGAAGTCACTCATTGCCGTTGCCGCACTTGCTGCGGCTGTTGCCGGATTTTCGGCCTCTTCGGCCCAGGCCGGAAAGGTCCACGTGGATGTGGGCCTGGGGGTGGTCGGCGGCGGTTACTACGATCCCTATCCGATCGATGGTCCGTATCCGGTTGCTGAGCCGTACCCCATCTATGACGAACCCGATTATCCGTCGCATAGCTGGGGCGTGTCCTGCCGCGAAGCCCGCTGGCAGGTGAGGAGCGCCCACTTCCGCGACGTTCGCGCCATCGATTGCACGGGCCGGACCTACATCTTTTCCGGCTGGAAGCATGGCGACCGGTTCCGTATCCGCGTGAGCCGCCGCGACGGCGACATCATTTCGGTGCGCCGGATCTACTGAGTAGCTCACTCGGCCAACCTCTTGGCAGGTCCGGAGAAATCCGGTCCTGCCTTTTTCTTGTCATGTTGCTGAACCGCAGATGAACGTTAATGTCGGTTAACATTCAGCAAGTTTCTGCCATTTTCGGCCCTTAGGAACAGCTTGCGTTCAGGCGCGTTCCTGAACCGGAGGCGAAACCCAATGACCAGCAAACTCGTGATCGCAGCCCTTGCCGCCCTGGCCCTGACCGGGCTTGCGGACGTGGCGGAAGCAAAGAAGCCGATGCGCCATGGCTTCAGCGATCCCTTCTGCATGGGCATTGGCCGCCATTGCCGCGACTCCTTTGGTGACAATCGCATCACCTGTGGCGAGGCCCGCTACCGGGTGGCCGTGCGCGGTTTCACCAAGGTCGTGACCCGGAATTGCGCAGGCTCGACCTATGCCTTCACTGGCAGCAAGAAGGGCAAGCGCTATCATATCAAGGTCAGCGGCAGAACAGGTTTCATGAGCATCAGCAGGATCTGAGCTGCTGAGAGGTTTGGGCATAGAAGGTTTTTTTGGGGACACTGTCATGAGTATCGTTCGTACCACCGCCATTTCGCTGCTTGCGATGTTCGCCATCGTCGAGACGACCGCCGAGGCTTTCGCCGATCATCGCCACCGCATCTGGCCGCGCGTCTATGTGCCGTTCTTCAATGAATTCGATGGCCCGTCGGACTACTACTACGACGAGCAAGAGGATGTGGTGGTCTATCCGCGCCGCAAGCGTCACCGCGATGTGGTGCGTGACTATTATGACGAGCAGGATCTTGAGCCGGTCTATGAAGAGCCGGTGAAGCCGAAGAAGAAAAAGAAGGCCGTTGCGTCCAAGCCGGCAGCGAAGCCCGGTTCCACCGCTACCGTGGTGGTGAAGCCGAAGGTCAAGCCCGCCACCAAGCCGGTGGAGACGGCCAGCCTTGCGAAAACCGAGGCTGCGCCGGTGACGAAGTCGGCGCTCACGCCGAGTCCGAAGGCATTGCCCGATTTCGAGATCAAGGGCGGCACGGATGCGGTTTCACCCACCACCACCCTTTCGACCAAAGGCAGTGCGCCAGTGCCGGTTGCTCCCAAGGCAACCACTGCATCCAAGCCTGCTGCCGTCACCTCAGGGGCTGCCGTGAAGCCCGCCACGCAGACAAATGCGGCCAAGGCAAATCCGGCACCGGCAAAGGTGGCCAGCGCCGCTTCGCCTGCTGCGACCGGTGCCACCCCCAAGGGTGCAATCGCCTGCAGCAAGGGCGCGGAAATCGTCTCCGGCTATGGTTTTACCAGCGTCAAGCCGAAGCTCTGCAACGGCGCCACCTACAGTTTTGACGCCAGCCGGGCGGCCAATGCCTATGTCATCAAGGTGTCGTCCGCGACGGGCGAAATCACCGATGTGCAGAAGGTGAAATAACGCGGCTTGTTCAATGCCGTGGGCTTGCTATAGCTGGCCCCGGCATGGAGCTTTATCCCACCCTTGAAAACCGCCTGCCGCCGCAGGCCGAAGTCCATACGCTCAAGACCGCGGATGGAATCGAATTGCGCGGCATGAAATGCGGCACCGGCGAACGCGGCACCATCGTCTTGCTCACCGGGCGCAGCGATTACATGGAGCGTTACTTTGAAACCATGCGGGATCTGGTGGCCCGCGGCTTCTGTGTGGCCAGCTTCGACTGGCGCGGGCAGGGCGGTTCGCAGCGCCTCCTGAAAGACACCCTGCGCGGCCACATCGGTAATTTCCGCGCCTTCGACGAAGACCTGCGCACGGCCATGGACCAATTGGTGCGCACCCATTGCCCCGGCCCTTACTATGCCCTTGCCCATTCAACCGGCGGGCACATTCTCCTGCGCAGCATCCTGCGCGAAACCTGGTTCTCGAAGGCCATTGTCACGGCCCCTCTCATCGATCTCAATTACCAGCTCTGGCCGAGGCCCGTTGCCCGCTTCCTGAGCTATGTCATGACCCGCCTGGGCTTTTCCTGGATCCTCCTTCCCGGCATGCGGCGTGAACCCCTGATGGCGCGTGACTATGTGGAAAATCCGCTCACGCTTGATCCGCGCCGGTGGGAGCGCGACCAGATCACGCTGCAACGTCACCCCGAACTGGGCCTGGGCGGGGCCACCTACGGCTGGCTCAATGCCACCATGGACAGCGTGCATTCCATCCGCGGCAGCAACTGGCCAAAGGGCCCGAAGTGTCCGGTGCTGATGGTCCTGGCCGGTCGCGAACGGGTGGTCGATAACGCTGCCGCCCAGGATTTCGCCCGACGGGTTCCCGGTGTGTCGCTTGTCTATATCCAGGACGCGCTGCACGAAATCATGATGGAGCGCGATGTCATTCGGCAGGAATTCCTGGCCGGGCTCGACAGCTATCTCGGTGTCACCGAAGCCACAAGCTGATCGTGCGCCACATTGATGCGGGCCAGCATGGCTGCCGCATAATCCTTCATTTCCTGCGGCAGTTCCAGATTGGCATAACGGTCGGGATGATACATCTTCACCAGTGAAAGCCACGCCTGGCGGATCTCGTCGGGGCTCGCTTCCCTGGTCACGCCCAGCACGGCCCACGGGTTGAAGCCCATCTGGTCCGAAGAGCGGCGGTTCATGTTCAGCTTGGCTTGTGGCGGGTCGGCCGCGGCAATGCGGTGCACCATGTCCTTGGCGAGAAAGAACTGTTCGCCCTCCGGCCCCAGCACATCGAGGTAACGCTCGGCGTTGTTCAGGCCATCGGCAAGTTTGCCCGACATGGGCAGTTTCAGGCTCACCATCATGGTCTTGCCCCCGGCCAGCGTGAGGTGCACCAGGGCGCGTTGCGGGCCGCTTTTCTCGAACATGGTTGACGATCCTCCCCGGAGGCCGGATTGCGGCAGTTTCCGGGGGGAGAGGCTATCCGAGAAAAATTGCCAAAGCCTTGCTGCATGTGCTAACGGCGGCGCAAATTCCCCCGTAGCTTGTTTTCAGAAAGTCAGGCGCAACCCCATGAATCTGCGCAACATCGCCATTATTGCCCACGTTGACCACGGCAAGACCACGCTCATCGACCGGCTGCTGACCCAGTCGGGCACCTTCCGCGACAACCAGAAGGTGGCCGAACGCGTCATGGATTCCAACGATCTGGAACGGGAGCGCGGCATCACCATTCTCGCCAAGGTGACATCGCTCAACTGGAAGGACACGCGCATCAACATCGTCGATACGCCCGGACACGCCGACTTCGGCGGTGAGGTGGAGCGTATCCTCAACATGGTGGACGGTGCCGTGCTGCTGGTGGATGCTGCCGAAGGGCCCATGCCGCAAACCAAGTTCGTGTTGCAGAAGGCCCTCAAGATCGGCCTGAAGCCGATCGTCTGCATCAACAAGATCGACCGCCCGGACGAGCGCCACATCGAGGTGGTGAACGAGGTGTTCGATCTTTTCGCCGCGCTGGATGCCAGCGAGGAGCAACTCGACTTCCCGATCATCTACGGTTCCGCCAAGCACGGCTGGATGGCCGAAAAGCCGGAAGGCCCGCAAGACAACATGAACGCGCTGTTCGACCTCATCGTGCGTCATGTCGCGCCGCCGGTGGTGGAGGAAGGTCCGTTCCGCATGCTGGCAACGACGCTGGAGGCGAACAACTTCCTTGGCCGCATCCTGACAGGGCGCATCCGCTCCGGCACGGTGAAGCCCAACCAGGCGGTGAAGATTCTCTCGCGTGACGGCTCGGTTGTCGAAACCGGTCGTGTTTCCAAGGTGCTGTCATTCCGCGGCATTGACCGCGTTCCGGTGGAGGAAGCCTCCGCCGGTGACATCGTTGCCATTGCCGGCCTGGTGAAGGCAACCGTGTCGGACACCTTCTGTGATCCCGCCGTGACCGACCCCATTGCGGCAACCCCGATCGACCCGCCGACGCTGGCCATGGCCTTCCGCATCAATGACGGCCCGCTGGCAGGCCGCGAAGGCGACAAGGTGCAGTCGCGCGTCATCCGTGAACGCCTGATGCGTGAAGCGGAAGGGAACATCGCGCTTCGCGTGACGCCTTCCGAAACCGAAACAGACGCATTCGAAGTGGCGGGCCGTGGAGAACTGCAGCTCGGCATCCTGATCGAAACCATGCGCCGTGAAGGTTTCGAACTCACGGTGGGTCGCCCCCGCGTCGTCTTCAAGATGGATGAAGCGACCGGCGAAAAGCTGGAGCCGGTGGAGGAGGTCATCATCGACGTCGATGAGGATTATGCCGGTGTGGTGGTGCAGAAGGTCTCCGAACGCAAGGGCGAACTCCGCGACATGCGCCCGTCGGGCACGGGCCGCCAACGCCTCGTCTTCCACGCGCCGACACGCGGCCTCATCGGCTACCAGTCGGAACTGCTGTCGGACACGCGTGGCACGGCGATCATGAACCGCCTGTTCCATGCCTATGCGCCGCACATGGGTGAGATTCCCACGCGCCACACCGGTGCGCT
>JAEUMJ010000069.1 GCA_016792865.1 Hyphomicrobiales bacterium | reverse complement strand
GCCGACTCCATGTCCGACCCTGCCAAGGCGGCAGAGCGTCAGGCAGCCTGGGGAAAGATCTTCACCGACATCATGGCAGATGCGCCGTGGGTGCCCGTCACCAACGAACGCAGGGTTGTCGCCAAGTCGCTGCGCATGGGCGGCGAGGGCAACATCTACATCGATCCGACGCGCGTCATCAATTACGACGCGATCTGGGTCAAGTAAGCCAACACCTCCCGGAGTCCCGCGCATCTGCGGGACTCCTCACAGCTTTCGGAGTTTCAGCTCATGTGCGTTGCCTGCAATCACACCATTCACCGCGCCAAGCATCACTTTGGCTGGGACAATTCCTTCGCACCGGCGCTGGTGGCGAAGTCCGGTGAAACCATCCACTTCGAGTGCCAGGATTCTTCCGGCGGGCAACTGGGTGCGGATGCAACGGTTGCCTCCATCGCGACGCTCGATTTCGGCAAGATCAATCCCGTCACGGGACCGGTCTATGTGGAAGGCGCAAGGCCCGGCGATGCACTGAAAGTGACGTTGCGCAAGTTCATTCCCTCCGGCCATGGCTGGACGGCAAACATACCGGGCTTCGGTCTTCTGGCCGACCAGTTCAAGGATCCCGCCCTGCATGTGTGGACGTATGATGCCGCCAGCATGGCGCCGGCGCTGTACGGCCCCAAGGGCCGGGTGCCGCTGAAACCCTTTGCGGGCACGATCGGGGTGGCGCCCGCCGAAACGGGACATCATTCGGTGGTGCCGCCGCGCCGCGTGGGCGGCAATCTCGATATCCGCGATCTTACCGCCGGCGTCACGCTCTATCTTCCGGTCGAGGTGGAGGGCGCACTGTTCTCGATCGGCGACACCCATGCCGCGCAGGGCGATGGCGAAGTCTGCGGCACGGCCATTGAAAGCCGCATGGATGTGGAAGCGACAGTGGAGGTCGTGAAGGGTGCAAACCTCGCGGCACCCCGCTTCACCACAACGGGGCCCGTGACCCGCCATCTCGATGCGGAAGGCTATGAAGTGACAACCGGCATTGGTCCTGACCTGATGACGGGAGCAAGGGAGGCCGTGGCCCGCATGGTTGACCTTCTTTCTGCCGAGCACGGACTCAATCCTGTCGATGCCTACATGCTCTGCTCGGTCTGCGGCGATCTTCGCATCAGCGAGATCGTCGACATGCCGAACTGGGTGGTGTCCTTCTACTTCCCGCGCATCGTCTTCACCTGATGGCTGACGTGCCCGCCCTTCTTTCCGTTTCGGGACTATGCGTTGATGCACGAACGCCCACGGGCCTGAAGCCGGTGTTGCAGGATGTCGGCTTCGCGCTCAGGCGCGGCGAGACCTTGTGCATTGCCGGTGAATCCGGCTCCGGCAAGTCAGTGACCTCGCTTGCGATCATGGGACTTCTGCCAAAGGCTTCACTGCGCGTTTCGCAAGGTTCGATCGCCCTGGAGGGCCGTGAACTCGTGGGTCTTCCCGACGGTGAAATGCGGAAGGTGAGGGGCGGCGAAATCGCCATGATCTTCCAGGAGCCGATGACCTCGCTCAATCCGGTGATGACGGTGGGGGCGCAATTGACCGAGGCCATCCGCGCCCATGGCAAGGATGAGGGCAGCTCTGCCGCTGCCGTGGCGCTGCGGATGCTCGATGCCGTTCACATAACGGAACCTGCGAAGCGCATGGGGCAGTTTCCCCACGAACTCTCAGGCGGCATGCGCCAGCGCGTAATGATTGCGATGGCGCTGTCCTGCCGCCCCAAGGTGATGATTGCGGATGAACCCACGACGGCCCTCGATGTCACGGTGCAGGCGCAGATCCTGAAGCTGATGAAGGAACTGAAGCAGGAATTCGGCACGTCCATCATCCTCATCACCCACGACATGGGCGTTGTGGCGCAGATGGCCGATCGTGTGCTGATCATGCAACAGGGCCGTTGCGTGGAGGAGGGTTCCGCCTCACGCATCTTCAACACGCCGCGAGAAGCCTACACCAAGGGGCTGCTCGGTTCCGTTCTGGCTCTGGGTTCACGGAGCGGCACCGACGGGCCGCCCAGGGTATCGGCGGTCAGGCCCGCGCCCGTTCCTGCCACGTCGCCCGTTCTGGAGGTGAACGGCCTCTCGGTGACCTATGCTGCGGCGAGGCGCTGGTTTGCGCGCGCCGCCATCACTGCCGCCACGGTTCAGGACGTGAGCTTCGCCATCTTGCCCGGCGAGACGCTGGGACTTGTGGGTGAAAGCGGTTCGGGCAAGTCCACCACCGGCAAGGCCTTGCTCGGCCTTGTTCCTTTCTCAGGCAGCGTGAAGATCGGCGGCACGGAGATCAGCGGGCTTGGTTCGGGCCAGATGCGCCCGGTGCGGCGCGTGGCGCAAATGATCTTCCAGGATCCCTACGCCTCGCTCGATCCGCGCATGGCGGTGGGCGAGGCGATTGCGGAGCCGCTCCTGATTCACGGGCTGGCAGACGAGGGGGAGCGCGAGGCGAAGGTCGCGGGATTGCTGCATCGGGTCGGGTTGCCCGCCGATGCCTCGGCACGCTATCCGCACGAGTTTTCAGGCGGGCAACGGCAACGCATCTGCATTGCGCGGGCGCTGGCGCTCAATCCCAGGCTCATCGTGGCCGATGAGAGCGTCGCCGCACTTGATGTTTCAGTGCGTGCGAAGGTGCTCGACCTGATGCTGGAGCTTCAGGAGCAACTGGGACTGTCCTACCTTTTCATCTCGCATGACATGGCGGTCGTGGAATACATGTCGCACAAGGTGGCCGTGATGAAGGGCGGGCGCATTGTCGAAATGGGATCGCGGCGGAAGCTCTTCGAGAGCCCCGCCCACGATTATACCAGGTCCCTGATGGAGGCCGTTCCCGTGCCTTCCGTTGCCTGATCAGGCCTTCTTCACCGGGCAGGTGTTGATGCCGAGCAGGGTGTAGGCCGGGCACCAGCCGATCAGGCCGGTCAGCAACGGCACGATGCCGATGTAGCCCCACGGCGTCTGCGGCCCGACGAATGCGAGCGACAGGACGCCAAGCCCGACAATGATGCGGAGTGCGCGGTCGATTGAGCCTTCATTGGTCTTCATGATGAACCTCCTTTGGTTGGTAAGGCTACCCATAGCGGCCCCCGCACCGGTCCGTCTGTGACTTGGTCACACAAGCAGGATTTTCTGGAAGGTTGACAGGTGGCGGGGACGGGTTTCTCCTTGCGCGAGGAGAAACGACCATGTGTGACAGCGCCAAGCCCGGAAATGCCATCCCCACCGTCTTCATCGACAACGAACGGGTCCGCGTCACGGAATGGCGCTTCCGGAAGAAGGGCGACAA
The DNA here is from genome assembly GCA_016792865.1 of Hyphomicrobiales bacterium. Lineage (GTDB taxonomy): Bacteria > Pseudomonadota > Alphaproteobacteria > Rhizobiales > Aestuariivirgaceae > Aestuariivirga. The sequence goes on along the minus strand of JAEUMJ010000069.1, from coordinate 48,368 downwards.
CACCGGCTGGCACCGGCATGCCTATGATTATGTTGTGGTTCCCCTGTTCGATGGCCAGCTCGAAATCGATCTGGGGGGCGGCAAGCGCACCCTGGCGCCGATGAAGAATGGCATTCCCTACTTCCGCAACGAGGGAGTGGAACACGATGTCATCAACGGCAATGAATTCGAATGCGCCTTCATCGAAGTGGAAATGAAGTAGGGATCAGCCGGAAGCGCCGCCGAAGGACAGGCTGAAGAATTCGTGCAGTGTCTTGGTGGCATCCGACTGAACGCGCTTCTTGTTCCAGGCCAGGCCCACGTCCATGGTCGGGATGTCGGCGGCGATGTTGCGCAGCTCGATGCGCTGGCCCTCCAGCGACCAGGCGCGATAGACCATGTCAGACAGGATGGTCACGCCAATGCCATCGGCAACCATGCTGCGCACCGCCTCCACCGACGATGTGTTGAAAACGATGTTCGGCTTTAGCCCCGTTGGCTGCCAATAGCGTTGTGCCGTGCGGCTGGCTTCGTCCACGGTGAGCATCACGTAGGGCAGCGGCATCACATCTTCGAGGGTGATCACTTCCGCCTGCAACAACGGGTGCTCCACCGGCAGCCAGAGGCGGCGGCGCGACCGAAACAGGGTTTCGTAGGCGAGGTGATTGCGGTCCGCCATGTTGGAGACGAGCATCACCGCCATGTCGAGCGAGCCATCCTTCAGGCCGCCTTCGATGGCATTGCGCGGCAACTCGTAGATATCCACCTTGACGCGGGGGAAGCTGCGCTTGAAGCGGGCATAGTGTCGGGGCAGGAAGTAGCCCGCAACCGTGTACGAAACACCCAGCTTCACCGTGCCCGTGATGGCCTTTTCCTCGGTGAGCGGGGCATTTTCGGCACTGTTCACGGCAGCCATGATGTTGCGGGCATGCTGCAGGAAGCGCGTTCCCTCGGCCGTCAGGGATACGCCGGAATTATGGCGCCGGAACAAGGTGACGCCGAGGTCGTGTTCGAGTTGCTTCACGGCTGCGGTGATGGCCGATTGCGACACATTGACTTCGATCGCAGCCTGGCTGACCTGACCTGCATCCGCTGTCGCGATGAAATACCGGATCTGCTTGAGGGAAAGTGGCATTATCGAATTTTCCGATATCGGTTAGCAATTTTTCGTATTTTACAATATCGGGCCTCCGTCACAATCTGAAAAAAAATGACAAGGGCGGGCGCCAAACCTGCCGGACAACAGGGAAGAAACGCATGGCAGCGATCAACTGCGACATGGGCGAAGCCTTTGGCCTGTACAAGATGGGTGACGACGAAGGGCTGATGCCGCTCATCGACGAGGCCAATGTGGCCTGCGGTTTCCATGCCTCTGATTTCAACCACATGCGGAAGACGGTCCAACTCGCCAAGCGGCACGGCGTGAAGGTGGGCGCACATCCGTCCCTGCCGGATTTGCAGGGCTTTGGCCGCCGCGAGATGAAGATCGGCCGGGAGGAACTGGCCAACTGCCTGATTTACCAGGTGGGTGCGCTGAAGGGCTTCCTCGATGCTGAGGGAATGACGCTGAGTCACATCAAGCCCCATGGTTCGCTGTATGGAATGGCGGCCCGCATGGAAGACGTGGCCCACGCGGTGTGCGACGTGGCGGATATTTTCAAGGTGCCGCTTTTCGGCATGGTCAACACCAACCACCAGAAGGTCTACACCGCGCGAGGCCACACCTTCGTGCCGGAATTCTACGCCGACCTTGACTACAATGATGACGGCGGCCTGATCATCACCCGCGAGCACGACGCCAAGGATCCCGCCGACGCCGCCTCGAAGTGCGTGCGCGCCATTCGTGAAGGCAAGGTGAAGACCGTGGGCGGCAAGGACGCTGCCGTGGGGGCCGCCACCATCTGTGTTCATTCCGATACGCCGAACGCCGTCGATATTGCCTTTGCCGTGCGCGAGGCCATCAAACCCTATCGCACATCCTGAGATTTTGGAGAGCCCCATGAGCAAGCACTTGCTGTCCCCCCTGCCGGGAACCTTCTACCGCCGGCCCTCGCCCGACAAGCCGCCCTACAAGAACGACGGTGACATGGTGGCGGAGGGAGAGGTGATCGGCCTCATCGAGGTGATGAAGTCGTTCACCGAAGTGAAGGCGGAAGCGGCGGGCAGGATCGTGAAGTTCATTGCCGACAATGAAGAACCGGTGATGGCGGGACAGCCGCTCGCCGAAATCGGTTGAAGCCATGAAGATCAGGAAGCTCCTCGTCGCCAACAGGGGCGAGATCGCCGTCCGGATCATCCGGGCAGCGCGGGAGCTTGGACTCAAGACCGTGCAGGTGCACAGCGCGGCTGATGTGGAGTCCCTGGCGGTGCGCATGGCCGACGAAGCGGTGAACATCGGCCCGCCCCATGCTGCCAGGTCCTATCTCAACATCGACGCCATCCTGAATGCCGCCAGGGAAACGGGTGCGGATGCCGTCCATCCCGGTTATGGCTTCCTGGCCGAGAATGCCGGCTTTGCCGACGCCGTGACGGCAGCGGGGCTTGTCTTCATCGGCCCGTCGGGTGACGCGATCCGCACCATGGGCGACAAGGTGGCGGCCCGCGTGGCTGCCAAGAAGGCGGGCGTGCCATGCGTTCCGGGTTCCGAAGGCAGGATTGATGATCCGGACGAGGCCCGCCGGGTGGCGGCCCAGATCGGCTTTCCGGTGATGATCAAGGCTGCGGCCGGGGGCGGTGGCCGGGGCATTCGCATTGCGCATTCAATGGAAGAATTCGAGACATTGATGCCGCAGGCGAGTGCCGAAGCAAAGGCGGCATTCGGAGATGGCGGACTCTATGTCGAAAAGGTCATCGAGCGGGCGCGGCACATCGAAGTGCAGATCCTCGCCGATGGGCGGAATGCCATTCATTGCTTTGAACGGGAGTGTTCCCTCCAGCGCCGTCGCCAGAAGGTGTGGGAGGAGGCGCCGTCTGCCATCCTGCCGGAGAAGGTCCGCCAGGAGCTGTGTGCCTCCGCCGTTGCCCTCGCCGCCAGCACGAACTACCGAGGGGCGGGCACGCTGGAATACCTTTACGATGACCAGAGCCAGTCCTTCTACTTCATCGAAATGAACACCCGTATCCAGGTGGAGCATCCGGTGACGGAAATGATCACCGGCATCGACCTGGTGCGCGAGATGATCAGTGTCTGCGCGGGCGAACCCCTGCGCTTCAGCCAATCAGATGTGACCCGGCGCGGCCACTCCATCGAAGTGCGGATCAATGCCGAGGACCCGGCGAAGAACTTCATGCCTGCACCGGGAACGGTGGAAAGCCTGAAGGTGCCGGGAGGTCCGGGCACGCGCTTCGATACGATGCTCTATGCCGGTTATCAGGTGCCGCCTTTCTATGACTCTCTTCTTGGCAAGCTCATTGTCTGGGACGAGACGCGCGAAGGCGCAATCACGCGCATGGCCCGCGCCCTCGCGGAGCTTGATGTGCAGGGTCTCGCCACCACCAAATCACTCCACCAGATTCTCGCCACGGACCCGCAGGTGCTTGCAAGCGATGTGCATACGCGCTGGCTGGAGCCGTGGCTGGAAAAGAATGCCCATCGGTTGACCCAATGAAGGAGGCGGGCCACACATGAAAAGCAGGTACTCATTTGGCGGTGACGAGCACATCTTTGTCGAATGCGACGAAGCCATGTCTCTTGAAGCCTTCTTCAAGTCACTGTCCGTCACCAATGCCGTGAAGAAGGCGAGGATCAAGGGTGTCACGGAAATCTGCCCCGCAAACGCCTCTTACCAGATCAAGTTCAATCCGGATGTCATCAAGCCCGCCGATATGCTGAAGGAACTGAAGGCGATCGAACGGGATGCCTCCAAGGGCAAGCATACGCTGAAGACCCGCATCATCGAGATTCCGGTGCTCTATAACGATCCGTGGACGCATGAAACGCTGATGCGCTTCCGCGAACGGCACCAGGATCCGAAATCGACCGATATCGAGTACACCGCCCGCATCAACAACCTTGACGGGGTGGACGGCTTCATCAAGGCCCATTCGGGCGCACCCTGGTTTGTTTCCATGGTGGGATTTGTCGCGGGCTTGCCGTTCCTCTACCAGATGGTGGACAGGCAGCGGCAGATCCAGTCACCGAAGTACCTGCGCCCGCGTACCGACACGCCGAAACTCACGGTAGGCCATGGCGGTTGCTTCGGGTGCATCTATTCGGTTCGTGGCGCAGGCGGCTATCAGATGTTCGGCATAACGCCGATGCCGATCTACGACCCCAACCAGAAGATCAAGTACCTCCGTGACTTCATGTGCCTGTTCAAGCCGGGTGACATCGTGAAGTGGAAACCGATTGACCGCGCCGAATACGATGAGACCGTGGCTGCCGTGGACAAGGGCAAATTCACGCCGAAGATGCGCGATGTGTCCTTCTCGCTCGATGAATTCAGGAAGGACATGGATGGCTACAATGCCAAGCTGATGGGGGCGCTCAATGGCCGTTAATGTCGTGAAGCCCGGTCTTTCGACCACCGTTCAGGACCTGGGCCGTCCTGGTTACTATCATATCGGAATTCCGCTTTCGGGCGGCATGGACCGCTTTGCACTGCGCTGCGCCAACCTGCTGGTCGGAAACAAGGAAGACGCCGCCGTCCTCGAAGCGGTCTTCATGGGGCCGGAACTGAAGTTCACGGAAGACGCAACGGTTGCCGTGACCGGTGCCGAACTGCCTCCGAAAGTGGACGGAGAGCCAAAGCCGCTGTGGACTTCTTTCAAGGTGAAGAAGGGGCAGACCCTGAGCTTCGATTTCCTCAAGAAGGGTGCCCGTGCCTACATCGCGGTCTCCGGCGGCATCGATGTGCCCGTCGTGCTTGGCTCGCGCTCCACCTACACCCTGGGTGCACTCGGCGGTTTCAAGGGCCGCAAGCTGGAAGCGGGCGACAAGCTCCCGACCGGAAAGGGCAGGGCGGCGAAGGAAGGCCGGACCATTCCTGAAAAGCTGCGGCGCGGTCCTTCTGCGCCGGCGGAACTGCGCATGGTGCCGGGGCTCTACTGGCACCGCATCACCACCGAGGCGGGCAAGCACTTCTTTGCGGACACCTGGAAGGTGGCACCGGAGGCGGACCGCATCGGCTATCGCTTCCGTGGCGGCAAGGCGCTTGAGTTCGTGCCCCGCGAACAGCCTTTCGGCGCGGGGTCCGATCCGTCCAACATTGTCGATGCCTGCTATCCCTATGGCTCCATCCAGGTGCCGGGGGGCACGGAACCGATCGTGCTTCACCGCGACGCCGTTTCGGGTGGCGGCTACTTCATGGTGGGCACCGTGATCTCCGCCGACATGGACCTGATCGGACAATTGCAGCCGCACAGCCAGGCCCGCTTCGTCGAGGTCACGGTGGCGCAGGCGCTGAAGGCCCGCAAGGACCGCGCCAGGCTGCTCGACAAGATCCGTGACATCCTGTGAGGACATGACCATGCAAACTTCAACTCTCGCTTCCTCCCTCTGGCCGCGTGCCGCCGAAAGCGCCGCCGCAAAGGCCGCGCTCGTGGCCATCGGCGTGCTCGCCCTGGCCGTCTCATCCAAGGTGCAGGTGCCGTTCTGGCCTGTGCCGATGACTTTGCAGACGGCCGTGGTGCTGCTCATCGGCGCGGGCTACGGCGCACGCCTCGCCGGGACGACACTGCTTGCCTTTCTTGCCGCCGGTGCTGTCGGCCTTCCGGTTCTCGCAAGCGGGGCCGGACTTGCCTACATGGCCGGCCCCACGGGGGGCTATCTTGTCGGCTTCCTGCTTGCGGCGGTCGTCATGGGCCACCTCACCGACAGGGGCCTTGGCCGCTCACCGGTGCAAGTGATTGCGCTGATGCTGCTGGGTGAAATTCTCATTTTTGCGCTGGGAGTAGCCTGGCTGGCGGGCTTCACCGGCGCCGAGAAGGCCGTGGCTGCCGGGCTTCTGCCCTTCCTTCCCGCCGAAGCCCTGAAGGCGGCGCTGGCCACGGCACTTCTTGCCGCGGGCTGGAACGCCGCCACGCGTGACTAGGTCAAATTCCCGGGTGCGGGCCTTGCCCGCGCCTGGGCCCTGTAATCCTTAGGCGAGAGTCCGAAATGGGCCTTGAAGTTCCGCGAGAACTGCGCCTGATCGCTGAACCCCCAGCGGTAGGCAATCTCGGCCACCGTCATGGTGTTGGCGGGGTCGGACAATGCCTCGCGGCATGCTTCCAGCCGCTGGTCCCTCACCCAGCTTCCCACGGTCTGGTTGGTGTCGCGGAAGAGTTCGTGCAGGTAGCGGGTGGACATGCCGCAGCCGCGGGCAATTGCTTCGGGAGACAGTTCGTTGTTGCCGAGGTTGCGCCGCACGAAACTCTCGATGCGGGTGAGATGCGCCACGCGCACGCTGGATGCCCCGCTGGTCAGCGTCCGTTCGTCGGCCCGCAGCGCCAGCACAAGCAGGTCGACAAGCTGAAGGCCGACCGTGTTGCGCGTCTCCGCTGTCATGGCATCGAAGCGCGGCGGAATGAGATGGAGCATGTCGGCGAAAAGGCCGCCCGCACCTTCGGCAGCATTGAATTGCAGCGAGCAGAAGCGGTCCGGCTGGCGGATGCGACCGCCCAGGGCCTTCGCCTCGACCTTCAGCACCCAGAGGTCAGCCGCTTCGCTGTGGCTGAATTCGTATGGCTCGTGGCTCCGCTCCAGGATGAAGCCACCCGGATTGCAACGCACATCCTTCCCGCACTGGGAGAAGAAGATTTCCGACTGCGCCGGAACCGTGACCAGGAAATGCTCGTCACGCTCGGCGCGAAAATGCTGCGGCAGGCGCTGATAGCGCAACGCTTCGGAGGTCAGGCGCGAAAGCGAGACGTTGTTGCCCAGATCCCAGCTGGTGACCTCTCCCGAAAAGCGTTCCGGTTCGCGGAAGGTGAGATCGAGCGGAAAGTAGGTGGCGGCGATGGCTTCGTGCCAGTGCCGGCTCCGTTCCCTCGGCTGTGTGTCCGCCGTCGTGATCAGCGTCTTCATGGCAGGTTCTCCCGCGACCACCGGACGATAGTTGGTCCAAACCTTGCGTGCAACGAGAACACCACCAAGTGCGCCCGGCGTCAAATGCATGTTCACCACACGCAAAGACCTTGCGGCGCGCTGGCCCCTAGCCTCACTCCCTTAACTGGCACGCAAGTTGCCGGACTGGGGGAGGTCTTGCGGTCACGTCGTGGCCCATCGCCCATCCATGTCCTGCCGGGCCAGCAGCGAGCGAGGACATGATGAAGGCAAAATCCAAAGCGAAATCAAAGGTCGATCCCATCACGCTGTCGGTGGTGCGCGGCGTCCTGGAAACCACCCAGCGTGAAATGACACTGTCGCTGGAGAAAACGGCGCGCTCATCGGTGTTCAACCTGGCGCACGACTATTCCACCGCCCTCTTCAACGCCAAGCCGGAGATGATCCTGCAGGGGCAGGATATCCCCATCCATCTCGGGTCGCTCATCCCGGCGATGAAGGCCGTCGCGAAGTTCTTCGGCGACGACATCCACGAGGGCGACCTCATCCTTCACAACGATCCGGTTTTCGGGGGCAGCCACGCCATCGATACCTGCATGTACAAGCCCGTGTTCCACAAGGGCAAGCTCGTCTACTGGACGGTATGCAAGGGTCATCTTACCGACATCGGCGGGCCTGTGCCTGCGGGCTACAATCCCAACGCCAAGGAAATCTATGCCGAGTGCCTGCGCATTCCGCCGGTGAAGATCTGGGATCGCGGCAAGCCCCGGACCGACGTGATCAACATGATCCTCACCAACATGCGGGCGCGGCGCGACCAGGAGGGAGATTTCAATGCCCTGATCGGCGCCTGCCAGGTGGGCGAGCGCAATCTCCTCGCCATGATCGAGAAGTATGGCTCTTCCACGGTGGATGCCTGCATCAATGAATTGCTCGGCATGGCAGACCGTCACATGCGGACCCTCATCGCCTCGGTGCCGGACGGCACTTACGAAGGCGTCGCCATCCTGGAGGATGCGGGCCACGGCTTCGGCGATTTCGAGATCAAGGCGACCGTGACGATCAAGAAGGATACCTGCCACATTGCCATCTCGTCGCCACCGCAGATTCCCTATTTCATCAACTCCTACGAAGGCAATTCGCACAGCGGCGTCTATCTCGGGCTGATGATGTTCGCGGCGCTGCCGCCGCCCTACAACGAGGGCCTCTATCGCTGCGTCAGCGTGGACTTCGGCCCCAAGGGCACGATCTGCAATGCGCAGGAACCGGCCCCCCACATGAACTGCACCACGACCCCGATGGAAACCCTGACGGATGCCGTGCGCCTCGCCTTCGAGAAGGCCATGCCGTCGAAGGTTGCGGCGTCCTGGGGACACGCCAACGGCCTCAATGTTGCGGGTTGGGATTCCCGCACCAACGAGGAATTCGTGACGATGGTGCTCGCCACCATCATTTCCGGCGGCGGGGCCACGCCGCAGCAGGATGGCTGGCACGCCGTCGGTCCCGAATGCTGCTTCGGTGCCCTGACATCCGGTGATGTGGAACTGCTGGAATACTCCTATCCCATCATCATCCATCGCTACTCGCTGATGACGGACTCGGGCGGTGCGGGCAAGTTCCGGGGCGGCTCCGGCACGGCGTGGGAAGTGGAACCGCTCGACAAGGACATGTTGTGCATCGGGTTTGGCGAAGGACGGCGGATTCCCGCCATGGGCGCTGCCGGGGCGCGTTCCCGCGACATCGACTCCAAGGTCGGTCGTGTCGAACTGAAGAAGGCGGGCAAGACGAATGTCGTTCGCACCAACATCATGGAGACCATCAAGCCCGGTGAAACAGTCACCAACATGAATCCCGGAGGAGGGGGCTACGGCAATCCCTATGAACGGCCCATCGAGAAGGTGGTGTGGGATGTGAAGAACGGTCTCGTTTCGCTGAAAGGTGCGCGGGACGACTACGGTGTGGTGATCACCGATCCTGAAACCCTTGAAGTCGACATGAGCGCCACCAGGGCGCTGCGTGCGGCGGCTTGAGGAGGACAGGACCATGAACCAGTTTCGTCTTGGCATCGACGCCGGCGGCACCTTCACCGATTTCGTGATCGCCAACAAGAAGACCGGCGAGGTGAAGCTCTTCAAGGCGCTCTCGACGCCGTCCGATCCCACCAAGGCCATCGAGAACGGCCTGAAGCTCATCGCCGATGATCTTGGCCTTCCCGCATCTGATATCGTTGCCGGTTGCGATCTCTGCATCAACGGCACGACTGTCGGCCTCAACGCCCTCATCACCCATCGCGGCGGCAAGACCGGTCTCATCTGCACGGCAGGGCATGAGGACTCGATCGAGATCCGCAACGGCCACAAGGAAGATGGCTTCCGGTACGATCCGGAGTATCCGGCGGCCACCATGCTGGTGCCCCGCTACCTCCGCAAGGGTGTGCGTGAGCGGATCCTCTCGGACGGCTCGGTGCGCACCGCGATGGAGGAGCAGGACGTTCGGGCGGCCTGCGAGCTGTTCCGGAAGGAAGGGGTTGAGACCGTCGCCATTTCCTTTGTCTGGTCCGTGCTCAACACGACCCATGAACGCCGGGCTGCGGAGATCGTGCGCGAGATGCTTCCGGGGGTCATTCTCACGGTCGGCTCGGAACTCTATCCGCAGGTGCGCGAATACACCCGCACCTCAACCGCGGTGGTGAACGCCTATCTTGCGCCTGTCATGCGCCGCTACGTCTCGGCGGTGGATGCCTACTTCCGCTCCCTGGGCGCAAAGCAGCCGGTGCGGTACTTCCAGTCGAACGGCGGCCTTGCCATTGGTCAGGCCATGACCGACCGCTCGGTCTATGCCATCAACTCCGGGCCTGCCTCTGCGCCACAGGCCGGGCTTTATGTCTGCGCTCCCTTCAAGAAGAAGAACGTGATCACCGTCGATATGGGCGGCACGTCCTTCGACATCACCCTCACCAAGGATGGGCAGACCAATCTCAACAAGAATATCGATTTCCTGCGCTATCGCATCGGCGTGCCGATGATCCAGGTGGAGACACTGGGCGCCGGAGGCGGCTCGATTGGCTGGATCGACTCCCTCGGCATCATCCAGGTGGGGCCGCAATCGGCGGGGTCCGAACCCGGACCTGCCTGCTATGGTCAGGGCGGGACGGAACCCACAACCTCGGACGCGAACCTGGTGCTGGGCTATCTCAACCCGGATGGCCTTCTGGGCGGCAAGTTGCCGCTTGATCTCGCGAAAGCACGCGAGGCCGTGAAGAAGGTGGCTGATCCGCTCGGCATCTCGGTCGAGCGCGCGGCCTATGGCATGTACACCATCGTGAACAACAACATGGTGAACGGCATCCGCCGCGTTTCGGTGGAGCGTGGCTATGATCCGCGTGACTTCGTGCTGGTGGGGGCAGGTGGGGCAACGGCGGCACACATCTGCGCCCTGGCCCGCGAAATGGGCATCGATACCATCATCCTGCCGAAGCTTGCGTCCGGTCTTTGCGCCTTCGGCCAGATCATTTCAGATGTGAAGTACAACTACATGGCCACCGCCCCGTTGCGTCTCGACAACGACAAGGCTTACGCCCGCATTGATGATCTCTACGCGTCCATCGAGCAGCAGGGCGTTCATCATCTGCAGAAGGACGGCTTCACGAAGGACCGGATCGAAATCAGGCGCAGCCTCGACATGCGCTACGTGGGCCAGGTCCACGAATGCACAGTCGATATCGGCACCTTCCCCATCAACGCCAGGACGATCGACAAGGTGAAGGAAGCCTTCCACCGTCGCCACGAAGAACTCTACACCTATTCGGAACGCCATAATGCGGTGGAAGTGGTGAACATCGAATCCACCATCTACGGCCGCATCGACAAGCCCAAGGCACCGAAGCTGAAGGCTGGTGGCAGCGCGGCAAAGGCCGTCAAGGGCTACCGCAAGGCGATCTTCGACGCCTCCGGCAAGGCCTCGCGCACGGCGATCCATGACGGCTCCAGGCTTGGGGCGGGTGCCACGGTGGTGGGCCCCGCCATCATCGAGGAAGTGACCACGACCATCGTCATCGAACCGGGCTGGAGCGCCAGGCTCGATGCCAGCGGCTCATATGTGATCACGCGAAAGAAGAGGTAGCAGGAGGTTCATGGGCAACGCACTTTCCGCACAGCAGGTATCGGTCGCGTTCGATGGCTTGAAGGCGCTGTCGAACGTCACCCTGTCCGTGCCGCGCGGCGAGGTGACGGGGCTCATCGGCCCAAATGGCGCGGGAAAAACCACGTTCGTGAATGTCCTGACAGGCTTCCAGCAGCCGGACCACGGGCGCGTCCTTCTGGATGGCGAGGATGTGGGGCACCTCAAGCCGCACCTGATGCGGCGTCGGGGCATTGCCCGAACCTTCCAGTCCGGGCGCCTTTTTGCGGAACTGTCCGTTCTCGACAATTTTGAGGTGACGGGCGTGGGTCTTGGCCTGTCGCGGCGTGAAGCGGCGGAAAAGGCCGAGGCCATGCTGGACTGGATCGGCATATCCTCGCTGGCTGAACGCACGGCTGGTGGTCTTCCGTATACGGATGAGCGTCGCGTCGCCATTGGCCGTGCCCTGATGCTGGAACCCAAGTACCTGCTTCTGGATGAACCCGCTGCCGGGATGTCGGCGGAGGAGGCCGCCGATCTCGTGAGGCTCATCCGCCGCATCGCCACGGACGTCGGCTGCGGCGTGCTCCTCATCGAGCACAACATCGGGCTGGTGCTGTCGATCTGCAGCCACATCCATGTCCTCGATTCGGGTGAAGTGATCGAAGACGGGCCGCCCTCCGCCATCAAGGCAAGCGAGCGCGTGCGCCACGCCTACATGGGCACGCAAGCAGATGCAGAGGGGGAAATCCTGTGAGCCTCCTCGTCGTGGATCATGTCAGCGTCAGCTACGGTCGCCTCAAGGCGCTGCGTGACGCTTCATTTGCCATGGGCGAAGGCGAGACGCTTTTCATCACGGGGCCGAACGGGGCGGGGAAATCAACGCTGCTCAAGGCGATTGCCGGGGTGGTGACGCCGCGCCAGGGCGAGATCATGCTCGCCGGTCATGCCATAGGCGGAAAGTCGCCGGAAGCGATTGCCCGAATGGGCTTCTCGATGGTGCCGGAAGGACGGCATGTGTTCGGCACCCTTTCGATTGAGGAAAACCTCCGTCTGGGCACGGGCATGCGAACCGACAAGGATGCCGCCGAGCGTGACCTTGAGCAGATCTATGCCATCTTCCCCGTCCTGAAGGAGCGCAAGGACAAGCCTGCCGGGCTGCTTTCCGGCGGCCAGCAACAGATGCTCGTCATCGGGCGTGCCCTGATGGCGGCTCCAAGGCTGATCGCGATTGATGAGCCTTCGCTCGGCCTTGCGCCGAAGGTGATTGACGATGTCTATGTGGCGCTCCTGAAACTGCGCGACACCCGTGGCCTGACGCTCCTGATCGTCGAGCAAAGCGCCACCCGCGCCATGATGACGGGCGGTCGCATGATCCTGCTCCGCTCCGGCGAGGTGGCGCTGGAAGGGGACGCCCGCGAGCTTGCCCGGAGCGACGCGCTGCGCAACGCCTACTTCGGCATCGAGGAGCATTGAGATGACAGCACTCCTCCAGGTCTTCTTTGACGCTCTCAGCCTGGGCAGCCTCTATGCCCTCGGCGCCCTTGGCATCGCCCTCATCTTCGGCGTGATGCGGCTCGTGAACTTTGCCCATGGCGACTACATTGCCTTCTGTGTCTTTGCCATGCTCTGGCCCTCCATCGATGCGGCGGCGATCGTCTTCCTCGGAAACCTCCCGGCGTGGGTTCTCATTCCCGTCATCCTCGTCCTGGGCGCGGGCATCTCCGTTCTTTCGGAGATCCTCGTCTTCCGCCGCTTCCGCAATGCCAATCCGGCAACCATGATGATCGCGTCCTTCGCGTTGGGATTCGTCATCAAGTATTTCCTGTTGATGCTCTATTCCAGCAGGCCGAAGTCCATCGACCTGTGGTCGGCGGTGAGCCTGCCGCTGGAAATCTTCGGCGCCCGCATCCCGCTGTTGCAGGTGATCACCATCGCGGTGACGCTTGTCATCCTGCTCGGCCTCGTCCTCTTCCTCAAGCACACGCGCTATGGCCTGGAAATGCGTGCCGCAGCCGAAAACTTCACCATGGCACGCATGCTGGGCATCAGGGCCAACACCGTGATCATGATGGCCTTCGCGCTCTCCGGCATGCTCGCCGCCGCTGTGGGCCTGATCCTTGCCACCCAATCCGGCACCGCCGATATCCAGATGGGTGCAAACCTGATGCTTGTTGCCTTCGTCGCAACCGTGGTGGGCGGTCTGGGCAGCCTCCCGGGCGCGGTCTTTGCCGGCTTCCTGATCGGCGGGCTGTCATCCCTGATGCAAGCCTACCTGCCGCCGGATGCGCGGCCTTTCCGTGACGCCTTCGTCTACGGTGCCGTGATCTTCATGCTGATCTGGCGGCCCAACGGTCTCTTCACCCAAAAGTCCGCGAAGCAGAGGGTGTGACCGCGATGCAAAGAAGCCAGACCATCCTGCAACGCACACTCTCGACGCCGGTGATCCTGATTGCGATCCTGGCCATCGTTGCGCTTGCCGCGCTGATCGTGGGAACCGGCCCCTTCAACCAGACGGTGATCGAGATCTTCATCCGCATCGTTCTGGTCGTCGGCCTGTACGTGTTCATCGGAAACTCCGGCGTCATCAGTTTCGGCCACATCGGCTTCACCTGTCTTGGTGCCTACATGACGGCGTGGCTCACCATCCTGCCCGCGATGAAGAAGTCGAAGCTCAAGGGCCTTCCCGACATCATCCTCAATGCCAAGCTGCATTATGGCTGGGGCCTGCTGGCGGCAACGATCTTTGCCGGCCTCTGTGCCTATATCATCGGGAAGGTGCTGATGCGGTTGTCCGGTATTGCCGCGTCGATCGCCACCTTCGCCGTGCTTGCGGTGATCATCCAGGTCTACTCGAACTGGGACAGTGTCACCGGTGCACAGAGTTCCGTCGTCGGCATCCCGATTGTCCGCACGGTCTGGCCGTACTTCGCCTGCGCCGTCCTTGTGGTGATTGTCGCCTATTCCTATTCCATCAGCCGTTCGGGCCTTGCGCTCCGGTCGGCACGCGATGAGGCCATTGCCGCCTCCGCCTCCGGCGTTGACATCACCCGCGAGCGCCTCATCGCCTTCGTGATTTCCGGTGCGATGATGGGTCTCGGTGGCGCCCTCTATGCGCACTCGGTGGGCGTTGTCACGCCCGATACCTTCTATCTCAATCTCACCTTCATCTGTCTTTCCATGCTGGTCGTTGGCGGCATGAACAGCCTGTCCGGAGCGGTTCTGGGCGTCGTCATCCTGTCATCCATCATCCAGCTCCTGCGCTGGTTCGAGAAGGGCGTGGATTTCGGCGGGTCAATCGTCGCGCTGCCGCTTGGCGTCCAGGAAATCGCCATCGGCGTGGTGATGATCGTCATTCTCATGTTCAGGCCGTCGGGCCTCACGCGAAACAAGGAATTGTCGTGGCCGCACTGGCCCTTCAAGCAACTTCCCGCAGGGCGCTCGCGCGCACCCACGGGATGATCGGAACTATAACCACAAAACCCATGGAGGAAGTCATGAAAACGTGGATGAAAACAGGATTGGGCGTCGCCCTTTCCGCCCTTGCCCTGTCGTTGCCCGCCAGTGCGGACGACGAGAAGATCATCGTCGGCTTTGCCACCGCGCAATCCGGATTCATGCAGGCCTACGACAAGCCCGCCGAAGATGCGGCCCGTATCCGCATCGACGAGATCAACAAGGCGGGCGGCCTGCTCGGCAAGCAGATCGAGATCGTCGCTGCCGATACCAAGACCGACCGTGCCGAAGGCGCGAAGGCCGGTCTTGAAGTTCTCGACAAGGGTGCCGACCTCGTTGTCGTCTCCTGTGACTACGACTTCGGTGCGCCCGCCGCACTTGCCGCCGAGGGGGCGGGCAAGGTGTCATTCTTCCTCTGCGCTGAATCGGTGAAGGCCGGCATCCAGGGCGTGGGCCCGCACTCCTTCTCGGCTTCCGTGCTGGCGGCCGTGCAGGGTGCAACCATGGCGGAATGGGCCTACACCAAGCGCAATGCCCGCAACTTCTACCGCCTGCTTGACACCTGGACGGAATACAACAAGGGCATCTGCGATGGCTTCGACTGGATGCTGCCGCGCCTGAAGGATGCGAAGCTGGTGGGCGAAGACACCTTCAAGAACGACGACGCATCGATTGCGGCCCAGATCACCCGCATCAAGAGCCTGCCGCAGGAACCGGACGCCATCATGCTCTGCACCATGATGCCGGGTGCCGTATCCGCCGTGAAGCAGATCCGCGCTGCAGGCATCAAGGCGCCGATCCTGAACGGTTCGGGCATGTCGGGCAGCTACTGGCTCTCGGCCGTGCCTGACCTTTCCGGCTTCATCGTGCCGGAACAGGGTTCCGTTCATGGCGATGACCCGAACCCGAAGGTGACGGAATTCAACGCCACCTACAAGGCCGTCACCGGCGGCGATCCGTCGAGCCAGTATGTCTATCCCGGTTACGTGATGATCGACGTGTGGGCCAAGGCCGTTGAACGCGCCAAGACCACCGATGCAGATGCTGTCGTGGCCGAACTGGAAAAGATGAAGGATGAGCCGACGCTCTTCGGTCCCCGCACCTTCACCAGCGAACTGCACCACCAGAACAGGGGCCGTTATCTGATCACCGAAATCACCAACGGAAAGCCGAAGGTGATCGACGAGTGGACGATTTCGGAAGCCATTCCGGTTGATTACCTCGCCAGCAAGTAAGCCCGGCGACCATCCATGATGCAGGCGGCCGTCCTCCGGGGCGGCCGTTTTGCGTGTTGACGGTGGCGAAGGGGCGTTGCTCCGCCCTGGACCGGAACCAATCGGCGTGGCCGGCGTTTGCCAGCGGATTGGGATCATTGCATGGGAGCAGCGCGTGGCGAACACAATCAGGAACGATCATGACCAGGACCGCGTCTGGTCTGTCGCAAGTGCCGCGGATTTCTGCATGCTGGTGACGATGGATGGAAAGCAGCCGTGGGGCAGGCCCATGGGCGTGATTGCGCGGAAGGATGAAGGCAAGGTCTTCATGCTCACCGACAAGGCTTCCATCAAGGATAACCAGATCAGCCGGAATCCCTCGGTGCTCCTGCTGTTCAACCGCAAGCCCGACTTTCTCTCCCTCAGGGGCAAGGCCAGGCTGCGCAAGGACCGCGAGACGGTGCGTGACCTGTGGTCGCCGGGCGCGCAGGCGTTCTGGCCGGACGGGCCGGAAGACGCCTCCGTGATTGCGATCGAGGTCACGCCGCAACAGGCGGAACTGTGGGAGGGCGACAATGCCCTCGTGTCCACCGTCAAGTTTGCCTGGGCCATAGCGACGCGACAGACAGCCCGGCCCGGCCAGAGCAAGAAGCTGACATTCTCCGCACGTCGCACCGCAAGGCGCCCGGCAGCGAAGAAGGCGAAACGCGCTCCCGCCCGCAAGGCCGTGAAGGCGCGACGTGGCTGATGGATTGAAGTCCGGGAAAGGGCTTTGAGTGACCACTGAACAAATCCTGGCGCTGTCGCTTGTCGCCGGAATGATGGCCATGTTCGTGTGGGGCCGGTTTCGCTACGACCTTGTCGCGGTGGCAACCCTGCTGTTGGCGGTGGCCGCTGGTGTGGTGCCCGCGAAGGACATGTTCTCGGGCTTCAGCGACGACATCACCATCATCGTCGGCAGTGCCCTTGTCGTCAGCGCCGCGATTGGCCGCAGCGGCATCATGGAATACGCCGTGCGCCGCACGCTCCCGCAATCCCTGCATCTCCGGGCGCAGCTTTCCGTCCTCGTTGTCACCGTTGCGGTGCTCTCGACCTTCGTGAAGAACATCGGTGCTCTTGCGATCATGTTGCCGATTGCGCTGCAGTTCGCGAAGCGCTCGAATGTGCCGCCTTCCGTGTTCCTCATGCCCATGTCGTTTGCCTCGCTCCTCGGTGGGCTTGTCACCCTTGTGGGAACGTCGCCCAACATCGTGGTGTCGCGGGTCAGGGAAGACCTGACGGGCCAGCCCTTCCAAATGCTGGACTATGCCCCGGTCGGGCTGATCCTCACGGCGTGCGGACTGGTGTTCATGATCTGGTTCCACTGGCTGGTGCCGCGGCGCACGCGGGTTGACCTTTCGGCGCGGGATGCGGTGGAGATCGAGGACTATCTGGTTGAGGCGACGGTGCCCGCCAAGGCTGCCTCCGAGGGCATGACGATTGCGAAGCTCCTTGAGCTGGCCGGCGAGGATGTGGCGGTCATCTCCATCCTGCGTGGCGGTGTGCAGCAGGTGCGGCCCTTGCCGGATGCAACCCTCGACGTGGATGATGTGCTGCTCCTGGAAGGCCCCGCTGACTCCATCGACCGCCTCGTTGTGGATGCCGGTCTCGACCTGACCGGGCAACGGGGCGTGGCCCCCTCCGACGAAACCGGCACGGTCATCAATATCGAAGCCGTCGTCGCCGGGCACTCCGTCCTTGTGGGCATGACCGCCGAGACCATACGCCTCTTCCATACGCGCGGGGTGAACCTGCTCGCGGTCAGCCGTCGCAACGAGCGCCTGAGCCAGAAGCTGGGCAGCGTCACCTTCCGCGCCGGCGATATCCTGATGTTGCAAGGCCGCGAAACCGGCCTCGCCATCCTGATGCGTGACATGGGACTGCTTCCCTTGGCAGAACGCAAGATGCTGCTGGGCAGCGTGCGCCACGCAGCCGTTCCGGTGGTCATCCTCGTTGCCGCCATGCTGGCCTCATCGCTCGGTGTGGTGCCGGTGGCGACAGCCTTCTTTGCAGCCGCAGCGGCGATGGCCCTGTTTCGCGTGCTGCCGTTGCGTGACCTCTACACATCCGTGGAGGCACCGATCCTGATCATGCTTGCAGCGCTGATCCCGGTCAGCCAGTCCCTGCAGGCGACACAGGCAACGGACCTTCTGGCGCAATGGCTGTCATCGGCAGGGGCCGGTCTTCCCGTCCATGGTGCGATTGCCCTTGTGCTGGTGACGGCCATGGCCGTGACGCCGTTCCTCAACAACGCCGCCACGGTTCTCGTGGTGGCTCCCATTGCGGCGCGCTTTGCCGAAGGGCTGGGCTACAGGCCGGAAGCCTTCCTCATGGCCGTTGCCATCGGGGCAGGGTGTGATTTCCTCACGCCCATCGGGCACCAGTGCAACACGCTGGTCATGGGCCCCGGCGGATATCGCTTCGGAGACTACATCCGGCTGGGCCTGCCGCTCTCGCTGCTCGTGGTGCTTGTGGCAGTCCCGGCGCTGGCGTTCTTCTGGCAAGGCTGAAACCGCCGCGGACAGATGGCGCTGGTGCGGCGCGAGAGACGCGAGCCCTGCTTGCGCAACAAGGCAGGACGGCGAAGTTCCGTGACCTGGCATCCGCGAACTCTGTTAAAGGGGCGGCGGGGCGACACCCTGCCGGAGAACACTTCCGTCCTCCGCGCCGCGACGACGAGAATTCCCTGTGCCTTCAGCCAACCCCGCTCCAGCCAGCCCGCTTGTGCCGGTGCTTGTTTGTGCATTGGCAATCCTCATCCTGTCGGCCATGGATGCGGCCATGAAGTCACTCGTCATTGCCATCGGGGTCTACAATACGGTGATGTGGCGCAGCATCTTTGCAGCCGCCGTTTCCGGCGTGGCGTGGTATTCGGGAACACCCACACGGCCCAGTGCGGCCAACATCAGGCTGCATTGCCTGCGTGCCGTCCTGATCGCCATCATCATCCTGTCCTTCTTCTGGGGGCTGGCGCGGCTGCCGCTTGCGGAAGGCATCGCCCTCAGCTTCGTCGCACCCCTGATCGCGTTGTTCCTTGCCGCGATGGTGCTGGGAGAACGCATCCAGAAGCAAGCCATCTGGGCTTCGCTTGCGGGCCTGGGCGGTGTCATCGTCATCACTGCCGGGCAGTTCACGCAGCTTCGTTTTTCTGAAGACGTTCTGCTCGGCACCTTGTCGGTCCTGGGTTCGACGGCCTTCTACGCCTACAATCTGGTGCTGATGCGGCGTCAGGCCCAACTGGCAACACCGACCGAGATCATGTTCTTCCAGAACATCGTGCTCACCGTACTCTTTCTCGTGCCCGCGCCCTGGCTCGCCACCGCGCTGCCTTCCCATCTTCTCTGGCCCATCATCGCCGTGACCGGCCTTTCCCTCAGCGGCCAATACCTGATGAGCTGGGCCTACGCCCGTGCTGAGGCGCAATACCTCATTCCCACCGAATACTCCGCCTTTCTCTGGGCCATGGCGCTGGGCTGGTACTTTTTCGGCGAGCAAGTGGAATGGACAACGCTGGTGGGCGGGGGACTCATTATCTTTGGTTGCCTCATCGCCGCCCGCTCGAACCCGAAGTTGGCCGAACCGATCGAGGCCACGGTCTAGCGTCACGGCCATGGGCCTGCGCAATGTGAAGCCCCTCACAGACAAGGGCCCCGCCGCGCCCCAAATTCCCTGAGAACAGCGAACCGGCATTCCCCGGTACGCCTGCGAAACAGGGAAGCCCCGCGTGTCACATGGTCAGGCAAACCGGTTGATGATCCTTGCCGCTATCCTCTGGGGAACGGGCAATGTGGCGCTGCAAACCGTGCTTGTGCATGTCGGTCCCTTCACGGCTGTGGGGCTGCGGTCCCTCATTGCGGCGCTGGTGTTCATTCCGGTCTTGCGAACGACATCGCGGCTGAACGGCCTTGTCGCCAAGCCCGCACGCCTGTCCGCGATTGCAGCTTCGATCTCGTTCTGCGTCGCCGTCACCCTGTCGCAGATCGGCTATGGCCTGACCAGCGTCACCAATGCCGGGTTCTTCATCAATACCACCACTGTCATCACGCCCGTTCTGGCCTGGGTGCTGCTGAAGCAGCGCCCGCATGTGATTGTCTGGCTTGCGGCCTTGCTCATTCTCGCCGGCGCGATGCTGATGTCCGGTGGCTCGCTTCACGGCGTCCGGCCGGGCGATGCCATCTGCCTGGCCTCCGCGGTCGCCTATGCCTTCTGGATGATCCATGTCGGCGAATACGCGAGAAAGGGTGGCGATGCCTCCGCACTCACGCTCCTGCAATTCTCCTTCACGGCGGCGATCACCTTGCCGCTCGGCCTCACCTTCGAGCAGGTCACGCTGGCCCGCCTTGCCGCAGCCTTGCCCGAACTCCTGTTCCTCGGACTGTTTGCAACGGCGGGCGCCTATTACATCCAGATCGTTGCCCAGAATCACACAAGCGCCAGCGAGGCCGCCATCATCGGCAGCGGCGAAGCGGTGGTGGGTGCCATTGCCGCCTATTTCCTGCTCGATGAACTGCTGACGGCGACGAGTGCTTCCGGGGCGGTTCTCGTCTCGGCCGGAATCGTGCTGGTGCAACGTCCCGCATGGATCGCCGATTGGCTGCGGGGGCGCCCGCAAGAGGATATGCGCAGCCTGTCCTTTCACGGCAGTGCTGCATCCCGTCCCGTTCCGGTGCCGTCGCGCCGGGTCAAACCTTCCTACACACGGAGGACTGAATGAAGAACCATCATGAATTCAAGGGCTACAGCTACAGGCTCGATTTCGACCCGGTCAGCAAGAGCTTCGTGGCAACCCGGCTTGAGCCGGTGATGCCGGCGCAGGACCCGCCTGTTCCGCCCGCCGAGGTGGCAGAGGTCACGGATCTTCAGGTGGCCAAGCTCCGCAAAAAGGCGCGTTCGCTTCAGTCCGCCAGATCGCCGAAGGCAATGCGCTCCAGAACCTGCATTTCCTTCAGGAAAATCCTGCCGCGCTGAACCTCCACCAGGCCATCCTGTTTCCATTGCATCAATGTCTTGTTCACGGACTCGCGCGTGGCGCCCGCGAAATCGGCAAGGTCTGTCTGGGTAATCCCGATGCTCTTTTCCCCGTCACCGAAACTCCGGTTCAGCACCAGCAGGCGGCGGGCCAGTCGAAGCTCGAAGGAATGGAGCGCATATTCCTCAACCGAGTCACTCACCCAACGCAGGCGTTCACAGAGGATTTCCATGAGATTGATCGAGAGTTGCGGGCAGGCCGCCGCCGCGTCGACAAAGGCAGCCCGCGGAACGGAGAAAAGCCTGGTGGTTTCCAGTGCGATGGCCGAGGCGGTTCTGGCCTTGCCGTCGATCATGCTGATCTCACCCACGCAATGCCCGGCACCAACCTGGTTCAGGACGATCTTGCGGCCCGCATCGTTGATGATGGAAATCTCGATGCGCCCGTCCTGCACCACATACATCGTGCCGCCGCTGTCGCCGCGCTCGAACAGGCTTGCGCCCTTCCTGAGGTTCAGCGGCGGCGCGGCGGCAAGAAGGCGTTGCCGGATCTCCTCCGGTACACGCGCGAAGAGCCGTGCGAGTTCCAGCGTATCTCTGCCGGCGGTCGCTCCGCGATCGTTGCGTGAATGCATGGTCCACCCCTCTGCCATCACTATAGATGCGGCCCATGCGGAGGCAATCCTTCCCTCAGTCACGCACGGCCTTGCCAATGCAGGTGTTTTCAGCAAATCTTTCGCCGGGGCGCATACTGATGGCGGCAGGGTCGTGCCGCCCAATTTCGTTCAGGAAAGAACTGGCGATGACAGGTAGCGAAGAAACTCCCGAATATTCCGAAGACGATGACGACATCGAGATCCTGCGCCAGGTGCTTTCAGTGCTGAAGAAGGCCGGGTATTCCGACATCAATGCAATCGGCCCGGTGAGGGAGGATCGCGTTCCGGTAACGGTGCCGTTCAAGCCGTCCGGTGCCGCACCGCTTCCAGACGCCGTGGAGGTCCGCTTGCCGAGCGGCAAGTCCGTGACCCTGAAACTGGTGGTGACCCGTGATGAGCGCCGCCCGCGCCTGCTGGGCGGCCCGGTTCCTCCGCCACTGCAATACAGCGGTCCGTTGATGGGGGGCGATCCGGTCTGGAATGACGTCGCCACGCAATGGGGAACAATTTCCTTCGCCGCTCCTGCCGGAAGCGGCATCACGGTGGAAGGCATGGATTGTGCCGGGCGGATCCTGACCTGCAATCACGTACTGGATTTCCCCCGAAGCGCCACTGCATCCACTCCTCATTTCCCGCAGTCCATGTATCTCAAATGGAATATCGTGCCGCCTGTGGGCGCGAAGTGGATTGATCTGGCAGGGGCCGATATCGACGCCAGCGTTCCCTACAAGGCACTGGAGACACGCGGCCTTGGTGCCATCACGGGGGTGAGGCGCTCGCGCAAGGGCGATCGTGTCTCGAAGTATGGTGCCACGACGGGGCTGACCAGTGGCCGCGATCTCGGTTGGGGCTGGCGGGCAACGACCAGCGATCCGACGCCGTATCTGGTCAAGGTCGTCAGCGGGTACTTCGGGGCGGAAGGTGACTCAGGAGCGCCTGTCCTCGACGCTGACCGCAATCTGGTGGGCCTCGTGGTCAGTGGCATCCCCGGCAGCATCGACGAGACCTATTTCATGCAGGCGTCGCGCACGCCCTCCGGCCCCCTGGGGTTGGACCGGTCGCGCTTCGTCGTTTCCGGATTCTAGGACATCGAGGACAGAGACATGGCAAGACTGAAGCTCAAGGACAAGGAAAGCAGCAAGCTGATCGGGCAGGCCATCTTCCGGGCCTGGGACAGGGCGATGAAGGAAAATCCGGAAGCGCCCGTCATCGACCGCAAGGCATTGATTGCGGAGATCTCGCCGCTGATCGATTTCGAGGACAGGAGCTACAACAAGAAGAAGATCGAGATCGACATTGTCTTCGACACGGACCTTGACGAGAATACGCGGCTTGTCTGGCTGAGCATCCCGACGCCGGATGCGGGTGGTGCCGGTGTTGAGACATGGGAGCGCTGGAAGCGGGACTATTACGACAATCAGTCCCCGGAGGACCGGGAACGCAAGGAAAAGGATCTCGGAACCGCCGTTCTCTTCGGATGCGGAAGATGAGGCGCTCCGCCTCAGAGTGACTTCCGCAGCAGCAGCCATTCATCGTCGCAGCGACCGGCGCCGCCCAGGAACACCCGCTTGCGCCGTGCCGTCTCGATGAAGCCCGATTGCAGGTAAAGCTCCCGCGCCATGCTGTTCGCCCGGCTCACCGTCAGGGCGATTGACCTGGCGCCGCTGCGTTTCGCTTCCACCTCCGCCGCAAGCAGCATGCGTTTCGCCAGCCCTCGGCGGCGGAATTCCGGAAACACGGCAAGCACGGCGAGGAACCAGTCACCGGAGGCCAGCGCCTCAAGTTCGAGGAGCGGCGCATAGGCGTCGGGCAGTTCGCCGCTGTCATCCGCGTCATAGGGGTCCGGCACCCGGTAGCCCGCCGAAGCGGCAGCCACATCACCCGACACTTCCGCAACGGTCCAGTTCGAGTAGTGCGAAGGAAGCGCCGAACGTTCAATGATCCTGCTACGGCCGATCTCGAAGGGTGACTCGCCGGGCAGGGCCAGGCTGCTCCAGAGATGCGACACAAGCCCTTGGCTTGCAATGTCCATCAGAACGGCAAGCTGGGCCGCATCCCCTTTCCTCGCTGGGCGCAACCGCACGGGCATCTGGTGTCCTTTCCGGGTATTCCTTTCTAGTAAAGCATCGGAACGGGATTGAGTTCGGTTTCTGCCAGTGGTTTTTCCCGCCAGCCCAGCGCCACCGGAACATCATAGAGGCGGCCCGGTGCAAGGCGGGGCCAGATCGACCTCAGGCCGGGCACGAGCACGCGAACGATCTTCACGTCGTTCCGACGGCCGGGACAATCAACCACATGGGCCTCAAGCCCGGCATGGCGGAGGGCATCCACTGCCGTCCACCCGCGCGCTTGCATGCGAGGCGCCCCGTCAGAGGGGGAGAGGAATTCATTGTCGCGGAGTCTTGTCGTGGAACACCATGAGACAAGGTGAGGATATGCGCCTTCGCCCTCGATGCGGAGTGTCCGCCTCGTCATCTCGAACTGAACCAGTTCCCCCATGGCCTGGGTGGCGGCTGTGGCAAGGTCGGGCGCACAGCCAAAGCCGAGGGAAAGAGCCGAACCCTGCTCATCGCAGGACACTGCCGCGACAACGGGCAGGGCCAGATCATGGGTCAGGTCCAACAGCCACCAGCGGCGGCCACAGCGCCTGACCCACGCGGAGAAGGGCTGCCAGACGGCGAGATCGCGAGCGGTGAGTGCGGCAGAGGGCCTTGCAACGCGATTGTACCACCAGATCGAGACAGCATCCCGCTCCACGCATTCGGCCACTGCCCGCGCGATGGCATCATCCCGATCAGGCCCCGCGGCAAGTCCGCTTGAATCCGGCACCGGAAAACCCTCTTCCAGTGCGCGGGGGAATCCGAGCCAACAACACGCCGCCGGCACGAGTGTCCTCCGGCCGGTGAGCAGCGATGAAGCCACCACCCATGTGACATCCGCCTGCTCGTCGAATGGACCGGGCAGGGCATGGTCTGCCGGAACGGCGGCGTTCCAGTCATGGCGCGAGAGATACTGTGCCGCAGAGATCTGCAGGAGTCGTGACGGATTTACGGCTTCATCTTCAAGGTTGCGGGCCGAACCGCGCAGGGTCGGATGATCCCCGGAGAAAACCGCGCCCTGCCGTTCCTCCGCCTCGAAAAGGCAATTGCGGGCCGCTTCATCGGCACTCAGGCCCCTCCCGCTCACCACACGGCGCCGTCCCCAGGCATCGGGTTTCAGCACCGCTGCCGCAATGTGGAACGGGCAGCCGTTTCCGACCTCGATGTGATGGAGGCGTTCAATGACGTTGGACAGTGCGGTACCGTCATGGGGCATTCAGGTGCCTCATAGTCGTTGATCGACGCGCCGGAATGGTGATGGTATAGAAGCGGCCACCAGCCCACAAGTGGAACATCCATGGCCGCGCGTTCTTCCATGAGAGACGACGACCTTCCGGAAATTTCGGGGGAGTATCTGTCCGGCATCGGCCGGAAGCTCACCGTGCTCACCGCCGACCTGGTGGCATACAGCGAGCTGATGCATCGCGATGTCTCGACTGGCATTGCGGTGTTACGCAAGACCCGGTCCATCCTCTCGAATTGCATCAGGCGGAAAAGCGGCCAGGTCCTGCAGACGCCGGGGGACTTCGTTCTCTCGACCTTCGAGAATTTCGGGGAGGCGCTTGAGGCTGCGGCATGGGCGCAGGAGCGCCTGCTGGAGCATCACAAGAAATCGCAGATTCCCAACGCCGGTCACTGGAAGATCGGAATCGCGCATGGCGAGATCTATGCCATCGGTGACGACCTGTTCGGCAATGCCATCAACGTGGCGGCTCGCTTGCAGGCCCTTGCGGCACCGGGGGAGATCTATTTCACGGACGGTTTCGAGAATCTTGCGGTGCCGGCGAACCTGATTGTCGAAGACCTGGGCACGAAGAAGCTCAAGAACATCGACCGGCCCATACCGGTCCATCGCGCCATCCTCGCGGATTACGACGCCTTCATCCGCCAGTCGGAAACGAAACACAGCACTTCGCCCAAGCTCCTGAAGCGGCTGCGAAAGCCCGTGCTGCGGCTTGAGAGTTTCAGCAACATCAACCGCACCCGCAAGGGTGCGCTGTTCGGCGAAGCCCTGGTGGAAGAGGTGCGGCTCATCCTTTCCCGTCTCGGCAACACCGTGACGGTGACCGATCCTGCAGGTCAGGTTCCGGTGCCGCATGATTATGTCCTTTCCGGTGCGGTACAGGGCAGGGGCCCCTTTCTCCGGATCATCGCGCGACTCGTGTCCAGTGCCGATGGCACAACCGTGTGGACGGACCGCTTCGAATGCGATCTCAACCATTCCTTCGATGTGCAGGACCAGATCTCGCAGGAAATCGTCTCGGCGTTGCAGCTTCACCTGACGGACGGAGAGCAGGTCCGGCTTTGGCGCCGGGGTGCGAAGTCGGGCAAGGCATGGGAACTCTTCCAGATGGCCCGCGACATGGAGCGGCGCTTCACGCGGCAGGGCCATGAAAAGGCGAAGGAACTTTACCGCGAGGCCCTGAAGCTCGATCCGGGCTATCTCAGTGCTTCGGTTGCACTTGCCTTCTGCTATCTCGACGAGGTCCGCCTTGGATGGAGCCGCAACAGCGAGACATCGATCAGCGAGGCGGAAAGCCTCTGTCAGGCCGTGAACCGGATCGCGCCCGATCATCCCGATGCCTGCGGATTGCAGGGCTTCCTCCACTATTTTCAGGACCGCTGGCCGGAAGCGGAAGATGCCATGCAGAAGGCTGTCGATCTCGTTCCGTACAGCCCGGAGATGGTGGGTTATCAGGGTGCATTGCGTGATCTCATGGGCAAGCATGACGCGGCCATCACCTCCTACACCCGCGCCCTTTCCCTGAGCGCCCATGCACCGGCTTGGATTGCCTCCAATCTCGGCCTCTCCTGCCTCGCCGTGGGCGATGTGGAGGAAGCCGAACGAATCTACCGGGAAGTGCTGCAACATCACCCCGGTTATGTGCGTGCCTGGATCGGCCTTTCCGTCGCGCTGAACCGTCAGGGCCGGCAGCGTGACGGAGCGGAGGCGGCAGCAACGGTGCTGCTTCTCGATCCTGCCTTCACGGCGGCAGAGTGGGCCAGGTCAGGGCCGTTCCGTGACAAGGCGCTGTCGGACCAGTTTGTCGCCGACCTGCGGGCGGTGGGAATTCCCTGATCTCACGCTGTCGGCAGGAATCAGCCGATGTGAAGCAGTTCACAGACAGAAGCCTCAAGCTTGTTCATCCTTCGTCGCAAGGCTGGCGAAACGGGCACTGCCCAGGAGAACAAGGAAATGACATCCCACCGCAAAACCCTGCTCGCATTGTGCATGTCGGCGTTTCTCGTCACGACGGGGACAGGCTCTCACGCCAGCGCCTCCTCTGACTTGCTGCAGCAATACCGTTCCCTCTGCGCACGCAATGCCCTGTGCAGTTCGGAAGACACAGATCGTGGCCTTCTCTTCCGCCTGCGCATGCAGAACCGCACCGAAAAGCTGCTGTGCCAGAACGACGGCGCCTGTGAAGCGCTGCTGCCGCGCAGCAACCGCTACCGCGTCGAAGATGCGAATGCGTGGTTCTTGGCAAGGTGATCCGGCCGCTACGGCCGCCTGAAATCGCAGGGCAATGTGGTGACACAAGATGGTCTGCTCTGCCACCGTCTCCTGTAACGCCCCCGTCAGGAGAAGGTGGCCCGAACGGGTCTCGCACACGTCGCTGCATTGCCCTGCGACCCTTTCGGCCTAGGCCGCAATCGCATGGGCATCGGGATCGGAGCGCATGATGGAAAGGATTTCGTCCTTGCAGCGTTCGAAGGCTTCCACGCAGGCGGGATCGAACTGCCGCCCTGCCTGCTCGCGCAGATACAGGAAGGCGCGCTCCGCCGGCCAGGCATCCTTGTAGGGGCGCTCCGTGGTCAGCGCATCGAAGACATCGGCCACCGCCGCAATGCGTCCGGACCGCGGAATGTTCTCTCCGGCCTTTCCCATGGGATAACCACGGCCATCCCAGCGTTCGTGATGGGTGAGCGCAATCTCGGCAGCAAGATGCAGGAGGTCGCAGCTTGAATTGGCAAGGATTTCGGCACCGATCAGCGTGTGCTTCTTCATTTCCTCGCGCTCCTCATCGGTCAATGCCCCAGGCTTGCCGAGAATTGAATCGCCGATCCCCACCTTGCCGATGTCATGCATGGGCGCGGCAAGCTGGATATCGCGGCAGAATTCGGGACTCTCACCCAGCTGCCGGGCAAGTGCCGAGCAATAGCGTGCGACGCGGAACGTGTGGAGGGCTGTTTCCATGTCCTTGTAACCGGCGGCCCGCGAGAGCCTGCCGATGATCTCTTCCTCGCGCTCCCGCAGCGACTGCGTGGCCTTTTCCACTTCCGAATTCAGCCAGGCGGCACGGTCGGAGAGCTTGCGCTGGGCTTCGGAGAGCCGCAGCAGGTTCTTCATGCGCACGCGGAACTCGATCGGTTCGATGGGCTTCTGGAGAAAATCCACGGCCCCCGCATCGAGCGCGGCGAGGCGCACGTCCGCTTCCTTGTCGGCGGTCACCATCACGATGGGCTTGTCGGCGTGGCGCTCCTGCATGCGCAATTGCTTCACGAATGAAATGCCGTCCATTTCGGGCATCATGTAGTCGACAATGGCGACTTCGAAGTCCTGCGTCACCAGCGAGGTCAGGGCTTGCAGCGCGCTGGAGAAGGTGAGCACTTGATAGTCGGCAAAGCTGCGGAACAGCATTTCCATCAGCATCAGGTTGGTCTTGTCGTCGTCCACCACGACGACCGTTCTCTTGGCGGTCATCTTACCCTCCATCATGCCGCTTGCTGGTTGAGCGCACCCACGGCGCGGCTGCACTCGGCTTCCACCTGCCCGATGTCGATCCGCTCCGGCGGCAGGCCCCGGAGTGACTGCGCCAGATCAGAGAGCGTGCTCAGGCCCAGATTGGCGGCGGAACCCTTGATCGTGTGAAGTGCGAGATCAATCTCGCCTGCATTTCCCTCAGTCACCGCCGCATGGAGCTTGGTCATGAGGCGCGGCAACTCCCCGGTGAAGGCGCCGATCAGCGCCTGAACGCCGTCTTCGCCCACGACGCTGCGCAACTCATCGATGCGGTGAATCTTTCCCGTTGCGGCGGCGGGCGCGGCGCTTGCGGACGTGCCAGCCTCCGCCCCATCCATGCTGCCGAACCTGCGCAACATGCCGGAAAGGGCTGCCAGCGATATGGGTTTCGATTCAAAGCCGTTCATGCCCGCTTCAATGCAGGCGTCCCTGTCGCTGTCGCTGGCATTGGCGGTGAGTGCCACAATCGGAACGTTGATGCCCAGCTTCCGCATGTTGCGGGTGGCTTCGATGCCATCCATGACCGGCATCTGCATGTCCATGATGACGAGGTCATAGTGCCGGCGCATGACCGCAGCCACCGCCTCCGCGCCATCCGTGACGACATCGGCAGACTGATCCAGCTTTTCGAGGAACTGGCGGATGACATCGCGATTCATCGGATGATCTTCGGCCACGAGGATGTGCAGGCCGCGGGCGGGCGATGGCGCGGGCGCGGGCGCGGGCGGGGTCCTCTCCGGCTCCGGTGCATCAGCCACCGCGGCGGGAACGTCGAACCAGAACTGGCTGCCGATGCCGGGAGAACTCTCCACGCCGATGCTGCCACCCAGTTCCTCGACAATGCGCTTGCAGATGGCAAGGCCAAGGCCGGTTCCACCGAAGCGACGGCTGGTCGAGCTGTCCACCTGGCTGAAGGGCTGGAACAGCTTGCTGCGCGCGCTTTCGGGAATGCCGATGCCGGTATCGACGACGGCGAAATGCATCTTGCCCGCTTCACCGGCCCTGATGCTGAGGCGGATGATGCCGTTGTCGGTGAACTTGATCGCGTTGCCGAGAAGGTTGAAGAGAATGCGACGGATATGGGTGGGATCGCCCATGTACCAGGCATTCTCGTCAATGCCGTCGCAGACGAGATCAATCCGTGTGCGCTTTGCCTCCGCCCGCGAGCGCATGACGCGGATGAGTTCGGTCGCCAGCGCCACGGGCTGGTAAGGCAGTTGTTCTCGCGACATCGGACCCGCTTCCAGCTTGGTGAAATCCAGGATCTCGTTGATGATCTCCAGGAGTGCGGTTCCGGAACTGTTGATGGCGGCAACACTTTCGTGGTCGGCGGGCGAGAGCCGGGCATAGGACAGCAGTTCCGACAATCCCAGAATGGCATTCAGGGGCGTGCGGATCTCATGGCCGATGGTTGCCATGAATTCCGACTTGGCGCGGTTACCCGCTTCCGCCAACGCATAAGCCTCGCCCAGCGTTGCAGTGGTGCGGCCCAGTTCCTGGCTGGTCAACTTGAAGAGCTTCACCTGCCGCAACAGGCTGAGAATGAGGAGGCCGATGGTGAAGCAGATCGTCACCACGATGATCGCCGAGAACCGTTGCAGCGAGAGGATCTCGTCGCGCTCCGCCGTCCGGGCTTCGGAGACAGCGGCATTGGTCTTGTTCAGCAGTTCGCCCGTGACTTGCGACAGGCGACTCGATTTCTCGCGGGTGGCCAGAATGTCGGCATTGGACGGCATCCTGCCCTGTACGAGGCCGTCAAAGAATTCCTGCATCCCAAGCGTGAGCGCGCGCGCCTCCTGCCGCTCCTGTTCGGTGCCGCCCAGCGACGCACGTTTTTCGTCGAAGCTCGCCTCTTCCAGCAGGGTGAGCCGGGAGTAGAGAATATCGTAGCGCTTGCCCAGCTCTTGTGGTCTTGGCGCCGGAACGACCGGGCTCAGGACATAGTGATCGATCAGGTTGTCGAGTGTGCGCGCTTCCCGGTCGAACTGGTAGGTGGCCCACAGCCTGTCTTCGCGGATGCTGTCCCGCAGCGAATCCTGTCGTGCGATGATGGTCGCGAAGATGGCAGCCAGTGCCAGAAGCAGGATTGCTGACGAGATCAGCAGGACCTTGGCCGCCTTGCTGGCAAGCCGAACGGCATCCTGGCTTCTGGCAATGGGGTCGGTCAATTCACGACCTCGACTTCCATGATCTGCCATACAGACCGCGAGAAGTATTTTTCGTTGTAGAGTTCCGGATGGGTGTCGAAGGGATAGATCAGGAACAGCGGACCTTTTTCGCGCACCGACATGAGCTTGCTGTTCATGCGAACGGCGAGAATGGTGTCGAAATCGCGGGCATCGGCGATGGGCACATCTGAGGTGTAGTCGTTGATGGCCTTGACCTTCAGCAGTTTTCCTTCCGCGCCCGAGGCTTCAAGAACGGCGCGGAGAAGCGGGCCCTGGAACTCGGTCTGGCCCTTGGTCCATGGTGTTTCCATGCTGGCCTTGCGGCCCTTCAGGGCTTCCAGCATCTCGAGATCAAATGCGGCGGCCTTGCCGTCGTTGTGGTGAGCGACATTGCCTGTCACCCGCAGCACGACATCGCCCTTGGGCTTGTCGAGTGCGAAGCTGGAGGAGGGAAGGAGAAGCGCGATGGCGCCGGCGAGAAAGATACGTCTGAGCATGACTCTGGCCTTCTGGCGGGCACTCATCCGGCCCGCGAATGTTCAGCGATGAGGGGGCACATTCCGGGCTGTCCGGAGGCGAGACCCGGCATCATGCCCGGCCCGGAGCGCGTCAGGGCGATCCACGTCACTGGTCTATGGAGCCAGTTCGTTTAAAAGGGATCAATGCGGCCACCCCGCCGTTAAGCGTTTTCGCTAAGGCTGAATACGAGGTTTGGGCATTCGATAAAATTTGATGCATGGGTACCCTGGCTGCATCTTCTGCGCTTGCCGGGTCCGTCAGCACACGGAGGAAGTGCGCGGCAATGCCCAACGGCGACCCATCGTTGTGCTTTCTGAATGCGGAGGTGGTGTTGCGTTTTTTTGCAACGTGGAAGGGCTTGACGTGGATCATGGATCGCCCCTGCTGCGTATGGCTTCTTGCCGGGGCCGCATTGCCGCATTCACCCTGGCCAGCCAAAAGGACACCTGCACAATGAAACGACGTTTGCTTCTCTCCTCCTTGATTAGCGCGACAGCCTTGTCGTTCCTTCCATCTCCTGCCCACGCCACGGGCTTGCCCAAGCTCAATGTCTATCGCAGTCCCGGCTGCGGTTGCTGCGAAAGCTGGGTGGCGCATATGCGTGAAGCCGGCTTCGACGTCAGCGTCATCGATGATCCCGATTACAACGGGCGTCTGCCGCAAGCCCTGTCGCAAATGGCAAGTTGCCATGTTGCCGTTGCCGATGGCTTCGCTTTCGTCGGTCACATTCCGTCCCGCGACGTGTTGCGCTTTCTCGGAGCGCCACCCGTGGGTGCGGTGGGTCTCGCTGTTCCGGGAATGCCGGAAGGATCTCCCGGCATGGGTGTGCCGGGCAGTGGACATTATGATGTGTTCCTGCTCTCCGCCGATGCCGAACCCACGGTGTTCGGGCGCTACTGAAAGAAAGTGCCCGCCGCCACCGAGGGTGGACAACGGGCACAGGTCATGCACTCCAGAGTCAGGTCAGGTGCGCCTCAGGGGTTGGCCGGAGGCGTCGTCGCTGGAGGCGTTGCAGGGGTCTGATCAGTCCCGGTTCCCGTGTCAGGTGCAGGGGTCGGAGCCGGAGCAGGTTCGGGGGCTGGCGCCGGAGTGGGTGCCGGAGTGGTTTCCGGTGTTGGGGTCGGTGCAGGCGGGGTCGTTGTGTTCTCCTGCGTCGTTGTCGTCGTTGGTGTGGTTGGAGCGGTGCTCTGCCTGTTGAGCAGCAGCAGCCCGACGACAATCACGACAATGACCGCGGCGATCAGCGCGATGGTGCCGCCGCTGCCGCCAGTTACATTGTTCCGGATGTTCGCCCGCCCGGATGGGTCACGATTTGGGTCGTTGGA
Source organism: Hyphomicrobiales bacterium (assembly GCA_016792865.1). Lineage (GTDB taxonomy): Bacteria > Pseudomonadota > Alphaproteobacteria > Rhizobiales > Aestuariivirgaceae > Aestuariivirga. The sequence continues at coordinate 16,097 of JAEUMJ010000069.1, read as the reverse complement.
CGTCATGGGTAAACTCCTTGTTGTGCCCGGTCGTTGTGCTGCAACCTGTCAGACAAGCCCGCTCCTGAAGAATGCTCCCGTTGCAGGTGTGGTTCCCTCGACGGTGTTGAAAAACGCGCATTGCAGGTCTGGGGGATCAGGCACCGTGAGGAGCGATATCCAGCATTCCGGCCTCGTTCCCGCAATCAAGCCTTGCGGGGCTATGGTCATGCACGCAACGCGGGCGCCTCGTGTCACCAATGCGCCTGATCGGTTTCCTCGCCGCCCGCGCCTCGCCGGTGGCGCTTTCCCCATGTCCCCAACATCACATGAGCAGGCTTCAATTGAGCGCGGAATGATGGCCTCTTTACTCATTTGACGGTCTGCGCGGCCGGAATGATGCTGGTCCCCACCGTCCTTCCGGACAGGCGACGGCCTGCGGAAGGGTCATGCATGTTCCGGGAGTACCACATGAAAAAGCCTGTCCTTGTCGCCGCTGTTGCCGGGTTCACTGCAGTATTGGCATCTTCACCCGCCCTTGCTGATCCGCCGAAATTCAACGCCACCTGCGGTGCCGGCATGACCGTCACCTCGAACGGCAGTGGCAAGGTGAAAGTCAACGGCGTGCGGGTGAAGGTGAAAACCCTGACAAGCACGTCGTGGCGCGCACAGGTGAATGGCGTGACGCTGGACATCGGTCGCGATGGCGCGCAGGTCTTCGTGAGCACCACTCCCGGTGACGTCTGCCAGATCAACAGCAGCAGCGCCGCGCCCAATGCCGACGGCTCCATCGGTGGGGTGCCTTCCACCGACCAGGAGGTTTGCCTCGCCGCCGTGTCGAACACGACCAACAATGGCGACGTGACGGTGCTGAGTGCCTCCAGCTCCGAAGCCAACAACGAGGTCATCATCGGGGTTGGACCCAACAAGGCCAGGTGGCAATGCCTGGTGAAGAAGGGGAAGGTCGCCAACGTGATGTCGCTTACGGACGAAGGCGCGCTGTAGCGCCTGCTGCTACTGTTGTGCATGGTGGCAATGGTGAAGCACCATTGCCGCACTTGCGAACTTGCCGCGAGCGGTCCAACCTGTACAACAGGGACGCGAAATCCGCGCTCCCACCCAGGTCCAGGACTCCATCATCATGCTTCACGCTGCCAACAACCGCTTTAACGGACAGGATCTCTGGCAGAAGGATCACGATCACTTCCTCCATCCCTATACCCATTTCGACAGTTTCAGGAAGGAAGGGTCACTGGTCATCGTTGAAGGTGACGGCTGTTATCTGCGCGATGTGAACGGCAAGCGCTACTTCGACGGCATTGGCGGCATGTGGTGCGTGAATGTCGGTTATGGCCGTCGCGAAATCGCCGAGACCATGGCCGAACAGGCCATGCAGCTCTGCTATTCCAACGTCTTCGTGGATGTTACCAATCCTCCTGCAGCAGAACTGGCAGCCAAGCTTGCCAGTCTCGCACCCGGCTCTCTCAATCATGTGGCATTCGCCAATTCGGGAAGCTGCGCAGTCGATACGGCAATCCGCCTGGCGCATTTCTGCCAGTCCCGCCGCGGCCAGCCCAGTCGCCGCTACATCATCTCACGCAAGAATTCCTATCACGGCTCCACCTATCTCGGCATGACTGTGGGCATGCGTGAAGGCGACCAGTCCGGGCACTTCAGGTACATTCCGGATCTGGTGCATCATCTGTCGGCGCCCTATCCCTATCGCCGCCCGGAGGGCATGAGCGTGGAGGAGTTCTCGGATTTCCTGGTGGAGGAGTTCCGCCAGAAGATCGAGGAACTGGGTGCGGAAAACATTGCCGCCTTCATTGCGGAACCGGCGCAGGCTTCCGGCGGCGTCACCATCCCGCCACCCGGCTACCTGCCGCGCATGCGCGACCTGTGCACCCGCAACGGCATTCTCTTCATTGCCGATGAGGTGGTGGTGGCCTTCGGCAGGCTCGGGCACATGTTCGCCTCGCAGGATGTCTTCGGCATCGAGCCGGATATCATCGTCAGCGCGAAGGGCCTGACGTCCGGCTATATCCCGTTCTCGGCAGTCATTTATTCCGATGCCGTGCATGAATCGATTTCGGCGCCCGACCCCGACGTGTGGTTCACGCACGGGTTCACCTATGCGGGCCATCCTGTCGCCTCCGCCGTGGCGCTCAAGAACATCGAGATCATCGAGCGCGAGGATCTGTGTGGCAATGCCGCCCGTGTCGGCGACTATCTGGAGGAGCGGTTGCGCAGCCTCAGCAACTTCCCGATCGTGGGCGACGTGCGTGGCAAGCGGCTGATGATGTGTGTGGAATATGTGAAGGACAAGAAGACGCGCGAGAAGCTTCCCGATGACGTTCACATTTCAAAGCGCATTTCCAACATCTGCGAGGCAAACGGGCTGATGGTCCGGCCCATCGGGCACCTCGACGTTCTCTCCCCGCCGCTCACCATGACGACAGGGGATGTCGATTTTGTCGTGGAGACACTGGGAGCGGCCATCGGCAAGGTGACGGATGAGCTGACCCGCGAGGGCGCAATCTGAGCCTGGCCGTCGCGGGTGCTGACCCCCGCCAACGGATCACAGTTTCGAGATCACATCACCCACGGCCACGGTGCCGTCCTGCTCGATGGCGCAGAGAATGCCGCGCAGGCGGAGCGCCTTGTTCGCTGCATTGCTGGACCAGGCATAGGCGTCATTGCCATAGCGCGCCCGCCATTTGGCGCAACCACGGTTCCAGATATCGGAAACCCGCAGGACCGCCGTGCCGACCCGGATCAGGCAATCGTTGGGCAGGTTGTCTTCGCTCGTGTTGAGGTCGGCGATGATGGTGTCACCGGGATAGGCCATCGCCTCGCGGTCGCGCCACACGAGATCGAGCACCCGCAGCGGCAGAATTGAGACCTGGATGCGCGGGTCGGCGCGTCCGTCACCCAGTTTCAGCCAGGGTTCCCGCATCTCGAAGTCTCCCTCCACGCCATGCATGCGGGAGAGTGCGAGGCTTTGCTGGAATACCCGCTGGTTGCGGGCCGGGCGGGTACACAGCAGGTGAACCGGACCATCGCTTGCCGGGGCGGCGAGCACATGGGGAATTGCCGCTTCCAGTTCGTCTGCCGTTGCCTGATCCATCACTCTCTGCCTTTCCCGCCGACAATGCCACGTCCCCCCGGCAAGAGGCAATCTCCGGCGCAAGACCCTGCTTCACGACTTCCGAAATTTGGTCTTTAGTGCCGGGCGGAGGATTTTCAGAAATGTCCAAAGCCGGCTATGCCCCGCTGGATGCCGAAGGCATTCGTCACTACCTTCATGCCATTCCCGTTGCGCGGGAGCGTTTGGGACAGGACCACGCGGCATGGCGCATCCGCGAGGTGGGAGATGGCAATCTCAATCTCGTCTTCATCGTGGAAGGCGAAGGCGCGGTCGTCGTCAAGCAGGCTCTTCCCTATGTGCGGCTCGTCGGTGAAAGCTGGCCGTTGCCGCTCAAGCGCTCGTTCTTCGAAAGCAACGCACTTTTCATCCAGGAGAAGCACGCTCCCGGACTGACGCCGAAAGTCCATCATTTCGATGACCGCATGGCCCTCATCGTGATGGAATACCTCTCGCCCCACATCATCCTGCGCAAGGGCCTGATGCAGCGGAAGTACTATCCCAAGGCGGCTGCGACCATCGCCGATTTCATGGCGCTGACGCTGTTCAATACCTCCATGCTTGCATCCTCCGCCGAGGCCCACAAGGCGCGGATCGAACTCTTTGCCTCCAACACCGCATTGTGCCGGATCACCGAGGATCTCGTCTTTACCGATCCCTATCGCCAGGCAGCCCTCAATCGCTGGACCACACCCTATCTCGATGGCATCAAGGCGGCATTCGAGCGTGACAACCCGCTGAAGCTCGCCGCGCAGGAAAAGAAGTGGCAGTTCCTCACCGAGGCACAGGCCCTGATCCACGGCGACCTCCACACCGGCTCCGTCATGGTGACGGAGGAGGACACGCGCGTCATTGACCCCGAATTTGCCTTTGTCGGCCCCATGGCCTTCGATGTGGGGGCGATCATCGCGAACTACCTGCTCTCCTTCTTCTCGCACCGCGGGCAGGCGGTGGATGGCCGGCCCGACAGCTATTGCGACTGGTTGCTGGAGCAGACGGAGGTGTTGTGGACGGTGTTCGAGAGCCGCTTCCTCGAACTCTGGCAAGCCGGAGGCAAGGGCGAGGTCTTTGCGCAAGGTCTTTTCGAGGAAGTGGCTGATGCCCAGGCCCTCGCGGCCCATCGCAGGACGTTCATGCAGAGGTTGTTCCGCGATGCGCTCGGCTTCGCCGGGTGCAAGATGATCCGGCGCATTCTCGGCCTTGCCCATGTGCAGGACATGGAGAGCATCGGCAATCCGGAGATTCGCGCCCGCGCAGAAACGCTTGCGCTCACTTTTGCGCGCCAGCTTCTGCTTCATGCACATGGCTTCACCGGTATCCGTGACGTTGCTGTTGCAGCGCAAGAACACGCGCACCCGTGAAAGTTCGGAGTTCGCAACAAATGACAGCAATCATTTGCAGTGCAGCAAGGACGGAGGTTCTTTCATCCAAGCATCCTTGACACAACCGAACTATTGTATGACAAATTTTGCGACCTTCCTCCGCAGAGGTTGGAAGTCGAGAAGAGCAGGTAAACTGCCGGTCTGCGTCTACTGAATTCGAATTCAACAAGAACGAACATCAGCATGGGAGACCCAAATGGCTAACAAGAAAGAAGAAACAATCCTGGACGATCGCAAGTTCATGGCGGATGCGTCCCGCCGCGACATCTTCAAGGCGATGGGTGGTGCAGCCGCCCTTGGAGCCATCATGATGGCAGACGCCGGTTTCGATCCGGCGATTGCGCAGGAACTGAAGCCGTCGGGCAAGCCTCTCAAGGCCGCCATGGGCAACGCCGGCCTGCAGGCGACCTGGTGCGCCCAGGGCAAGCAGGCTGCCGAAGCCTGGGGCAAGCTGATGAACGTGGAGATTACCTGGTTCGATGGTGAGCTTTCCGCCACGAAGCAGCGCGCCACGGTCGAGAACCTCGCCACCCAGAAGTGGGATTTCGTCGCCCTCCAGGCTTTCGGCATTGGCACCCTGAACGAACCGATCCAGCGCGTGATCGATGCGGGCACGCCCGTGATTGCCATGGACACGATGATGGCGCCCGAAGGACAGCTTGCACTTCACACCTTCATTGCGCCTGACAACGCGATGATGGGCTCGGTCGTCACTGCCGCACTGATCAACGCCATCGGCGGCGAAGGCAATGTGGTGATGACGCAAGGTGCGCTCGGCCACTCCGGTGCGCAGGGCCGCGCCAAGGGCTTCCATCAGGTGGTCGATGGCAACGGCAAGATCAAGCTGCTGGACGAACAACCGGCCGACTGGGACGTGACCAAGGTGACACGCATCTGGGACTCGCTCCTCACCCAGTATCCGGACATCAAGGGTGCATTCTTCCACAACGACGACATGGCGCTCGCTGCCCATAACGTCATGAAGGCGAAGAACCGCACCGACATCCTGATCGCAGGTGTGGACGCCATGCCGCCCGCCGTGAATGCCGTGCTTGACGGCACCATGGTGGCAACCGTGCGCAACCCGTCGTGCCGCATTCACGGCTGGGCTGTTGCCGCCGGTGTTGCCGCGGTTGTCGGTGGCGAGAAGGCGGGCAAGGATATCCCGAACTTCATCCTTGCCGATGGCCCCGTCATCACCAAGGAAACGGCGGCGGGTCATCTCTGGCTGCAGAAGAACTTCCTGATCTGACAGCCGGTGAAGTCTCCCGTGGCTGATGCAACAGAAGCAACGGTCAACGGCGTGCAGACGCCGTTGATCGAACTCAGGAACGTGTCGAAGTCCTTTGGTGGCGTCGTCGCGCTGCAAGGCGTGGATTTCTCGGTCAATCCCGGCGAGATCCATGGCCTTGTCGGCGAGAATGGTGCCGGAAAATCCACTCTCATGAAGATCATCGCCGGTGTGCACACGGGCTATGAAGGCGAGATGCGGGTGGAGGGAAGGCTGGTTCAGTTCCGCTCGGCGCGCGATGCGATTGCTGCCGGCATCGGCATGGTGCATCAGGAGCTCTCGGTGGTACCTGATCTCAGTGTTGCCGAAAATGTCTTTCTCGGCGTGCAGCCGGTGAAGGCGGGCGGCATCATCGACTGGGCCGGCATGAAGGCGCAGGCCCGCACGCTCATTGCAAGCCTCGGCCTTGATCTCGATCCCAATACCCGCGTCGGCAGCCTGCCTGTCGGCGTGCAGCAGTTGATCGAATTGTCGCGTGTGCTCTTCTCGGGCGCCCGCACCATCATTCTGGACGAGCCCACCTCGGCCCTGTCGCCGCCGGAAGTGGCGCGGCTTTTCGTGGCATTGCGCAAGCTGCGGGCCGAAGGCCGGGGCCTGATCTTCATTTCCCACTTCCTCGACGACGTGCTGGAGATTTCCGACCGCATCACGGTTTTCCGCAACAGCCGTCGCGTGGCGACGGAACTCCGCGCCAATCTCGACAAGGACAAGATCATCGGCCACATGATTGGCCGTGGTTCGGCTGAAATGCACATGGGCGAAACCGCCGTGCTGAATGCCAGGCAGGATGAGCCGCCGCTGCTTGCCGCGCGCGACATTTCCGACGGTCGCAGCCTGAACGGCGTCTCGGTGGAGTTGAAGCGCGGTGAGATCACCGGCATGTATGGCTTCATGGGCAGTGGCCTCATCGAGTTTGCGCGGGCGCTGTTCGGTCGCCATGCCTTTTCGCGCGGCAGCATCACGCTGGAAGGAAAGCCCGCGCATTTCCGTTCAACGGCGGCGGCGCGCCGGGCAGGGCTGGCCTTCGTGCCGGAAAACCGCAGCATGATGCTGTTCCGCACCGAACCCGTGTACAAGAACGTCAGCATTGCCATGCTCGACCGCATCCACAAGCTTCTGGTGAAGCCGCAGGAAGAGCGCGAAGTCGCAAAGCATCACATCAAGGACCTGCAGATCAGGCCGCCCTTGACCGATATTCCCCTGGGTTCACTTTCCGGCGGCAACCAGCAGAAGGTTGCGCTGGCGAAGTGGCTCACCAACATGCCCAAGATCCTGATCCTCTCCGAACCCACACGCGGGATGGACGTGGGGGCCAAGGAAGACGTGATCCGCATCATCAAGACGCTGCGCGACAAGGGCGTCTCCATCCTGGTGCTCTCCACCGAGCCCGAAACCATCCTGACGCTTGCCGACAAGATCTACGTTGTGAAGCGCGGCGCAGTCGTGAGTGAATTGAGTTCGGGCACGGTCACCAAGTCCGACCTGTTGGCAGCAGCGTGAGAAAGGCGACATCGACGTGAGCAGCGCACCCATTGCAGACAGAAGTTTCAACCCGAAGGGATTTTTCGCGGACAAGCTGCGCACCATCGCGCCGCTTCTCACGCTGGTGGCGCTGGTGATCTTCTTCTCCTCCACCACCACGACCTTTGCGACAATGGACAACGCGGTGAACATCATCCGGCAGATGTCGATCACCGGGATCATCGCGGTGGGCCTGACCTTCGTCATCCTCACGGCGGAAATCGACCTTTCCGTTGCAGCCGTGGCGAATGCGGTCGGCATCACCGTGGCCTATTTCACCATCCAGCCCGACTATGTGAACATCAACAACATCCCGCTCAATGGCTGGATCGCCATCATCCTCACGCTGCTCTCGGCATTGGCATTCGGCCTTGTGACCGCGTTCGGAATGACCAAGATCGGGATTCCATCATTCATCATGACGTTGGCCATCATGCAGATCGCCAATGGCGTGTCGGCGCTTCTCGTGCGCGGCCAGATCGCCTATCAATATCCCGATCTCATCACCACGCTCGGCTCGAAGACAGCATTCCAGATCCCGCTCGGTGTCGATGCGGCGGGCAAGGCGCTGTTCATTCCGGTGGGCTGGACGATCATCGTCTGCCTCATCTTCTTCATCGTCGGGCATTTCGTCCTCACCTACACGCGTTTCGGGCGCTACGTGTACATGGTGGGCGGAAACCGCGAGGCGGCGGAGTATTCCGGCGTCAACGTCAAGCTCATCATTGCGGCCGTCATGGTGATCTCGGCCCTCTGTTCCGGCATTGCCGGCATGCTGGGCGTCGCCTACTTCGGTTCGGCGCAACAGAACCAGTTCGATACCTATCTGCTTGATGCGATTGCGGCCGTGGTGGTGGGGGGCACCAGCCTCTTTGGCGGCAAGGGCGGCATCGGCAATACCATCATCGGGCTTCTGGTGCTGGGCGTCGTCAACAATGGTCTCGACCATATCCAGATGGACAGCTTCCAGAAAATCCTGATCCGTGGCCTCATCCTGCTGGCGGCACTTGTGATCAACGTCTACGTGGAAAAGTTCAGGGAGAGGGCCTAGCTCGCCTTCTTCTTCGGCTTCACCAGTTGCACAAGCAGCACGGCCGCGAACATCAGGGCCGCTCCCAGCCAGTTGAGCACACCGAGGCGCTCGTCCAGCAGCAGGTAAGCCAGTGCTGCGGCAAAGAGCACTTCGGCAGACAGCAGGATGGCGGCGCGGGAGGCTTCGATGTAGCGGACCACATTCGCCATCAGGGCATAGGTGAGGGCACTTGCAATCGCGCCCACGAAAAGCAGCGAAGGGGCAGCGGCCTTGATGGCGTCGGCGTTCACGGTTTCAAACACCGCCGCAAGCGGAAGGGCAAGCACCGCAACCGTCACAAACTGCACGAAGGTGTACTGAAGCGGTTTCGCAAGCTTGCCGGACGCACTCGTCACCACCATGAACAATGACCAGAACAGGCTGGAGGACGCGATCAGCATGTCGCCGGCCGAAAAGGTTCCGAGCGTTCCCCCGCCCAGGAGCCAGATGCCGACGAATGCGATTGCCGCCGATGTCCAGACGACGATGCCGGGCTGTTCGCCGCGAAGGAGCCAGAGCAGGAAGGGGGTCACCACGACATAAAGTGCCGTGAGGAATGCGGTGTTGGTGAGGGTGGCGGTGATCATTCCGGCTTGCTGCAATCCGCCCGCCACGAGAAAGATCGCTCCGCCTGCGAGGCCATAGCGGAGCACGGGGCCGATGCTGTCACTGCTGTTGCGGTATTCACGCAGCACGAAAGGCAGAAGCGCCACTGCCGCAATCAACCCGCGCAAGCCGGTGAAAAGAAGCGGGCCGACATGCGCCATCGCTTCCTTCTGGAAGTAGAAGGAAAGGCCCCAGAGAAAGGCCGCAAAGAGAGCGAGGAGATTCGCGGCTTGCCGGGGCATGGCGTGGTTCAGGCTGCCTTCTGTCGTCCGTACATCAGCAGCATGATGATGATCACCGCGCCAAAGATCAACTGCCGCCCGGCTTCCTCGATCTGCATGACAGAGAGAATGGATTGCAGCAGCGTGATGAGGATGACACCCGCCACCGTGCCGCCGTAGGAGCCCCGTCCGCCCAGCACATGGGTTCCACCCAGCACCACGGCGGCAATTGCGGGCAGGAGATAGGCGTCACCCATGGACTGCGCCGCCTTCGAGGCATAACCTGCCAGCAGCACCCCGCCGAAGGCGCTGAGCGCCCCGGAGATGACGAAGGAGAGCATCACGATCCGCCGCGTGTTGATGCCGGAGAGGAAGGCCGCCCGTTCCCGGTTGCCGATGCCATAGACGCTCCTGCCGAAGGTGGTGCGGTTGAAAAGGAACACGGCACCCGTGCCCACCACGATCCAGACGAGCACGCCGTTCGGCACGGCGGGGATGAGTTCACCTGTCGCAAGCCAGCGCATTGCCGGCGTGGCGGAATCCTGTGGCGAGAAGCCGCCCGTGTAGACCACCATGAGTCCCTGGGCCACGGCATTGGTGGCAAGGGTGATGATCATGGAGGGTATGCGCAGGTATGCGGTGGCAAAGCCATTGGCGAGTCCGATCAATGCGCCGCAGAGAATGCCGAAGGGAATGGCAAGGGCCGATCCCATCGGGCCGAAGCTTGCGGCGGCACAGGCCATCATCGCACCCGTGGTCACCACCCAGGGAACGGACAGGTCGATCTGGCCGAGGAGGATCACCAGCATCATGCCGGTGGCGATCACCCCCAGGAACGAAGCCACCTTCAATTGCTGCAACAGGTAGGTTGGCGACAGGAAACTCGATGAATAGAGCGCGCCCACCAGCAGCAGCAGGATGATGCAGCAGAAGGCGATCACCACCGCCGGATCAAAACGGCGCAAGGGGCGGGGCATCATGCGTTCGAGCACGGGTGTATCGCTGGTCATCAGAACCACTCCAGCTTGTTGCGGACCCGGAACAGTCCGAAGGCGCTGATGCTCACGGCGAGGAGCAGCACGACGCCCTGGAACAATGGCTGCCAGAGCGGGTCGAAATCAAAGACAAAGAGAAGGTCGCCGATGGTGCGGAAGGCGAGCGCGCCGAAAATGGCGCCGACAGCGCTGCCTCGCCCGCCCATCAGTGAAACGCCGCCCAGCACGACGGCGGCAATCGAGAACAGCGTGTAGGTGTTGCCGCTCGCATAGGCCGCCTCGCCGGTGTAGGAGAAGAATGTCAGGTAAAGTCCGCCGATGGCCGACAGCAGGCCGGACAGCACATAGGCCGTGAATTTTGCCATCTTCACCGGCATGCCCGACATGTAGGCCGCGTGTTCCGACGACCCCGCAGCATAGGCGGCACGGCCGATCACCGAGCGGCTGTAAGGCACCCACACCATCAGCACCACGGCGGCCAGGGCCACGAAGCTCATGGGAAAGAAGCCGAGCGCCTTGCTGGTCATGAAGTCGGCCACGGTCTCGTTCACCGATCCTCCGGGGAAGGGCCGCAGGAACAGCGCCAACCCGTAGAACATCGCCCCCGTTGCAATCGTCGTGACGATGGGCTGGAGGCGCCCGAAGATCACGATCAGTCCGTTTACTGCCCCACAGAATGCTCCGCTTGCCAGCACGGCAATGATGCCGAATGTCGTCTCGATGGCCGTGCCCACCACGATCCAGGAGGCAAGGCAGTTGGCCAGCACAAGGATCATGCCGACGGAAAGGTCGATTCCTGCCGTGATGATGACGAGAGATTGTGCCATGGCCACGAAGGCCAGGAGTGTCGCCTTGTTCGCTGCCGTCTGCACCACGTTCGGCGTGAAGCCCGCCGGGTGGTTCGAGGCATAGATCGCGAACATGAAGACGAACAGGGCCACGGCAATCAGCGTGTTCTTGTTCTCGGCCAGCCAGTAACGCCATTCATTCATGTGTGTGCCGCCTCGCCAATGTTGAGGGCGCTGGAAACCAGCGCATGTTCGGTGATGGCGTCGCCCGCCAGTTCGCGCACGATGGCGCCGCCATACATCACCAGCACGCGGTCGCAGCAGCCGATCAGCTCGTCATAGTCGGTGGAGTAGAAGAGAATGGCAACGCCGGATGCGGCAAGCTTGCGCAGGAGCAGATAGATTTCCTGCTTGGTCCCGACATCGATGCCGCGTGTCGGGTCGTTCAGCAGGACAATGCGCGGCGAATTCATCAGCCACTTGGCAATCACCACTTTCTGCTGGTTGCCGCCGGAAAGGGAAGAGACCGGCAGGTCGGCACTCGCCACCTTGATCTGCAGAAGCTCGATCATCTCCCCGATCCTTGCCTCCGCCACCTTGCGGTCAATGATTCCGCGCGACGAGATGCGATCGAGGGCCGCAAAGCAGAGGTTGTCGGCAATGCTCATGGGCAGCATCAGGCCCTCGGTCTTGCGGTCTTCCGGGATCAGCGCCATGCCGAAGCCCGGCAGCCTTGCTTCCGAAGGATCACTGGCCGCCGATGGCCTGCCATTGATGGTGATCTCGCCGGAGACACCGCGCAATACCCCGAACAGGGCCAGCAACAATTCCCGTTGCCCCTGTCCATCGAGGCCGCCAAGCCCGATCACCTCACCCGGATGGATCGCCAGCGAAATGTCGTTGAGGCGACCCGCCCATGACAGCCCCTTGCAGGCTATCGCAGCCTGGCCCTCGTGCGGGCCGGTTCCCTTGGGCGGAAACACATTCTTGTACTCGCGCCCGATCATCAGCTCGACCACTTCATTGTCGGTCTTGCTGCCGGCCTTGTAGGTTGCAATCTTGCGGCCATTGCGGAACACGGTGCAATCGTCGGCGAGTTCCGCAATCTCGTGCATGCGGTGAGAAATGTAGATGATGGCCGTGCCTTCCTGGCGCAGGCGCTTGATCACCGAGAAGACCTGCTGCACGTCGGCAGCCGTCAGGGCGGAAGTTGCCTCATCGAGAATGAGCACGCGCGGCTTGCGGGCGAGGGCTTTCGCGATCTCGACCATCTGGCGCCGCGACAGGGGCAGGTCTTTCACCAGGGCGGAGGGGTGAACGTCGGTGGCCCCGGCATCGGCAAGGGCCTGCTCGGCAATCTTCCGCTGGGCCTTGCGGTCGATCATGCCGCCGCGCGTGGGCGGTCCGCTGATCACGATGTTGTCGGCGACGGAAAGATCGGGGATCAGCGACAGTTCCTGAAAGACGCAGACGATTCCCGCAGCATTTGCCGCCGCAGGCGAGGTGAAGCTGACGTTGCTTCCCGCCAGTGTCATCTGGCCTTCGTCGGGTGCGACGGCGCCGGACATGATCTTGATGAGGGTGGATTTTCCTGCACCGTTTTCACCCAGCACGGCGTGGATGCGGCCCGGCATGATTTCAAGGTCGGCATCCCGCAACGCCACGACACCGCCATAACGCTTGGTGATGCCCTTCATGGTGAGGATGGGCGCGATTTCGGCCATGCTGCCAGTCCCGGTCATGGAGCTCTCGTCAAAAAACGTACCGCAGGCAGGATTGCCCGCGGTACGCCGGATGAAATGCGGAGTTACTGGTTTTCCTTCGACTGGCCCATGATTTCCTGGGCCGTGAAGTTGATTCCGCAAGTGGGGAAGGAATTACCCACGAAGAAGTTGTCGGACTGGTCGGGGTAGTAATCCTCGCCCTCCTTGAAGTTCGGGTCTTCCACGATGGCCGTGGGGAGTTTCACGGATTGCGGAACAACCTGTCCTTCAAGGGCTGCAATCGCCACCTTGATGGCAACCGCAACCTGGGCTGGGCCGGTGCCGGCGGAGGAACACTTCAATCCTTCACCCGCATACTTGGCGCAGAACTTGCGGAAGCCGTTTTCCGTTTCGCCGCCAAAGGGCACGAAGGGATGCTTGGCGTCCATCATGGCCTGCACCACGCCGGTGTCGCCGCCTTGCGCGGTGATGCCGTCGAAGGGACCATTGGTGGCAATGGCGTCGGCGGTCACCTTCTGGGCCACGCCGTCATCCCACTTGCCCACGACTTCCGTCACGTTCCAGGTCTTGCCTGAGGCGTCGAAGGTCTCATGGATGCCGTTGTGGCGGTCGGTATCAACCGATGTGCCTGCAACACCGCGCACTTCCAGGATCTTGCCGCCATTCGGCAGGTGCTTGATCAGCCAGTTCGCCCACAACACGCCGAGGCCCTTCTGGTCCACGTTCACGTTGATGGCATCCTGCGTGTCGAGGATGTTGTCGAAGGCCACCAGCACGACGCCCGCTTCCTTGGCACGCTTGATCACCGGGCCGAAGGCCGTGGGGTTCTGCGCGTTCACCACGATGGCGTCATAGCCCGCATCGATGAAGTTGTTGATGGCCGAAATCTGGGCCGGCACATCTTCGCCGGTGGAGACCACCTTGAACTCCTTCAGCTTGGCGGCCACGTCGGCTTGTGCCGCATAGGCCTTTGCCGTCTGGATCATCTGGATGCGCCAGGTATTGGCGATGTAGCCGTTGGCAAGGGCGATGCGATAGGGGCCCTCCTTCTTCGGGAACTGGTAGAACTTCGTGTCGGCTGACCACGGCACCATGCAGGTGGGGTCGGTTGCGGGACCGCTCACGGTTTCGGCGGCCAGTGCTGCCCCGGCAAAGGCAGTCACAAAGGCTGTCGTGGCGGCCAGGCCCAGAACACGGGACAGATTTTTCCTGATGGTCATTTTGGGTTCCTCCCTGAAAGGAATTGCTGTGTCGTTTTGCTTCTTGGGCAAGGAGGAAGGTTTCTCCCTCTGCCATGGCAAAACCTTATCAGATATGATAGCGCTGTCAATTGTGCGGCTTCCGAGGCCCTAGCCAAAGCCCTTTGGCTCCGGCTAAGGACTGCATAGCAACTGGGGATACATCGATTTTGAGCCGTAAAATCACGTTGGATGATGTGGCCAAACTGGCGCGGGTGAGCCCGATCACGGTCTCGCGGGCGTTGCGGAACCCGCAAATCGTGTCCGAGGAGTTGCGCCTGCGTATTGATAACGCTGTCAAAAAACTCGGCTATGTTCCCAACATCGCGGCCAGCCGCCTTGCCTCCGCCAGAAGCCACGCAATCGGGGTCATCGTTCCCACGCTCTACAACGTGATCTTCTCGGAATACCTTCAGGCGCTGCACGAGGTGTTCCTCCCGGTGGGCTTCCAGGTCGTGGTGGTGAACAGCCGCTATTCGCTGGAAGAGGAGGAGAATGCGGTCCGCACGCTCCTGGGCCAGCGTGTCGAGGCGATCATCGTCGTCGGCGTCAATCACACGGACCTTACGCGACGCCTGCTGCAACAATCCCGCATCCCGGTGATCGAGACCTTCCAGCTTGCGCAGGAGCCCATCGGCATCAACATCGGGCTGGATCAGGTGCGGGCGGGGTATGACGCCACCTCCTCGCTCATCAAGGCAGGTTACCGGCGAGTCGGCTTCCTCATGGGCAATCGTGACGAACGCGCCACCGAGCGGCGCCGGGGTTACGAGCGTGCGATGGAGGATGCGGGGCTCGCTTCGCCGTCCCTGATGAAATCCCAGCAACAGTCAAGCTCCATCGCGCTGGGGGCGCGCGTCATGGCGCAATTCAAGCAGGACGGATTTCCGGAAGCGGTGTTCTGCATCGACGACAACCTTGCTCTCGGCGCGATGCAGGAGTGCATGCGCCTCGGCCTCAGGGTGCCGGATGACATCGCCATTCTCGGCTTCCATGACCTGGAGTTCGCGGCCTTTGCATCACCCACGCTCTCATCCATTGCCACGCATCGATACGAAATGGGGAAGATTGCAGCGGAACAGGCGCTTCGCCTGCTCAACCGTGGCGCCGGAACGGGCCAGGACGTGATCGATATCGGCTACGAGCTGGTTTGCCGGCAGAGCACGCCCGACATGTCCATCGCCGGGCCGGGCTAGATCATCGCCGGTGTGCAGGCGCACACCACCACCGCAATCGTCTTGCCGATGTTGGTGAGGCGGTAGGGCTGCCGCCCGATCAGTTGATAGCCGCCACCTGCCGATATCACATTCTTCCTGCCATCCACTTCCACCTCGACGATGCCACTCACCACAACGGCTGCCGTCTCGCCGTCATGGGCCAGCGGCTCGTTCCCGGTGCCTGCACCCGGCTTGTAACGCTCGATGAACACCTGCAGTTTCTTGTCGCGCCGCTCGCTGCCCAGCACGCGGAGATCGGCGGCGCCGCGCGTCACCACGGCGAGGTCGTCCGCCTGATAGAACAGGACATTCTGCTGCGACACGGGCAGCGCGAAGAAGTCCGCAATCGAAATGGGAATGGCCGAGAGAATGCGGTGCAGCGAGGCAAGCGAAGGTGCGTGCGCTTCCTGCTCGATCAGTGAAACAGTGGCGTTGGTCACGCCCGCCTTCTTGGCGAGCTGCCGCTGCGTGAGGCCCGCCGTTTCGCGCACCGCCCGAAGACGCGCCCCCACGGCAAGGTTGCTGGCCTGATCACGCGATGGCGATTTCGCTTTCTGTTTCGCCCTTGTCTTGCTGGCAGGCTTGGCCTTGCTTGCGGGCCTCGTCTTCCCATCAGGCTTGTTGCGTGCCCGTGCCGACGTCGCTTCGGTCAATCCCCTGTCTCCCTGTCAAAGCATTGCATTCATTACGGTACTGCGACGCATCGTCAACCTCGCCGCTGCGCCCGCGTCACGCACTCTTGCCGTGTTAAATCTATTGTGCCATGTTCTAAAAAAATTGAACACAAGAAAACGGGGGAAATGCCATGGCCGCGTTGACAGAATTCAAGCGTCTTTCCGGAAAGCTCTTTATCGATGGGGCCTTCCGCGCCAGCACCTCCACCACCATGCTCGATATCGTGGAACCCGCCACCGAGGA
>JAEUMJ010000066.1 GCA_016792865.1 Hyphomicrobiales bacterium | reverse complement strand
CCAGCGTCCGACGCCCTGGGGTCTTTCCGCAGCAATGCCGTTCGGCGACCTCATGAGGATCAATCCCTTCGAGACGCTGTGGCAGGCCACGGGACGCTACTTCAGGGACGAGCGGCTCAGGCAATTGTTCGGGCGTTATGCCACCTATTGCGGCTCATCGCCCTTCAAGGCCCCTGCAACCCTGATGCTGGTTGCGGATGTGGAGGCAGAAGGCGTGTGGCGCCTGCCGGGAGGCATGGCCGACCTCGCCCGCGCACTTCACGACACTGCAACGTCATTGGGGGTCCGCTTCCTGTTCGGCACCACGGCAACCCGGATCGAAGCCACCCGCGACGGCGTGACAGCGGTCCTTGACGATAGGGATGTCCGCCACGCCTGCGATGCCGTTGTCGTGAATGCCGATGCCTCCGCTCTCGGCAGCGGCCTGTTCGGAGAAGCGGTGCGACCTGCAACCAGGGTATTGGCGGCCCGGAACCGCTCTCTCTCGGCCATCACCTGGGCCGGACCGATCCCCCATGACGGGGTGCCGCTGGAACATCACACGGTTTTCTTTTCCGACAATTACCAGTCTGAATTTGCAGCTCTTTCCTCCGGCCCTGCCGCCGATCCCACGATCTACATCTGCGATCAGGGCGAAGGCCGGAAGCTGGTGCTGGCGAATGCTCCGGCGACCGGAGCAGCGGCACCCGCATCATTCGAAAACACCATGCTGCACTGCCTGGACACCCACGGACTTCGCCTCGATCTCTCATCGGGCGAGATCCTGCGGCGCAGCCCGGCGGAATTTGCTGCACTTTATCCCGCCACCCACGGCGCACTTTATGGAAGGGCCTCACACGGATGGATGTCAACGTTCCTCAGGCCGAAGGCCCGCACGCATCTCCCGAACCTCTACCTCGCGGGCGGCAGCGTCCATCCGGGGCCGGGCGTTCCCATGGCCACGCTATCGGGATTGCGGGCGGCGGAAGCCTTGCTGCACGACCGCGCTTCGACGCGCCGGTCCCGCAAGACGGTTATCGCTGGTGGTACATCGATGCCCTGAGCGACGACGGACGCCACGGCCTCACCATCATCGGCTTTGTGGGCAGTGTCTTCTCGCCCTACTATCGCGCGGCGCGGAAGCGCGGGCATGGCGATCCCGAGAACCATTGCTGCATCAACGTGGCCCTCTACGGAGACACGCGGCGCTGGGCCATGACGGAGCGCGCCCGCCGCTTTGTGAGCCGCAGCGAGGATGCCTTCCACGCCGGGACGTCATCGATGAGGTGGGACGAGAGCGGCCTCACCGTCAGCATCGACGAAACCTGCTCTCCCCTGCCCTTCCCCTTGCGCGGCGTGGTGAGGCTCAGGCCCGGCAAACTGCATGATGCCCCCGTTGCGCTTGACGCGGCGGGAAAGCACCACTGGCGGGCGGTGGCAACCGGAGCGCGGCTCGAAGCCGATTTCACCGCTCCCGCACTGTCATGGAAAGGCACGGCCTATCACGACATGAACTGGGGCGAAGAACCGTTGGAGAATGCTTTCCGCGACTGGACGTGGTGCCGCACCGGAAGCGGTCAGGAAACGACAGTGCTGTATGACGTGACGACACTGGCGGACGGGCGACGCGCCTTTGCCCGCCGCTTCTCGCGGGATGAGGTGACGGAACCGACGCTGCCTCCGCGCCATGAATTGCCGCGCGGGTTCTGGGGCATGTCGCGGCCCCTGCTTTCGGAAGCGCCTCCGCACCTGAAGATGAAGCTGGAAGACGCACCCTTCTACACGCGCAGCCACGTGGGGTTGACGCTCGATGGCAAAGCCGTGGATGCGGTGCACGAAAGCCTCTCCCTGTCGCGCTTCATTCATCCGGTCGTGCAATGGATGTTGCCGTTCCGCATGCCGCGGCGGAGCTAGCGGCCCTTTTTCAGGCCATGGAGTTCCCACAGGCCCCAGCCGATGACTGCGATGGCCACCACGGCGATTTCCAGCGTGACGATTGTGCTGCTGCTCATTGCTTTCGGCCCTCCACCGACATCAGCATGTCGATGACCCAACCCATCTGACCGCTGAAACCCTGATACGGAGAAGCGGGCGCCGGGGTTTTCACAACATCGTCAACGAGGAACTGGCCTTCGGGCAGGCATGGCGCGGTGCTGGCGCCGGGAAGCATCGGCACCTCGGCAATGGCCCGCAGCACCAGCGCGGCCTTGCGCCTTCCGCCCACCACCGCCCTGCCGCGGTGACGTTGCCGCGCGGCGAGGCAGCCGATCTCGCGATACAGCAGGCGAGCCGCATTGATCGAGGCTCGGCAGGAGCGCGGCAGCATGGCGATGCCCACACGGGCGCGGGCGTACAGCAGATCGGCCTCGGCAACGAGCCGGCTCGCCGCCTCTGCCGCACAGGCGGCATGTGCGAGCACGTCCCCGGGCGTGCAGCCACTCTCGCGAAGCCACGCCCCCGGCACATAGACCCGCCCCAGCCTGGCATCGTCTTCGATGTCGCGGGCAATGTTGCTCAACTGCATGGCAACACCGAGGTCGATGGCACGCGCCAGCGCCTGGGGATTCCGTTGCCCCATGATGAGCGACATCATCACGCCGACGGTGCCTGCAACGCGCACGCCATAGGATACGACCTCGGAGTAGCTGTCATAGCTGCGGCCAATTGAATCCCAGGCAAAGCCCTCGATCAGGGCTTCGGGAATGCTGCGGGGAATGGCAAAGCGATGCACGACATCGGCGAAGGCACGATCAGTCGGTGAGGGAGCAGGCTCGCCTGCGTAAATGAGGTCGAGGCGGCGTGCCAGCATCGCCACGGCTTCGGTTGCGTCCTCCGACTGATCCACAAGATCATCCGCCATGCGACAGAAGCCATAGAGCGCACGGGCATGTCCCCGCGCCTGGGTGGGCAGGAGAAGCGAGGCCAGGTGGAAGCTGCGGGATCCTTGCCGGATCATCTGGCGGCAATGGGCGAGGTCGGCTGGTGTCGCGAAATC
This sequence comes from Hyphomicrobiales bacterium, assembly GCA_016792865.1. Lineage (GTDB taxonomy): Bacteria > Pseudomonadota > Alphaproteobacteria > Rhizobiales > Aestuariivirgaceae > Aestuariivirga. The sequence continues at coordinate 52 of JAEUMJ010000066.1, read as the reverse complement.
AAGGCGCAGCACGGGCAAACCTTTCCGCCGGCGGAACGGCGAGATCGAGAAC
>JAEUMJ010000039.1 GCA_016792865.1 Hyphomicrobiales bacterium | reverse complement strand
CACCGGCCCGCGGATGTCCGGGAAGCGACGGCGCAAGACCTCGATCACTCCGGCAGTGTCATCAACGGAAAGTGTGGTCTGGGTGATGTAGGCGAGCTTGCCCGGATCTCGCACCTGAAGGGTTTCAGCATCTTCCGGCGTCTCGATGAGCCTCACCGCGCCTTGCGGCAATTGCCCCATGGTGCCGATCACTTCCGGGTGGCCCGCATGGCCGATGAGAATGATTTCGCAGCCATCCTCGAAATGGCGCTGTGCCTCCAGGTGGACTTTCGTCACCAGCGGGCATGTTGCATCGAGCTGGAACATCTTGCGGCGCTGGGCTTCCGCCGGGATTGCCTTGGGCACGCCATGGGCCGAGAAGATCACGGGATGATCACCGGCCGGAATCTCGTCCAGTTCCTTCACGAAGATCGCGCCCTTGGCCTTCAGGCCATCCACCACGAACTTGTTGTGCACGATTTCGTGCCGCACATACACAGGCGCGCCATAGACCTCCAGCGCCCGCTCCACGATATCGATCGCACGCACCACCCCGGCGCAGAAGCCGCGCGGGGCTGCAAGCAGGATCTTGAGGGCGGGTTTGGACATCTTTCGTTCTCCGGCGCCAGATGTGGCGGGCGTGCGGGGGGATGTCAAGCGCAGGGATCGTGTCACGCACCTGTCGTTTCGGGCATGGACGAAAGCCCCTGGAATCGCTCAGATTGACGCGCCCCAGGAGCACGACATGAAAATCACCAGACTTGAGACCTTTTGCAATGAATTCGTGGGCTTCGTGCGTGCCACGTCCGAAACCGGGGCAACGGGATGGGGGCAGGTCTCGACCTATAACGCCGACATCACCTGCGAGATCTTTCACCGCCAGGTTGCCCGCCATGCCCTGGGCACGGATGCGCTGGATTTCGCCGACACGCTGAACCTGATCGGCGAACGGGAGCACAAGTATCCGGGGTCTTATCTCCGCCGCGCCATGACGGGACTGGACACCGCTTTGCTCGACCTGCGCGGCAAGCTGGAGGGAAAGCCCGTCACCACCCTTCTCGGCGGCACGCCGGGCAAGCTTCGCTGCTATGCCTCATCAATGAAGCGCGACATTACCCCTGAGGACGAGGCGAAGCGCTTCCTGAAGCTGCGCGAGGCCCACGGCTTCGACGCCTTCAAGTGGCGTGTCGGCGCGGAATGCGGGCGGGACAAGGACGAATGGCCCGGGCGCACCGAGGCCGTGGTCCCGGTCGTCTCGAAGGCACTGGGCGACGGCGTGGACAAGCTTGTCGATGGCAATTCCTGCTACTCCGCCAGACGCGCCATCGAAGTGGGCCGCATGCTGGAACAGAATGGCATCGGCCATTTCGAGGAGCCTTGCCCCTATTGGGAGTTCGAGCAGACCAAGGAAGTGACCGACGCCCTTTCCATCGACGTGACGGGGGGCGAACAGGATTGCGAGTTCAGCGCGTGGAAGACGATGATCGGCATGAGGGCGGTGGACATCATCCAGCCCGATGTCATGTACATGGGAGGCATGTTGCGCACCATGGAGGTGGCACGCATGGGAGCGGCGGCGGGCCTGCCCTGCACGCCCCACGCGGCAAACCTGTCGCTTGTCACCCTCTGCACCATGCATCTGCTGCGTGCCATACCGAACGCCGGCAAGTATCTGGAATTCTCGATCGAGGAGGCGGACTATTATCCATGGCAGTACGGACTTTTCCGCAATGATCCGTACACGGTGAAAGACGGTTGCGTGACGGTGACGGACGCACCCGGCTGGGGCATCGAAATCAATCCGGCCTGGCTCGACAAGGCCAGTTACAAGGTGAGCGGCGCGTAAGTCATCTCGCGCCGGTCAGGTCGAGCCGTGCGTGTCGGTTCACGTCCTTGTAAAGCAGGTAGCGGAAGCGCCCTGGGCCGCCCGCATAGCAGGCTTGCGGGCAGAAGGCGCGGAGCCACATGAAGTCGCCCGCTTCCACTTCCACCCAGTCGCCGTTGAGCCGATACACAGCCTTGCCTTCCAGCACGTAAAGCCCATGCTCCATCACATGGGTTTCGAGGAAGGGGATGATTCCACCCGGCTCGAAGTTCACGATGGTCACATGCATGTCGTGGCGGAGGTCGGCGGGATCGACGAAACGTGTCGTTGACCACACGCCGTTGCAATCCGGCATGACCGACGGGGCAATGTCCTGTTCATTCACGACAAAGGCATCCGGCGCGGCCAGCCCCTCTGCCGGTTCATAGCGCTTGCGGATCCAGTGGAATCTGGCAGCCCCGACGCCTTCGTTGCGCACGGCCCATTTTGCGCCGGGCGGAAGATAGGCATATGCGCCCGGCCGCATCACATGCACCTTGCCATTGATCATCAGGCTGAAGTCACCTTCCACCGTGAAGAGCACGCCTTCGGCCATGGGGTCAGGTTCCGGCGTGTTGCTGCCGCCGCCGTGGGACACCTCCATGATGTATTGCGAGAAGGTCTCGGCGAAACCCGACATGGGGCGGGCAATGATCCAGGCCCGCGTCCTGTCCCAGCCCGGCAGGTAACTTGTCACGATGTCGCGCATCACGCCCTTGGGGATCACGGCATAGGCGGTGGTGAAGATGGCGCGCCCGGTCAGCAGGTCGGTCTGCGGTGGTTGCCCGCCATGGGGCGCGAAATAGCTCGGTGTCTTGCTCATGCGGCCAAGGCTAGTGTCCCGGCGGGTGATTTGCAAACGCCTGCACCCGCCAGTCCTTCGGCAGCCAGACCTCCTCGGTATTCTCGCCCGGTCCCTTGCGGTCCACGATCAGGAAATGGCTTTCGGGATCGAACACCAGCAACGGGTGATGCCAGACCTTGCGGGCATAATTCACACCCTGGCGCCCGGTGGCCGAGAACAGGTGATAGGTCGAAAGGTCGAGCGGATCGTCACAGACGAGAACCAGCCACGGCCTGTCCTGCATCGGGATGAAAGCCTGGGAACCGAAGGGGTGGCGCTCCATCAGTTCGATCGCGATGGGCTGTGGCCGCGGCCCGGCGGTGAAGAGGCTGACGTTCACGGCCCCCTCGCCCGCCCCGACATCGACATGGCAGAGATCATTGAAGCGCCGGGCAAAGCCCTGGTTGATGGTGCGGGGTTCGACGCGGGCCGTGTCCAGCACGTCGCCATAGGGCGCAAAGGAAGCTGCCGTCAGGGGTTCGGCCACGAGCTTCAAGTGCCTAGTCATGCCAGCGCCCCGACATCCAAGATGGGTTGATGGTGCGGCCGGATGCGCTCCCGATCCCCGAGATGGCAGACATCTCCTCGGCATTCAGTTCAAAATCGAAGATGTTGAGATTGGAAACGGCGTGATCGCGCTTGGTTGTCATGGGAATGGCGACGACACCCTGTTGCACGATCCAGCGCAGGACAATTTCCGACGGTGGTCGCTTGTGCTTTTCCGCGATGGCCCTGATCACCGCATTCTGGAAACAGCGTCCCCGCGCCACCGGGCTGTAGGCCACCAGCGGAAGGCCGAGTTCGTCGGCTGCCTGTTTCAGCCCGCGCTGATCGAGCAGCGGATGGAATTCCACCTGGTTGCAGGCCACGTCAGGCAGTCGCGCCGCCGCTTGCCGCAACATGCGTGAGGTGAAGTTGGAAACGCCAATGCGTCGCGTCCGCCCTGCCAGTTGTTCCGCCTTCAGCAGATCGAGCGTGGCGTCGATCTCGGCGTCGGGGGGCGGCCAGTGGATCAGCAGCAGGTCTGCAGGACCGCCCAGATCGTCAATGGACCGTTTCACCGAATCCGAGAACCGGGCCTTGCCGTTATTCGACGGATCGACCTTGGTGGTGACGAAAAGCTGGTCGCGGGCGATGCCGCAGGTCTTGAGGGCGGCCCCGACCTCGCGTTCATTGCCGTACATCTGTGCGGTGTCGATATGGCGGTAACCCAGTGCCACTGCCATCTTGACGGTATCCGTGCAATCAAGACCCGACAGCGGATAGGTGCCCAGACCCAACGCCGGTATGCCGTTGAATTCCAGGACGGGCCGTGACTTCATTGCCTTACCCCTTGCTCGCCGGGTTGAGTATTGCATGTGCAGAAAAAGCGTCAACGCCGATCAATTGACCGTTCACGACTGCCGCCGCCCGGGGTTGAGGCCAGGGCGCAAAGCAGCGATAAGGTGAGTCATGGACACCTCCCCCAAAGACCCCACCCGGATGAACGGCGCCGAAAGCCTTGTCCATACCCTGGTCGGCAATGGCCTCAAGGTCTGTTTCGCCAACCCCGGCACCAGCGAGATGCACTTCGTGGCGGCCCTCGACCGCATTCCGGGCCTGCGCTGCATTCCCGGCCAGCAGGAGAACGTGGTGACCGGCATGGCCGATGGCTATGGCCGCATCGCGCGGGAGCCTGCGCTCACGCTCCTGCACTGCGGACCGGGCCTGGCCAACGGCCTTGCCAACCTGCACAACGCCAGGAAGGCGCGCTCCCCCATCGTGAACATCGTCGGTGACCAGGCCACAACCCACGCGCAATATGAACCCCCGCTCGCCATGGACACGGTGAAGGTGGCGGAAACGGTTTCCCATTGGGTTCGCACCTCCACGCAGAGCGACAGGCTCGGCGCCGACGCATCGGAAGCCGTGCAGGCGGCACGGAAACAGCCGGGGCAGATCGCAACACTCATCGTGCCTTCAGACGTGTCATGGAATGCCGGCGGCGTGGTGGCGAAGCCATTGCCTCCCCTGCCCACGCGCCCCTTCGACATGGCGAAGCTTCGCGCCGCCGCCGCCATCCTGAAAGAGAAGCCCAATGTGCTGCTGCTGCTGGGTGACGATGCGCTGTCTCATCAGGCACAGCAACACGCCGCCCGCATCCAGGCCCGGACCGGCTGCCGGGTGATGGCAGAATCGATCAACGGCTTGCAGGCCCGCGGTGCCGGTCGCCTGCCGCTCGAGCGGGTGCCCTATCCGGCGGCGATGGCCATCGAGAAGCTCAAGGACGTTGAACACATCATCTGTGTGGGGTCCCGCGCCCCTGTCGGGTTCTTCGCCTATCCGGGCGTGCCCAGCCATCATGCGCCGGAGACGGCCACCGTCACGGTGCTGGCCCAGCCGGGGCAAGACCTTGTGGAGGCGCTCGATGCCCTCGCGCAGGATGTGGGTGCGCCCCGGACAGCCGTGTTCGACACGGGACGCAGGCCGGACGTGCCTTTCGGCATGCCTTCGTCGGAAGGCTTCGGAAACCTGCTGGGTGCCGTCATTCCGGACGATGCCATCGTGGTCGATGAAGCAATCACCTTCGGCACCTTCATGTTTCCCGGCTCCTACGCGGCGCGGCCACACGACTGGATGATGGTCACGGGTGGAGCGATCGGCTACGGAATGCCGGCGGCAACGGGTGCCGCCGTGGCCGGGAACGGCCGCCGCGTGCTCAACATCCAGGCCGACGGCTCGGCCATGTACACGATCCAGTCGCTGTGGACGCAGGGCCGTGAAAAGCTGCCGGTCACCACCGTCATCATCAACAACCGCAAGTACCAGATCCTCATCGGTGAGTATTATGCCGTGGGTGCGAACCCCGGCCCCACCGCAATGAACATGCTGGACCTCGGCAATCCCGACATGGATTTCGTGCGCATCGC
>JAEUMJ010000213.1 GCA_016792865.1 Hyphomicrobiales bacterium | reverse complement strand
ATGTCGCGCACCAGCGTGGGAAACGAAATCTGCGGTGCCCCGCGGATGGCCCGGCGGCCCTCACGGCCACCGCCTCGGCGGGCTGAGGGTTGCGACGGGGCAGCGGCGATGTCGGTCATGATGGCGTATCCCTTGGGAGCTCGCAGGTCTTATCCGCCAGCGGGACAGCCGCGACAACAGCCCAAAGGGGCATCCATCGCGTGAGTTAATCTCACTCGATGTGGTGCAACAGCCAGGTCCTCAGCACCTGCGCTTCCGGGGAAAGCTGCTGTGGCGGGGCACTGCAAAGGTAGAAGGAGTCCGGGGCCGCCATGGCAAAATCCGCCACCTGCACCAGGGTGCCGTCGCTCAGGAGCGGGGCCAGCAGGCGTTCCCAGCCGAGCACGATGCCCTGCCCGTCCCGCGCGGCCTGCACGGCGATCACATAGCTGTTGAAGCGGCGGATGTTGAGCCGCCCCGGCCTGCTGCCATTGGCGCGGAAGAAATCGGCCCATGTCGTCCAGGTCCAGTCCACGCCTTCGACCGAGAGGAGCTGCCGCGCCGCCAGATCGGCCAGGGAAACGACATCGCGCCCGGCGAGATAGCCACGGCTGGCCACGGCGATGATGCGGTCATCGAAAAGCTTGCTCGAATCCTCGTTCTCGAAGGGCGGCGAACCGTAGCGGATTCTCAGGTCCACGCGGCCACTCCAGCGATCTTGGCCACGGTCCGAGATCACATGATCGACAACAATGTCCTGATGCTCCTTCCAGAAGCCGCCCAGTCGCGGCATCAGCCAGAATTGCGCGAAGGCACTGGTGGAGCCGATGCTCACGCTCTTCACCTTGCGGGCGGCATCAAGCCCGACCAGGGTTTCGGAAATGCGGGAGAAGCTGTCGCGCAGGGTCTCCAGCAGGATCGCCCCTTCCGAGGTCAGGTCGAGCGAGCGGTGCAAACGCACGAACAGCTTCGTGCCCACTTCGCTTTCAAGCTGCTTGATCTGCTTCGATATGGCGCCCGGGGTCACGTTCAGTTCGGACGCCGCCGAGGTGAAGCTCATGTGCCGGCCGGCCGCCTCGAAGGCAGCCAGCCCATTGAGCGAGGGGAAATTGTAAGGACGCCGGGCCATGGGGGTCCGGCCTAGCATACCGGCGTTCGGATGAGAAATCCTCATTCAGGCACTCTTTCCCGCCGGGTCCCGTCAGGGCTTCCGGAGGCATTGACCACAGATTGACGATTCAGGGCCGTTCACCCACTATGCAGGGAGGGGATAGTCCACAGGGACAGGCGCGGGGGCGCTCACACCAGGCGGACACATCAACAAACATAAAGCCGTTCCGCCCCTGAGCGGCCGGGAGGCCATCATGGCTGACAAACACGGTATGACCGAGGACAAGAAAGTCCTCCACGACATGGGCTACGCGCAGGAACTGGCGCGCAGCATGAGCAAGTTCTCCAACTTCGCCATTTCATTCTCGATCATCTGCATCCTGTCGGGCGGCATCAACTCGCTCGGACAAGCAACGTCCGGCGTGGGTGGCGCAGCAATCGGCATCGGCTGGCCCGTGGGCGTCATCATTTCCGGCGTTTTCGCGCTGGCGCTGGCGCAGATCTCGTCGGCCTACCCCACGGCGGGCGGCCTGTATCACTGGGGTTCCATTCTCGGCAACCGCTTCACGGGCTGGCTGTCGGCCTGGCTCAACCTGCTTGGCCTCGTCACCGTGCTCGGCGCCATCAACGTCGGCACCTTCTACTTCTTCTTCGGTGCTTTCGGCACCCTGTTCGGCGTCGAAGACACCCTCACCCATCGCGTTGCCTTCGTGGCGATCATCACCGCGCTCCAGGCCCTGGTGAATCACTACGGCATCAAGCTCACCGCAAAGCTGACGGACCTTTCCGGCTATCTCATTCTCGGAACCTCGGTTCTCCTCACCGTGGTGTGCCTGGCGTCTGCAACCAGCTTCGAGATTTCCCGCCTCTGGACCTTCAACAACTACACGGGAACCGAAGGGGCGTCCGCCGTCTGGCCGGTTGCGGTCGGTGGCCTGATGGCTTTCCTGCTCGGCCTGTTGCTGCCCGTCTACACCATCACCGGTTACGACGCCTCGGCCCACACGGCCGAAGAAACCCACGACGCCGCCCGTTCCGTGCCCAACGGGATGGTCACCTCGGTCCTGTGGTCCGGCATCTTCGGCTGGCTGTTCCTCTCGGCCTTCGTCATCATGCTGCCGAACATGGATGATGCCGCGAAGCAGGGCTGGAACGTGTTCTTCTGGGGCATGGACCAGCAGGTCAACCCGACGATCAAGATGATCCTCTACATCCTCATCTTCGTGTGCCAGTGGCTGTGCGGGCTTGCCACGGTCACCAGCGCCTCACGCATGCTCTATGCCTTCTCGCGTGACGGCGGCATCCCCGGCGCGTCTGCTGCGCTCGCCACCGTGAGCGTCACCCATCGCACGCCGGTGGCCGCGATCTGGACGGCCTCGATCCTGTCGGTGCTGTTCGTCTGGTTCACCTCCGCCATCACCATCGCCGGAACGCCCGCCTATTCGATCGTGGTGTCCTGCACGGTGATCTTCCTGTTCCTGTCCTTCGCGCTGCCGATTGCTCTGGGCTTCTTTGCGATCGGCGGGCCGAAGTGGCCGCACATGGGGCCGTGGAACATGGGAACGGGCACCTACAAGCTCATAGCTGTCCTCTCCTTGCTGGCCATGGTGCTTCTGTTCGTGATCGGCATCCAGCCGCCAAACGACTGGGCGCTCGAAATCACGGTGGGCTTCATCATCCTGTCGCTGCTGATCTGGTTCCTCTTTGAAAATCGCCGCTTCAAGGGGCCGCCGATTGGCGACGAGATCAAGCGCCGCCAGGCCGAGATCGCGAAGATCGAATCGCGGTTCGGTGAATCGTGAGCGGAAGGCTCAACAACAAGGTGGCCCTGATTTCCGGCGGGGCCACCGGCATGGGCGGGGCAGCGTCCCGCCTCTTTGCTGCGGAAGGCGCAAAGGTCGGCATCGTGGACATCAACCGCGATGCCGGCCTTCAGGCCGTTGCGGACATCGAGAAGGCGGGCGGAGTTGCCTGTTTTGCGCAGGCGGATGTGTCCAGGGCCGATGATGTGGCGCGGGCGGTGGAGGAAGTCCGGCAGAAGCTCGGCCCCATCACCGTCCTGTTCAATCATGCAGGCTCGATCGTCATCAAGCCCTTCCTGGAAACAACCGAGCAGGAGTGGGACAGGCTCACCGACGTGAACGTCAAGAGCATGTTCCTGGTGACCAAGGCGGTGCTGCCGCAGATGATCGCGGCGGGGGGCGGCTCGATCGTCTGCACCTCATCGATCTCGGCGGTGGCGGCAACCCCGATGGAGGTGCTCTACTGCACCACCAAGGGGGCCTGCCACATGTTTGCGCGCGCAATCTCGGTGGAGTTCCGCGACAGGAACATCCGCTGCAACGCCGTCTGCCCCGGCTTCGTGCGCACGCCTCACGGCCTGCGTGAGGTGGCCGAGTTGCAGAAGCTTGGGGTGGATGCCTCGGATGCTGCACTTGCCGTTCAGCAGGGTCGCATCTGCGAGCCGGAGGAGGTGGCGAAGGCCGCCCTTTTCCTCGCCAGCGACGACGCCAGCTTCGTCAACGGGGCCCAGCTCTTCGTGGACAACGGCTTTACGTCGGTCTGATTCCGCCACGATACGGACTGCGAAAGGGCGGCGCGTGCCGCCCTTTTTTGCGCCGTCCCCGGCCCTGCTGCCTTGATTTCAGAATTTCCCTGTCCGATCAAAGACTTTTCCGCAGCCGGCCATTACACCCCTGATTGACTGAATCGGGGCTTTCTACCACTATGGTAGCAGGGGAAGTCCGAGGGGACAGGCGCGGGGGCGCTCAGACCAAGCGGGCAATTCAATCAAACATAAAGCCGTTCCTCCCCGGAGCGGCCGGGAGGCCATTATGGCTGACAAACACGTACTGACAGAGGACGAGAAGGTCCTCCATCAAATGGGCTATGCCCAGGAACTGGCGAGACGCATGGGCAAGTTCTCGAACTTCGCCATCTCGTTCTCGATCATCTGCATCCTTGCCGGCGGCATCACTTCCTTCCCGGTGGCGATGTCCTCCGGCGGCGGCTTCTCTGTCTCGATCGGCTGGATCGTGGGCGGCCTGTTTGCCCTGGTCGTCGCCGCATCGGTCGGCCAGATTGCGTCGGCCTATCCGACCGCCGGCGGCCTCTACCATTGGGCGTCCATCCTTGGCGGCCGCGGCTGGGGCTGGCTCTGCGCATGGATCAACCTCGTCGGCCTGATCTTCGTTGTCGCGTCGGTGAACTTCGGTGTCTACCTGCTGACCAAGGACTTGCTGCTGACGGGCGTCTTCGGCGCTGACACGTCGACGTGGGGAGCATGGCACGCTGCCATCTTCGTGACCGTCATCGCTGTCACCCAGGCCCTGTTCAATCACTTCGGCATCAAGGTCACCACGATGCTGACCGACTTCTCCGGGTACCTGATCTTCGTGATCGCGGTGCTCCTCACCCTCACGATGCTGATCTGGGGCGCAAGCTTCGACCTCTCGCGCCTCTTCACCTTCGTCAACAACACGGGTGAGGTCGGCGGTTCGGTGGTGCCGGAACCGAGGACCGCGCTTGTCGCTTTCCTCATCGGCCTCCTCTATCCGCTCTACACCATCACCGGGTTCGACGCCTCGGCGCACACCTCGGAAGAAACGGTGGACGCCCGTGCAACCGTGCCCAAGGGCATGCTGCACTCGGTGTTCTGGTCGCTGCTGTTCGGCTTCTTCCTCGCATCGTCGTTCGTGCTGGCGATGCCGGATACAGCCGCAGGTGCGAAGGACGGCTTCAACTCCTTCTTCAACCTGTTCAACACGCTGCCCGCGCCCTTCATCCTCAAGGTGATCCTGGCCGTCGGCATTGTGGTGGCAAACTACATCTGTGCCCTCGCAGGCATGACCTCCACCTCGCGCATGATCTATGCCTTCGCCCGTGACGGCGGCTTGCCCGCGTCAAAGGCCCTGGCAACGATCCATCCGCATCACCGTACCCCGGTGAATGCGATCTGGCTCACCGCCGTGCTGTCGGCGGCGGCCTGCTACTATGCGCCGTTCATGTTTGCGCTCGCGGCCGGTTGCGCCCTCTTCCTCTACGTCTCCTATGCCATGCCTGTTGCAGCGGGCCTCCTGGCCGAAGGAAAGACGTGGACGGAGTTCGGGCCTTTCCGTCTCGGCGGATTGTCGAAGCCGTTTGCACTTCTCACCGTCGTGGGCGTGGTCATTCTCGCCTATGCCGGCACGCAGCCGCCGTTCAATCCGATCATCCTGCCGCTCTTCCCGGACCTGATGTTCCCGCTCAACCAGCTGACCAATCCGCTGATCTTCCTTGCGGTGGCATTGGCCCTCGGCTGGTTCCTGTCGGAGCGGAAGCGTTTCCAGGGACCGCCCATCGGTGCCGAAGCGATCAAGCGCCGCCAGGCCGAAATCGCAGCGAAGGAAGCGGCCCTTGCCGCGGCTGAATCGGCCTGATCGGAAGCAGCAGCAAAGACATTGGGGGGCGGCCGTTGGGTCGCCCCTTTTTTCATGTCATAACAGAACCATGAGCGTGAGATTCGAGATTGCGGTGATCGGCGGTGGCGTGGTGGGCCTCGCCATCCTGCGCCGTCTCGCAATGGCCGGACTGTCTTGTGTGCTTCTCGAAAAGGGCGCCGACATCCTCTCCGGCGCCTCGAAGGGTAACAGCGCCTTGCTGCACACCGGATTCGATGCGCCTCACGGCAGCGTCGAACTCGCCTGCATGCAGGGCGGTCATGCCGAGTACCTCGCGATCCGGCGGGACCTGAACCTGCCGCTTCTCGAAACCTCGGCCATGGTGGTGGCCTGGTCGGCGGAGGAAAGCGCCAAGCTGCCCGGCATCGTGGAGAAGGCCCACGCCAACGGGGTCACGGATGTGCGGCTCCTGAGCAGGGCCGACATGCGGGCACGGGAGCCGAACCTCGCACCCTCCGCA
>JAEUMJ010000206.1 GCA_016792865.1 Hyphomicrobiales bacterium | reverse complement strand
ATCCGCCATTGTGTCACGGCCATGCGGGGCCGCATGGCCCGCAAGGTGCCGACACGGGTGAGTGTCGAGATGTCCATGCGCACGAGTTCGCCGCCGAATTTCTCCTGAAGGTCATAGAGGTGCATCTCGCCTTCGAGCGTGACGACGTTGGCGACCATGCGCCCGCCGGGCTGCAAGCGCTCCCACGCGCCTTCGAATGTGCCGGGTTCGGAAATGCCTCCGCCGATGAAGACCGCATGGGGCGCGGGCAGGGCATCGTAGGCCCTGGGGGCGGCTTCGGGAATGATCCTGAGCCGGGGAGTGCCGAGTTGATCGGCATTGTGGGCAATCATGCTGCGGCGTTCGGCATCGGGTTCGATGGCAATGGCCTCGCAACCGCGCACCGCCCGCATCCATTCGATACCGACGGAGCCGGAACCGGCGCCGACATCCCACAAGAGCTGATCCGGTGCGGGTGCGAGTGCGGCAAGCGTTGCGGCGCGGGCTTCGCGCTTTGTGATCTTTCCGTCATGCCGGAAGGCATCGTCTGGCAAGCCCGCAACCCGTGACCAGATTCTGGCATTGGCCGAGGCAACGCAATGAACCGCCAGCGTGTTGAGCGGGGACCATTGCCTGGTTGGCAATTCCCTTGCGGCGAAGCGAGTGATCGCTTCACGCTCGCCCCCCATGTTTTCCAGGACGGTGACACCGCTGCCACCGAAGCCACGGGCAACCAGGCGGCGGCAGACTTCCGCGACGGATGAGGCGTCCTCCGTGAGAATGAGCAGCCTTGCATCCGGCTGGATGAAGCCTTCCACGCTTGCCGCCGGGCGGCCATGAATGGTGAAGCAGTCACAATCGGGGATCGACCATCCGACGCGGGCGGCAGCCAGGGCAAAAGCCGAAAGTCCGGGCAGGATGTCCACTTCGTCCTTTGCGACGAAGGTGAGAATCTTCCGGGCCACGCCGAAGTTCATGGGATCGCCGGTTGCAAGCACCACGGTGGGTTCACCGCGCAGCGACTTCAATTGCTCGACGACTGCCGCAAAGGGCTGCGGCCATTCATGCCTCAGCGCAGAAGAGGCCGGCAGCATCGCCAGTGTCCGGTCAGAACCCACCACATGCCTGGCCGAGGCAAGGGCCTCGCGGGCGCGGGCACCTAACCCGGCGTAACCGTCTTCTCCGATGCCTGCGATGGTGAGCCACTTGCTCATTCGTTTCCTCCCAGCAGGGCATTCACCACAGCCGCTGCCATGGCCGAGCCTCCGAGCCGTCCCCGCAGGGCGAGGAACGGAATGCCGCGCGGATTGGCAATCATCTGCTCCTTGCTTTCGGCTGCGCCGACGAAGCCCACAGGCAAGGCCACGATCGCAGCAGGTCGCGGCCCACCCGCGTCGATGATGTCGAGCAGATGGAAAAGGGCAGTGGGGGCATTGCCGATCACGACAAGGGCACCGAGCAGGTGCGGGCGCCACAACTCCACGGCCGCGGCAGAGCGCGTGTTGGCAATTTCCGATGCAAGTTGCCGGGTGCGAGGATCATTCAAGGTGCAGATGATCCGGTCGCGGTCGGGCATGAGCCGGGCGATAATGCCATGGCGCACCATTTCGGCGTCCACCAGCACCTTTCCTCCCGCCATCAGCGCCACTTCCGCAGCAGTGACGAAATCGGGGGAGACGACCGTGTGCTTGGCAATGTCGGTCATTCCGCTGGCGTGGATCATGCGACGGACCACGGCATGCGCATTGGCAGGAATGAGCGACAGGTCGGCTTCCTCGTCGATCATCTTGAAGGAGAGGGCGTAAATGTCGTCGGGTTTCTTCAAGTAGTCGCTCATTGCTTTTCCGGCTTCAGGGTTCTTGGCCCAAGCGGATGATCGGCATGCGGATAAGGCGTGTGGGTGTGGTCATGCCCGTGGCCGTGATCATGCCCGTGGCCGTGGCCATGATGATGGTGGTGGCCGTGGTCATGATCGTGGTGGTGATGCCCGGAGTCCGGGCGCGAGGCCAGTTCGAAGGGACCATCGGCCTTGCCGCCGGTGCCGATGCCTTCCACATGGTGATGATGGCTTTCCTGCACGGCACCCACCTCGGCTTCAAAGCCAAGCACCTGCGTGCGATATTTGCAGAGCTGGCAATTCATGGAAATGTCGCCGGTCAGGATCTGTTCCAGCCGTTCCACGAATGTGTCGATCACGGCTGGATGGTCATTCAGGTAAGGGGCCTTGATGAATTCAATTCCGGGGTGGCGGGCAGCCACCGCGTCGGTTGCGGCATAGATCCGGTCCACAAGGATGCCGGTGAACAGGAAATAGGGGAAGACCACGACCCGCTTGAAGCCGAGGCGAACGCAATGTTCCAAAGCCGGTTCCACGAGCGGGAAGGTAACGCCGGAATAGGCCACTTCACCCCAGCCGAAGCCAAATCCTTCCCAGAGCATGCGCATGACCTTGGAGACGTTGGAGTTCGCATCCGGGTCTGATGCACCACGACCGACCACGACCAGCAGCGTGTCGTGACGGGAGACATGATCGCCTGCCGCCTTCAGCGCCTGTTCGATGCGGTCGCCGGCGGCGCGCAGCATCTTGGGATCGATCCCCAGCTCCTTGCCATAGTTGATGGTGATGCCGTTCTGGGCGGCATAGGTATTGAGCACGGAAGGAATATCATTCTTGGCGTGCCCTGCGGCGAACAACATGCCGGGCACGGCAAGCACGCGGTTGACACCTTTCATCCGCAACTTGTCGAGACCTTCGCGGATGATCGGGGTTGCGAATTCCAGGTAGCCGAACTCGACCGGATATTGCGGCAGGCGCTCCTTCAAGTGTCCGGCCAGCACCGCAAATTCGCGCACCGCATCGGTATCGCGGCTGCCATGCCCACACAACATCACGCCAAGTTTCTCGTTCATGTCCTGCCTTCCAAAAAATGCGCAGTCCGGCCAGGTGGCCGGTCGGAAGGCAGCTCCGTCTTGGCGCCACTCAGGGTCCGCCGCACCGGAATGTCTTTCAGCTTCTTCTGAAGCACTGCTGGCCGCCCTTATAGCGCGGCAGCTTCGCCGGGCAAGACGGATTGCGACACTCTGAATGTCCCCACCGGAGGATATTCATGCGGCAAATCAGCCATGATCCTGCGCTGCCCGGAGCGCCGGCACGGCGTCTGCGGCTCGTCAGAACTCAACGCCCGCCTGTGCCTTCACGCCGGAGCGGAAGGGATGCTTGATCTGCTCCATTTCGGTCACCAGATCGGCAATTTCGATCAACTCGTCCCGCGCGTTGCGGCCCGTGATGACGATATGCTTGTCCATGGGACGTGATTTCAGAACCGCAAGCACCTCGTCCATGGGCAGGTAATCGTAGCGCAGCACGATGTTGAGTTCGTCGAGCATGACCATCTTGTAGGAGGGATCGGCGATCAGCTTTTTCGCTTCCTCCCAGCCTTCCCGGGCGTGGGCAATGTCGCGGGCGCGATCTTGTGTTTCCCAGGTGAAACCCTCGCCCACCGCCTTGATGGTGACGAGATCGGGGAACTGCTCAAGCACCGTGCGCTCGCCTGTGTTCCACGCTCCCTTGATGAACTGGATGACGCCCGACTTGAAGCCATGGCCGATGCAGCGGAAGACCATGCCGAAGGCTGCGGTGGACTTCCCCTTGCCCTTGCCGGTGTGGACGATCAGCAAGCCCCGCTCGATCGTCTTGCCCGCCATGATCTTGGCGCGGGCGGCTTTCTTCTTCGCCATCTTCTCGTGGTGGCGGGCAAGGTCGTGGCTGTTGCCGTCTTGATCGTGCTCGGTATCGTCGCTCATCTTTGCAGTTCTTTCAGGCGGTCAAAGGTTGAATTGAGGCGCGGCTGCCACAGCCCGCGCGCGATGGCTTCCTCAAGGCGCGCCGCGATGTCCTTCAGCGCGTTGGGGTTGTTCCGGGCAATGAAGTCTCGTGTGTCATCGTCCACGAGATAGGAGTCGTAGGCAAGGTCGAAGTGATGTGACTTCACCGCATCGGTGGTTGCGGCGAAAGCGAACATGTAGTCCACCGTGGCAGCAATCTCGAAGGCGCCCTTGTAGCCATGGCGCTTGACGCCCGCGATCCATTTGGGATTCACAACCCGTGAGCGCACGACCCGCCCGACTTCCTCTTCGAGCGTGCGCACAATGGGGCGTTCGGGCCGGGAATGATCGTTGTGATAGGCGACGGGTTTTCTGCCCGACGCCGTTTCCACCGCAGCACTCAGGCCGCCCTCGAACTGATAGTAATCATCGGAGTCGAGCAGGTCATGCTCGCGGTTGTCCTGATTGTGGATCACGGCCTCCACGGCTGCAAGCCGACGGCGGAAGCTCTCTTGCGACGGCAGGCCCTCCGCCTTGGCGCCGTAGGCATAGGAACCCCAGGTCACGAATGCAGCAGCGAGGTCGGCTCTGGTGTTCCAGATGCCTTCGTCGATCAGGGCCTGCAAGCCGGCACCATAGGCGCCGGGCCTTGCGCCGAAGATCCGCTGCCCGGCAAGGGCGCGTGCCTCAGGGGCCGCGACGCCCGCAGAGGCCAGCGCCTCCGCCTCCCGCCGCATGCGGGCGGCAATCGGATTGTCGGTGTCCGGCTCATCCAGCGCGCCGACAGCCTGAATGGCCTTGTCGAGCAGTTCGATCTGGGCCGGGAAGGCGTCACGGAAAAAGCCGGAAATCCTGAGCGTCACATCCACGCGCGGGCGGCCCAGAACAGCGACGGGCTGGACCTCGAAGCCGGTGACGCGCCAGCTTGCCGTATCCCACACGGGCTTTGCGCCGATCAGGGCAAGCGCCTGAGCAATGTCGTCACCGCCGGTGCGCATGTTGGCCGTTCCCCAGGCAGAAAGCGCAACGGAAACAAGGTGCTGTCCAGTATCCTGGAAGTGGCGCGTGAGCAGGGCTTCGGCAGATCGACGGCCCAGATTCCACGCCGCAGGTGTCGGCAGCGTGCGGTTGTCGAGGGAAAAGAAGTTGCGGCCCGTGGGCAGGACATCCAGGCGTCCACGGGTCGGC
>JAEUMJ010000132.1 GCA_016792865.1 Hyphomicrobiales bacterium | reverse complement strand
CGCGGCACTGCACCAGCACCTGGATGGTCACGTCATCGGGGATGCACTTGTTGTCGATGAGGTGGCGGCAGAAATCGAAGTCGGTCTGCGAGGCGCTCGGGAAACCGATCTCGATTTCCTTGAAGCCCATTTTCACCAGCGCGTTCCACATGCGCATCTTGCGCTCGTGGCCCATGGGCTCGATCAGGGACTGGTTGCCGTCACGCAGGTCGACGGAACACCAGACTGGCGGCTTGGTGATGGACTTTCCGGGCCACTGGCGGTCGGGCAGGTTGACCGGGGCATAGGCGCGGTATTTCTCGGACGGATTGATCATCATGGGGAAAGGTCTTTCTTCTGCTGAATGGTCTGGCTCGTGGCTATTGATCCCCGGAGAGCCAGGGCGCGTCTCGCCCGGCCGGCCCTCAGGGGCAGCTAAGAAGGAGAAGCAGCAGAAGTGAGCGGTGACGCATGGGCCAGCCTCTTAGGCGACTACGCCCGCAAAGGCAAGCGGGGCCTGTGCGGGCGGGCCTTAAGGGGTGCTTTCACGGGTGGTTTTGCAGGGCCCATTCCGGACCGGAGCGCCGGGCGGGCCGCCCTTCTGATGCCCCGTTTGCCATGGTAGGCTCAAGCCATCGTGATCGAAGGGAGCCCCGCCCCATGACCGCCAGATTGATCCGTTCCCTGCTGCTCGGACTTATCCTCTGCACGACAGGCTCTGCCGCCGTCCGTGCCGACAGTTGCGACACGCTGATCGGCAATGCCCAGAGCGCCCTGTCCAACCCGGCAATCACGCCGGCCGAAAAGATTTTCCTGGAGGAACTGCTCAAGGCCGCGGCGGGAGCCAAGGCGGCGGGTGACGTTCAAGCCTGCCAGAATGCGCTGCAAAGCCCTCGCCCCTTCCGCGACCCCAGCAAGGACCGCGACTGCAACGAAACCCCGGATACCGTTTAGGAGTTGAGCCATGAGACTGTCTTTTGCCGCCCTCGCGCTTGCCGCATTTGCCGCCTGTGCCACGCCCGCCCAGGCCACGGAATGTGTGTCGGACCTCATCAAGGCCCGTGAATACATCCAGCATGCACAACTGGATCGCGGCACCCGCCGCTATGCCGAGATGCTGTGGGGCAAGGCCAGCGTCTACAAGATGGATGGCAAGTTCGAACTCTGCAACTCGACCACGCGGCAGTTGATGCACGTCCTCGGCCTCGAATGAACCGATGCGGCGGAACGGCGTTCCTGTCCTGACGCAACCAGACAGGAGCCCGCGCCCATGAAGACCTTCCTGCTTTCCGCCGTGCTGGCGGTGGCCTTCATGGCCGCCCCCGCTTTTGCTGCGACCGCCGTGGTCCAAACGGTGCAGATGACGGGCTGATGCCATCACCCGCCATCCCAACCGGAGCCGCGGACTTGCGGTCCCCTAGCTGCGGGGCGACCTTTCGTCTTTCGCATTGCCCCGCTGGCGGAACAGTCGAAGATTTGTCATAACCGTCCGGCCAAACAGGCCCTTCCAAGGACGGACCCAGACTCATGATTCGCCACAGCATTGCCGCTGCCCTTCTCTCCTTCGCTCTCGTTGCGCCTGCTCTGGCCCAGGAAAACACCTGCCAGGATGACATCGCCAAGATCGATCAGGCCCTGAAGACGCAAGAGATCGACGCGGACCGGCGTGCGCAGGCCGAAGACATGCAGAGCCAGGCCGTGCAGTTGTGCGGCGCGGGCAACACGGAAGAAGGCCAGTCGGTTGCGGCAGAGGCGAAGATGCTGCTGGGAATCGACCAGTAGCCTTTCAGAGATCCAGCACACCGCTCATCATGCGCACCGCGGAGCCGCCGACGCGCACGGCGGAGAGCTTGCCCGCCGTCACATCTGCTTCCAGCGCAAGGTCGGAGGGACGGCCCATCTCGTAGCCCTGCTCCAATTGCCAGCGATGGGAGCCGTCAACGAGCTTCTCGGCGGTGAGCAGTTGCGCGGCAAGGAGTGCCGTCGCAGACCCGGTTGCCGGATCTTCGGGAATTCCGCCGGTGGGCGCGTACATGCGCGACCGGAACGCGGCAGCGGGGCCATCGCCACCGCGCGTATAGAGATAAGCGGCATCGAGGCTGTTCAAGGGCTTGATCAACTCCGACCAGTAAGGCTCTAGAATCCTTGATTTTTCCAAGGCCGCGCGCGACTTGACCGGAACATAGAAAAAGCGCGGGCCGCCTTCCAGCAAGGCGATGCCGTGGCCATCGAAGCCGATGTCTGCGGGATCGAGATTGAGCGCCTGCGCCGTTTCCTGCACGCCGGGCAGATCCGCATCGACATGATACGGAACCACGGGCGCCGTGAAGACTCCGGTGATGCGGTCGGCGATGCGGGTGATGCGGACAGGGGTCAGCCCCGCCTTGAGTTCCAGCGTGATGGTGGTTTCGAAGGTGCAGCCGGGCTTGTTCTTCAACTCCGCCAGCAAGGCGGCGGTGCCGAGCGTCGGATGCCCGGCAAAGGACATTTCGCCCCCGGGAAAGAAGATGCGGACCTTCGCGGTGTGCGAGGCGTCATCCGGCTTCAGGACGAAGGTCGTCTCGGAGAGATTGAATTCCCGGCAGATCATTTGCATCTGTTCGGTCGAAAGCGCATCCGCGCCAAGAACGACGGCAAGGGGATTGCCGCCGAACTTGCGCGTGGTGAAAACGTCGAGGGTGTGGAATTCAAGCTTCATGGCCCAAGGTATCGGGCCAGGGTTGAGCGCCCGCAAGACAAACATTGTCCTGCTTGTAGCGGTTCAGATGAGGCTCAATGCACGCTGGCCGCGACCAGTTCATGCTCCATGGCAGAGGAAAACGCCGCTTCGCGCGATCCCGAAATGGAGATCGGCGATCCGTCGGCATTGTAGAGGCAATAGAGCTTGGCGTCCGGGGGAACCTCAATGCGTTCGCCCAGCAGCTTCACCGCATCTTCGCCTTCGATTTCCTTGACATAGCCGATCACGCCGCCGCCAAGGGCCGCGAGAGCCGCATCGTCGAGTTTGGCAAATGTCTTTTCCATCAGTTCAAGTCCTTGATACCAATACGCCGGACCAACCGTTCTGGTTCGATACGGTGCACCTCAATTGTCAATAAACCGTTTTGCAGCCGGGCTTCGCCGATTTCCATGCCGTCAGCGAGCACGAAGGCCCGCGTGAACTGGCGGGCGGCAATGCCGCGGTGCAGATAGTCCTTCTGTTCGTCCTCCTTCTGCTTGCCGCGAATGACAAGCTGGCGGTCTTCCAGCGTCACTTCGAGGTCATTGGCGGTGAAGCCCGCGACCGCAATCGTGATGCGGAGGCGTTCCTTCGCGCCGGTTCCATTCTGACCCTGCTCCGTCACACGTTCGATATTGTAGGGAGGATAGCCGTCGCCGGGAATCTTGGCGGCGCGGTCGAGAAGCCGTTCAACCTCATCAAAACCGAGGAGAAGCGGAGACGAGAAAAGCGAAACGCGTGTCATGTTCGAGCCCTGTATCAGCAGCTTGCTTGCCGAGGCGTCCCATGAGGCCCGCCTCACCTGAAACGGTATATGTGGTGGCGAATGAGGAACTTCAACGGTGCCATTAACCCTGTGGCTGCAACCGCAGAAGCCCTTGCAGATGACGGGTTTTTGGCGTGAAGTGCAACCCATGCACAGGGAAGTCGCAGGGCGCCAGGCCCGGCCCTTCCATGCTGCCAAGAGGTTTGATACGTTGACCTATTGGTCAAA
The DNA here is from genome assembly GCA_016792865.1 of Hyphomicrobiales bacterium. Classification (GTDB taxonomy): domain Bacteria; phylum Pseudomonadota; class Alphaproteobacteria; order Rhizobiales; family Aestuariivirgaceae; genus Aestuariivirga. The sequence goes on along the minus strand of JAEUMJ010000132.1, from coordinate 15,790 downwards.
AACAGGGAGAAAACCATGATCAAGAAACTGCTCGGCGCAGCGGCTCTTTCCGCATTGATGGCCGCTTCGGCCTTCGCCGCCGACGACAAGCCCGCCATCGTCTTCGACATCGGCGGCAAGTTCGACAAGTCGTTCAACGAATCCATGTTCAACGGCGCCGAGAAGTTCAAGACCGAGAGCGGCGTGGCCTATGGCGAGTTCGAAATCGCCAATGAAGCCCAGCGCGAACAGGCGATCCGCAACTTCGCCGACCAGGGCTATTCTCCCATCATCGCTGCGGGCTTCGCCCAGGCAGCCGCCGTGGAAAAGGTGGCAAAGGAATACCCCGACCTGAAGTTCGCCATCGTGGACATGGTGGTAGACCTGCCCAACGTGCAATCGATCGTGTTCAACGAGCATGAAGGGTCCTATCTCGTCGGCATCATGGCAGCCATGGCTTCCAAGTCCGGCAAGGTCGGCTTCGTGGGCGGCATGGACATTCCCCTCATCCGCAAGTTCGGCTGCGGCTATGCCCAGGGCGTGAAGGCTGCCAAGGCCGACGCCACCATCTTCCAGAACATGACCGGCGACACGGGTGCAGCCTGGAACGACCCGGTGAAGGGCGGCGAGATCACCAAGAGCCAGATGAGCCAGGGCGCTGACGTGATCTACGCAGCAGCCGGTGCAACGGGCCTCGGCGTGTTGCAGGCCGCCGCCGACGGTGGCGCTCTCTCGATCGGTGTTGACGCCAACCAGAACCACCTCCACCCCGGCAAGGTTCTCACCTCCATGCTGAAGCGCGTTGACGTTGCCGTGTACAATGTCATGAAGTCCGGCAAGGACGGCTCCTTCAAGGCCGGCATCCAGGCCCTCGGCCTCAAGGAAGACGGCGTGGGTTATGCCATGGACGACAACAACAAGTCCCTGGTGACGCCTGAAATGCAGGCCGCCGTCGAGAAGGCCAAGGCCGACATCATCGCGGGCACGGTCAAGGTCCACGACTACATGGCCGACAACAAGTGCCCGGTTGAGTAAGCCACAACGGCATCCGGCGTGAGCTTGCCCTGTTCCTCCCCCTGCGGGGGAGGGATCACGGAGTGAAGCCCACGCCGGGCAATCCTGTGTTTGCACAAGACCTGTACCACCACACGGTTCCCCCTCCGGCGCTCCCTGACAGGGAGTGAGAAGGTGCATTGGTGATGACTGACGCCCGCACGCCCGCCATCGAACTTATCGGCATCGACAAGCGCTTCGGCGCGGTGCACGCCAACAAGGATGTGAACCTGACCATTGGCCGGGGGTCGATCCACGGCATCATCGGCGAGAACGGCGCCGGAAAGTCCACCCTCATGTCGATCCTGTTCGGCTTCTACAGCGCCGACAAGGGCGAGATCCGCGTGAAGGGCGAGACGGTGAAGATCCGTTCTTCCTCCGACGCCATCGCCCATGGCATCGGCATGGTGCATCAGCACTTCATGCTGGTGGACACCTTCACGGTTCTGGAAAACGTGGTTCTGGGTGCGGAAGGCGGATCACTGATCGGCCCGGCCCTCGCCAAGGCGCGCGAGTCGCTGAAGCATCTCGCGGAAGAATATGAAATGGACGTGGACCCGGACGCCATCGTGGGCGAGCTTCCGGTCGGGCTTCAGCAGCGCGTTGAAATCCTCAAGGCCCTGTTCAAGGGCGCGGAAACGCTGATTCTCGATGAGCCGACCGGCGTGTTGACGCCGGACGAGGCCGACCACCTGTTCCGCATTCTGGGACAACTGCGCGACCAGGGCAAAACCGTCATCCTGATCACTCACAAGCTGCGCGAAATCATGGCCATCACCGATCGCGTGACGGTGATGCGGCGCGGCGAGGTGGTGGCGAATTTCGAGACCGCCAAGACCAACGTGGGCGAACTGGCCGAGGCCATGGTGGGGCGGCGGGTCTTGCTCCATGTGGAGAAACGTCCCTCGCAACCGGGTGAAGTCGTGCTCGACGTGCGCCACGTCACTTGGAAAGACAGGAAGGGCATTGCCCGCGTCGATGACGTGTCGTTCACGGTGCGCAAGGGCGAGATCGTGGGCATTGCCGGTGTCTCCGGAAACGGCCAGTCGGAATTGCTGGACGTGATTTCCGGCATCACCAGGCCCACCTCGGGCGAAGTGTTCTTTGAAGGCAAGAACATCGGCATGATGGGCGATCCCCAATATCTGCGCCGCGAGGGGCTGGCCCATGTGCCGGAAGACCGCCAGCACCGCGGCCTCATCACATCGTTCGACGCCGCGGAATCCGCCATTCTCGGCTGGCACTTCGAGGAAAGCCTCGGCAAGGGTTTCAGGCTCGACCGTGACGCGGTAGTGCAGCGTTGCACGAGGGAAATGGCCGACTTCGACGTGCGGCCAGGCAACCCCTTGCTGAAGAGCGCCAAGTTTTCCGGCGGCAACCAGCAGAAGATCATTCTCGCCCGCGAGATTGAGCGCGACCCCGATCTCCTGATTGTGGGACAGCCGACGCGCGGTGTCGATATCGGCGCCATCGAGTTCATTCACAAGCGCCTGATCGCGCTGCGTGACGAAGGCAAGGCCATCCTGCTGGTCTCGGTGGAACTGGATGAAATCCGATCGCTCTCCGACCGCATCATCGTGATGTTCGCGGGCAAGGTGATGGGTGAGCGCGAGCCAGGCACCAACGAGCGTGAACTTGGCCTGCTGATGGCGGGCGTGACGGCAAAGGACGCAGCATGAGTGCCAAGGGGGAACTTCCGGGCTGGGTGGACGTGGGGCTGATCCCGCTGCTCAATCTCTTCGTGGCGCTGCTCATCTCCGGCGTCGTCGTGCTGATCATCGGCGAAAACCCGCTTGAAGCCATGTGGATCATGCTCAAGGGTGCCGTGGGATCGATCAAGGGCTGGGGCTACCTGCTCTACTATGCCACGAACTTCATCTTCACCGGTCTTGCGGTGGCGGTGGCATTCCACGCCGGGCTGTTCAACATCGGTGGTGAGGGACAGGCCTACATTGCCGGGCTTGGAGCAACCATTGCCGGCCTCTCGCTGGAGTTCCTGCCGTGGCCCATCGTCATCCCCATCGCCGTGCTGGCCTCGGCGCTGTTCGGGGCGTTCTGGGGTTTCGTTCCCGGATACCTGCAGGCAAGGCGAGGCAGCCATATCGTCATCACCACCATCATGTTCAACTTCATCGCTTCGAGCCTGATGGTCTATCTCATCAACTACTGGTTCCGCCCGGTAGGCAACATGGCGGTTGAAAGCCGCGAGATCTCCGGCGCCTACATCATGAGCTTCCGCGAGATGGCGCGCGTCTTCTTCGACTACCGCATGCCGTCAACGCCGCTGAACCCGACATTCTTCTTCGCCCTCTTCATCGCCTGGGCGGTCTGGTACCTGTTGTGGCGCACGAAACTGGGCTACGAGATCCGCGCCGTGGGCGCAAACACCGATGCTGCCGTGTATGCCGGCATCCGCCCGCAGCGCATCATCATGATCACCATGGCGATTTCGGGCGGCATTGCCGGATTGCTCGCCGTCAATGAAGTGCTGGGGGCGCAGCACCGGCTCGTGCTCGAATACGTGCAGGGCGCAGGCTTCGTCGGGATTGCCGTGGCCCTGATGGGGCGTTCGCATCCGGTCGGGATCGTTCTCGCCGCCCTGCTCTTCGGCCTGTTGTACCAGGGCGGCACCGAGCTTTCCTTCGCCAAGCCGGAGATCAATCGCGACATGATCGTGGTCATCCAGGGTCTCGTCATTCTCTTCATGGGCGCGCTGGAGCAGACATTCCGGCCCTGGCTATCGGCCCTCTTCTTCAAGGTGGAGGACTGAGCCATGCTGGAACTCTTCTTCGGTGCCGAAACACTTGCCTCCACCGTGCGGCTGTCGGTGCCGTTGATCCTCGCGTGCCTTGCGGGCCTCTGGTCGGAACGGTCCGGCATCGTGGACATCGGCCTTGAAGGCAAGATGCTGATCGCTGCCTTCGCTGCGGCCTCCACGGCTGCATTCAGCGGCAACGCCCTGCTCGCGCTGCTGATCGCCATCATGGTGTCGCTCGGCTTCTCGCTGGTGCACGGCTATGCTTCGATCAACCAACGCGGCAACCAGGTGGTCTCCGGGGTGGCGATCAACATGCTGGCGGCCGGGCTTGCCGTGGTTCTGGGCAATGAATGGTTCAGGGAAGGCGGGCGTACGCCTGCCCTGAGCAGTGACGCCCGCTTCATGCCCATCGACATTCCCGGCATCTCATCGCTCTATGACGTGCCCCTGATCGGGGTGCTGGCGCGGATCATCTCAGGCCATTCGCTGTTGACCTACATTGCCGTGGCGCTCGTCCCCGTCACGGCCTGGGCGCTCTCGCGCACCCGCTTCGGCCTTCGCCTCAGGGCCGTGGGCGAAAATCCCCATGCCGTCGATACGGCAGGCATCTCGGTGGCGCGGCTGCGCTACCAGGCGGTCATCATTGCGGGCGTGTTGTGCGGCATCGCGGGCACCTACATTTCAACCTCGCTCTCGGCGAGCTTCGTGCGTGACATGACGGCAGGACGCGGCTTCATGGCCCTTGCGGCGCTGATCTTCGCAAACTGGCGGGCCTGGCCGGCGCTCTGGGCCTGTCTCCTGTTCGGCTACCTGCAAGCCATGGGAACCCGCCTCCAGGGCGTGAAATTCGGCACGTTCGAGATCCCGGTGCAATTCATCAACATGCTGCCGTATGTGATGACGGTGGTGCTGCTGGCAGGTTTCATCGGCAAGTCGGTGCCGCCGCGGGCCTCCGGCATCCCCTACACGAAGGACAGATGAGATGCGCGACCTGATCGAGGCAGCCAAGGCTGCCCGCACAATGGCCCACGCGCCCTATTCCCGCTTTCGGGTGGGCGCCGCGATGCGCGATGAGCAGGGACGCGTTCACGCCGGCTGCAACATCGAGAACGCCTCCTATCCCCAGGGCTGGTGTGCGGAACCATCCGCCATTTCGGGCCTCATCATGGCGGGCGGCACGCGCATCACCGAGGTGGCCGTGATGGGCAATGGCGATGCGCTGTGCACCCCTTGCGGCGGTTGCCGCCAGAAGATCCGCGAATTCGCCCGCGGTGACGTGAAGATCCACTGCTGCACCGAAACGGGCGAACTGATCCGCACCTTCACACTGGACGAGCTGCTGCCCGCAAGTTTCGGGCCGGAGAACCTGGCATGAGCCTCAAGGACAAGCTGCAAGGCCGCACCCCCCGGACGGCAATCATCCTCGGATCGGCGCTGGGCGACGTGGTGGAGATCGTCAGGGATCCGCTTGTCATTCCGTATACGGAGCTTCCAGGCTTTCCCGTTCCGAAGATATCCGGCCATGCGGGCAAGCTCTACGTCGGCGAGGTGGCGGGGCAGCAGGTAGCGGTGCTTGCGGGCCGGGCGCATCCCTATGAAAGCGGCAAGGCGGATGTCATGCGCCCTGCCCTCGACCAGTTGAAAGAGGCGGGCATCGAAACGCTGGTCCTCACCAACGCAGCCGGTTCATTGAAGCTCTCGATGAAACCCGGCTCGCTGATGATGCTGACCGACCACATCAATTACTCCGGCATGAACCCGCTCATCGGCCAGCACGGCGACGAGAACTTCGTTCCCATGACCAATGCCTATGATCCCGGCCTGCGCAAGGCGCTGCTGGCGGCCGCGAAGAAGGAAAAGATCGCGCTGAAGCAAGGTGTGTATTGCTGGTATTCCGGCCCCTCCTTCGAGACCCCGGCCGAAATCCGCATGTTCCAGATCATCGGCGGTTCGGCGGTCGGCATGTCCACCGTGCCGGAAACCATCATGGCGCGGCGGCTGGGCATGAGGGTTTGCGCCATTTCCACCATCACCAACCTCGCAGCGGGCATCAAGGGTGCCTCGCCCTCGCACGAAGAAACCAAGCGCGAGGGGCAAAAGGCGGCGGGCAACATGAAGCGGCTTCTGACCCGCTTCTTCAAGGACATGAAAGCATGATGCTGCCCCAGGAAGTGATCCGCCGGAAGCGGAACGGCGAGGGCCTGAGTCGCGAACTGGTGAAGGAGTTCATCGAGGGCCTGACCAAGGGAACCGTCTCGGAAGGGCAAGTGGCTGCCTTTGCCATGGCCGTGTTCTTCAAGGGCATGAGCCGGGAGGAAGCCGTGGGCCTGACGCTGGCCATGCGCGACTCCGGCACCATCCTGCACTGGGACTTGCCCGGCCCGGTGGTGGACAAGCATTCTTCAGGCGGGATCGGCGACAACGTATCGCTGATGCTCGCGCCGATGCTGGCGGCCTGCGGCTTCTATGTGCCGATGATTTCGGGACGCGGCCTTGGCCATACGGGCGGCACGCTGGACAAGCTCGATTCCATTCCCGGCTATGTGAGCCAGCCCGACCTTGACCTCTTCCGCAAGGTGACGCGTGAGGCGGGCTGCGCCATCATCGGGCAAACGGCGGACCTCGCTCCCGCAGACAAGCGGCTTTATGCCATCCGCGATGTGACGGCGACGGTGGAAAGCGTACCCCTGATCACGGCGTCCATCCTGTCCAAGAAACTGGCCGCGGGCCTTCAGCATCTTGTACTCGATGTGAAATGCGGTTCCGGGGCGTTCATGTCTTCCATCGACAAGGCACGCGAGCTGGCCGAGAGCCTTGTCTCTGTTGCGAACGGTGCGGGACTGCACACGACTGCCCTCATCACCGACATGGATGAACCGCTGGCTCATTGCGCCGGCAATGCGGTGGAAGTGGAGAACGCGGTTGCCTTCCTGACGGGCAGGCAGGACGCACGGTTGAAGGATGTCGTCGTGGCGCTGGGGGTCGAGTTGCTGGAAAGCGCCGGGCTTGCCGCTCCCGGCGAGGCCGCACGGAAACTGGAGGAGGCCCTGACGTCGGGCCGCGCCGCCGAACATTTCAACCGCATGGTGGCCGCTTTGGGTGGCCCGAAGGACTTCATCTCCACGGCGGCACGTCACATGCCGAAGGCTCCCATCGTCCGCGATGTGTATTCCGATCACGAAGGCGTGGTGCAATCCATCGATACACGCTTCCTGGGCATGTCCGTGATCGAGATGGGTGGCGGGAGGCGGGTCGCCACCGACACCATCAACTATGCGGTGGGCCTGACCAACCTTCTGGGCAAGACCGACAAGGTGGACGCGAAGACGCCGATTGCCCGCATCCATGCCGCCGATGAAGCGGGGTTCAATCAGGCCAAGACATTGGTCAAGGCGGCCTATCGGATCGGGCATCGCGGCTCGCGCGGGCCAACGATCATCGAGTCCATCCGCCCGGAGTGATCCCATATGGCGCGTGTCTTCCTGTTCATCATGGATGGCTTCGGCATTGGCGGTGCACCCGATGCCGCGCTGTTTGGCGACGAGGGAGCCAATACCTTCACCCATGTCGCCGAACGGGTGAGGCTCGACATTCCGCATCTGGCCTCGTTCGGATTGGGCAAGGCGGCTGAACTGATCAGCGGCACGGACATGCTGGGTGGGGAGGTGCGCGGGCTTTGGGGTGCTGCCCGTGAAGTGAGCAAGGGCAAGGACACCATTACCGGGCATTGGGAAATCGCCGGCGTGCCCCTGGACAAGGACTGGGGCTACTTCCCCCACACCGTGCCTGCCTTTCCGCAAGCTCTGATCGACGGCATCGTCAGCCGCTGCAACCTGCCGGGGTTGCTCTGCATGGCCCATGCATCCGGGACACAGGTGATCGAGGACTTCGGCGAAGAGCACATCCGCACGGGAAAGCCCATCGCCTACACCAGTGCCGACAGCGTATTGCAGATTGCTGCGCACGAGGAACACTTCGGGCTGCAACGACTTTACGATGTCTGCCAGGTTGCGCGTGAACTGACATACGAACTGAACATTGGCCGCATCATCGCCCGGCCCTTCGTGGGTGCAACGGCCGGCACCTTCGAACGCACCGGGCACCGCAAGGATTATTCGGTCCTGCCGCCACACCCCACCCTGCTCAACAAGCTTGCCGATGCCGGGCGCGACATCATCACCGTCGGCAAGATCGGCGACATCTACGCGCATTCCGGCACAGGCCGGGAAGTGAAGGTTGCCGGATTCGAGACGCTGATGCAGACAACGGCCCAGGAAATGCCGAGGCTGAAGGACGGCGGCTTCCTGATGGTGAACTTCGTGAACTTCGATACGGACTTCGGACACCGCCGCGACGTGACCGGTTACGCAGCGGCACTGGAACAATTCGACCGCTGGCTCTCCACGCCCCTTGCGCTGCTGATGCCGGGGGACCGCATCATCCTGACCGCCGATCACGGCAACGATCCCTCGTGGAAAGGAACCGATCACAGCCGCGAACAGGTGCCCGTGATGTGCGTTGGCCCCGGACTCGCGTCCGGCACCATCGGCAAGCGCCAGAGCTTTGCCGACATCGGGCAGTCCATTGCCCGTTATCTGGGGATCGCCCCCCTCGCGGCGGGCACGGCCTTCGCCCTTTGACCTACGGCAGCGTCACTTCGGTGCGCTGGCCCGCCGTGATCGTCACGTCCTTCTCGCCCAGTGGCGTGCTGCCTTCGCCCCACACGACGATGTGATAGCTTCCTGCATTGAAGGCCTTGTTCATCTCGCCGCCGTACTCGGCGCCCATCCGTTTGCGAGAGCCGTCGAGCGCCTTTTCCGCATGGAAGATTTCAAAGCTGCTTGCGCCGGGTGCCTTGAAGGACAGGAAGCCCGCATTGAGATTCACGTTCACCGACGTTTCCTTGCCGGAGGCAATGCTGAAGGGTGCCTCGGCTGATGCGTAGTCAAGCGACACGACAACCACATAATCTCCGGCTGCGGCCTTGAACACCTTGTCGTTCCCGTATTCGCTGGTGATGTATGTCTTCTCGCCGGAAACACCCGCCGGCTTGTTGAGCGCAAGCGTGGTGGCGCCCGGCAGGGTCTCGCCGCCTTCGGAATATGTGCCCTTCACCCGAGCCGACCCGGCACCAAGGGTGACAACAACATCAACGGTCTTGCCTGCCGTGATGGTGAACGGCTGCTGCGCTTCCGCCTGCCCCTCGCTGAGCTTTACGGTGTAGTCACCGGCATTCATAAGGCTTTTCGGCGCAGTGCCATAAGTCGTGCCGACATAGGTGCCGTCGGCCCTTGCGATCACCCAGGCCGCGCCGTCATTGGCGAGAGGGGTCGCTTCATCCATCATGCCCTTGAACTGCACGATGCCCGCGTTGAGATTTGCTTCCAGCGCCAGTGTGCCACCGGCAGCCAGCGCTGCGGGAACCTCAACCTGTGCATAGTCGGTGCCGATGGTGGCTATCATCTCGCCGGGTTTCTCGAAGTTGGCCTTGAAGCTGCTGCCATATTCCGTGCGGATGTATTCGCCCTTCTGGCCGTTGCTCGAAACGGTGAAACTCCACGCCGGTTGATCCCACGGCTTCGGCAGTTCCACGCCTTCCGCCATCACCACATGTCCCGTCACGTTGAATTCGGGCGCTGCGGGCTGTGGCGGGGGTGCAGGTGCCGCCTCAACGGTCTTGTTGAGGGCATTCTCCAGTTCGTCGGCATTCTCGGCAATGATGGAGATGCCGCCCGTCTTGTCGGCCAGGCACTTCAACTGGGCGACGGCCCCCTTGTCGTCGAGACCGAAGCCCACGGTGTGGACGGTGAGGCCGACACCCGTCTGCTCAAGCTCGTCGGCAACAGCACAGGGATCGGGTTCACAGGTTTCGATGCCATCCGAAACGAGAATGACAGTGGCTTGCTTCTCGGTGAACTTCAATGCGCCCGCTGCCTGGCGGATCGATTGCGTCATGGGCGTCTTGCCCTTGGGCGAGATGGCCTTGACCGCCGACATGAACCGGCCTGCATCCAGAGCGCCTGGCTCAATCAGGGTCTCGATGTCGTCACAGGCTCCCTTCTTGCGATGGCCGTATGCAACAAGGCCAAGCTCGTCTTCCGCCTTCCACCTGCCGATGACCTTTCCCACCACGTCCTTGGCGATTTCCATCTTGGTCCTGTCACCGATCTTGCCCCACATGGAGCCCGATGCATCAAGCACGAGGATAACGCGCTGCCCTTCGGCGCGGGCGGCAACGGCGAGGAAGACGGAAAGGAAAAGGGTGGCAACAAGGCGCGCAATGGTCATGGCAAGTCCTGTCTTGCGAAGCCCCTCAAACCAAGGTGACGCGATTTGCCGATGCTGTCAAATGGTGGTCAGGCCATCCAATGGCTGACCGCATCCCAGATCAGTTTCACCGAGACGAGGAAAAGAGCCACTTCGACGGCGCGGAAGAAGATCCGTTCGGGAAGGATCTTGGTGAGGCGGAAGCCCGCCCAAGCACCGAACAGCGCGACAGGCGCAAGCCAGGCGCATTTTTCGAGGCTCTGGATGTTGATCTGCCCCAACAGGAAATAGGGCGGCAACTTGAGCATGTTGATGATGGCAAAGCTGATGGTCGCCGTTCCGGCATAGACCATCTTTTCCAGTCTCTGGGGCAGGACATACATCTGGAATGGTGTTCCGCCAGCGTGGGCGACAAAACTGGTGAAGCCCGTGATTGCGCCCCAGAACAATCCGCGCGGCACGTCAGCGGGCTTCGGTTCGGGGTTCCTGCGACGGTTCTTGAGGATCAGGTCGATCGTGTACCAGATGCCGATGACGCCCACCATGAACTTCACCAGCTCATCGCTGTTGTAATGCGCCGTGGCCCAGCCGATGCCGATGCCGATGGCCGCAGCAAAGGACATGATCCTGATGTTCCATGCATCATAGTCCTTGCGATAGAGCCACAGGCCATACCAATCGCTGAGCACATAGAGAGGCAGCAGGAGACCTGCCGCCACGACCGGCGAAATCACCTGCGAAAGGACGGGCACGGCGAGAATGCCGACGCCCGGCACGCCGCCCTTGGAGGCCCCGACAAGAAAGGTGGCGACAACGGCCAGGGCCCAGAAGGCAATATCGGCAGGAAGCATGGGAGATCAGGCTGTCTCAGGCGGCAAGGCGATGCCCGCGTATGGCACCTTCAGAAAACCTGCGAGGCATTCCACGACGAAGTTGTGATCGTCGCGCTGGGGCACACCCGACACCGTGACGCAGCCGATCACCACCGGCCCGATGCGGATCGGAAAGCCGCCGCCCGCGGGCGCAAAATCCAGAGGCGTGATGCCGCGCGTCTGGTCAAAGACCTTGCCGGATGACTTGTGTTCCAGCCCGACACGATAGGAGGCCGCCTCGAAGCGATAGACGGTATTGACCTTGCGGCGCGCCCAATCGGCATTCTCCGCGGTCGAACCGGGAAGTGCGCAATAGAACAGCGGGCGGATGCCGGTGCGGATATCGATGACGAAGGGAAGTTTCCGGGCCACGGCGCTCTCGCGCATGGCATTGCCGAGGGACCAGGCGCTTGCCTCGTCAAAGCCCGTGAAGCGGAGGCTTTCTTCCTGGCGTTTTATTTGCTCGATATCGCTTGCGATGGACATGGTTCCGACTCCCTTGATGTGGCGTTAAACCATGCCTGATCCATGGCTGAAAGACCCGAAGGACCGCTTCATGCGCAAGGCAATCATGTTCGTCTCACTGGCGCTGGGGGGGATCGCCGCCCTTCATGGCCCTGCCCTCGGCGTCACTTGCACTGGCAAGAATGCCCGCTATGCCATTGATGGGGCTGACGAAGGCTTCAGCCTGGTGCTGGCCCTGCGGCCGGTGCCCCTGGCCTGGAGCGACCTTGATGTGGTGGTGAACACGCCAAGGCAGAAGTACCGTTTCAGCCTCACCGCATCCAACGGCTACAGCTATAACTATGCGGTGCAGGAACAGCCGGTGATCTCCGCCGAGGAAAATGATGCAGGCGCAGACGACAGCCAGCGCATCTACTTCTTCGACACGGGAATGAGCATCCAGGACTTGCCGCAGGCAGACCAGCCCGCACCGGACGCGATCTTCCTGCCCGATTTCGGCGGCACGCTCTGGTATGACAACGAGCCTCGCCAGTACCTGCCCATAGGAATGTGGCGCCTGCAGGGTTGCGATCCCTGAAGCGCCACGGGCGTTCCTGGCCGAGAGGGCCCGTTGATCAGATGGCCGGACCCTTGCGGCTGAGAAGCTTCTGTCCGATGTCCACCAGCGAGGCGGCCACCTTCTCCATGTCTTCGGCCCGCTCGTCCTCGATTTCGGCGCGCCACTGGGCAATGCGCTGTTCGAGGCTGTCGAGCGAAGCCGACTGGGCCTTCTCGAAGAGGACGCGGGATTCGTTGCGCGTGGTCTGGAGCGTCGAGGACAGCTCGCGAACGGCGCGCTGCATCTCGTCATCGGTCTCCTGCAGGCTTTCACGCAATGTGGACGACAGGATCTTGACCTTCACGTCGAACTCGTCGCGCAACTTACCGACGGCTTCCTCGAAGGCGAGGCGCGTGGCTGCCTTCTCGGCTTCCGCCTGCTGCACCAGCGTATCGATGCGATTGGCCAGGGTATCGTACTTGGCACGGAGGTCGGCCGTTTCTGCCGAGACATCATCAAGACCGGCCTCGATCTCGGCGAACTTGCCGCGGTTGAAGGTATCCTGCTCGTCGAGAATGTCGAGCAGCTCTTCGAAGCGGGCTTCGGACAGGCGCTGATGCGGCCCGACCAGAAGATCGCGAAGCTGGGTGAGAACCTGCTCGCCGCCCTTTGAAATGGTGAGTGTGTCGCGAAGGGCTTCCTTCACGCGATTGCCGCGTCCGGCAGCCTGTTGCTTCTTGGGGCCACGGGGTGGGAATGACAACACGTCCGGCTGGCTCATCGTTTTTGTTCCTCGCAAGGGTAGTCCCTCAATTCAGAGCGAGGCCCCGCCAAACACCGGGTCCTACTACTCAACAAACTAAACTTCGCCGCACGTCCCGACTATGTGACGAACCTGATGCGGGCGGAAGCAGAAGATTAAGAGAAGGTTAACGCCGCCCACGCAAGTTTCCCCATTCGGTTAACAGGAGCCAAACCGGAGATTGGGGCAGCAGTGTGGTGCTGCACCGCAAGAAACCGATTCAGGCCGCAACAGGTGATTGTCCGTCATAGTTTTTTCGCGCTTCGCGGATGGCGTCATGGTGGGCCGAAGCCCACTCCGCGAGGCTGCCCAGAGCGGCCTGCAAGGACTGCCCCATCGGCGTGAGTCGGTACTCCACCTGGGGCGGCGTAACCGGAATCACCCGCCGCGCGATGAAGCCGTCCCGCTGCAAGTGGCGCAGCGTCTCGGTGAGCATCCGCTGGGAGATGTCCCCTATTTCCCGGCGCAAAACCCCGAAACGCTTGGGTTCGTCACGAAGCGCCAGCAGGAGCAGCGAACTCCACTTGTCGCCGACCCTGTCCAGCACATCGCGCACGGGGCACGCGGCGTTCAGGGCAGCGGACTGCCTGTTGCGCAGGAGCACGGGGGTGGTTGTGTCGGCCATGGCTGGTTCCTTCAATGTAACCAAGGGTGGCAAAACTGCCGTCTTGCGCGTTTTGTGTATCTCTATACTTGAGACCTACTCTCAAAAAGAGATCACCACAAGGAGATTCCCATGTACCTCGTTACCGGCGCATCCGGCCACTTCGGCCAAGCCACCCTCGCCCACCTGCTGAACACCTTGAAGGTGCCCGCAGGAAACATCATCGCCGTCACCCGCTCGCCTGAAAAGCTCGCCCACCTCAAGGCCAAGGGCGTCGATGTCCGTGCTGGCGACTTCAACGACGAAGCGGCGCTTGTGACAGCCTTCAAGGGGGCGACACGGCTGCTGCTGATTTCGACCGACGATCTCACCCAGCCCGGACGCCGCCAGAAACAGCATGAGGCTGCCGTGCGCGCCGCCGAGAAGGCGGGTGTTGCCCATGTGCTCTACACCTCCCTGCAGAAGGCGGAGAGCTCCGCAGTCTCTTTCGCGCCGGAGCACCTGGGCACCGAGAATGCGATCAAGTCCGCGGCGCTGAAGGGCTACACCCTGCTCCGCAACAGTTGGTATTTCGAGAACCTGTTCTTCGGCATTCCGCAGGCACTGGCGTCGGGCACGCAATATTCAGCCGCCGGCAACGGCAGGATCGCCCACATCGCGCGTGATGATCTGGCTCGGGCGGCAGCGGCAGCACTTGCCTCTGGGCAGGAAGGCCGGTTCACCTACACCCTGACCGGTGCTGCCGAATACACCACCGCCGAGATCGCTGCGCTTGTGAGCAAGGCAACGGCCAAGCCCCTTGCCGTGGTTCAGGTGCCCCTGGAAGGATTGACCCAGGGGATGATCGCCGCCGGGGTTCCTGCACCCCTTGCAGCGGTGTTTGCATCCTTCGACGACAATACGGCCAAGGGCGGACTTTCCGGCGTGACCGGCGACTACAAGGCGCTGACGGGTGTTGAACCGCAGGCGTTTGAAACATGGCTGACAAAAAATGCGGCTGCGCTTGCCGGATGAATGAGGGCGTCCCCGGCGTCCCGGATGCTGGGGCTTCCCGACCGAATATCCCTAACTGTTGCAGTTATGTTACAGGGCCAATCGAACTGGGCCAGCACAACCATCTGAATACAATCTGTTTTTCGAGCAACAACCTGAGATTGTTCTCAGTCGGAGTTATAAGGCTTGGTTGCTGAATCGCACCATTGACGGTAATTTTTCCTGATCCGGGGGGTCGGAGGAAAAATTCCATGCTGAAGCGTATCGCCGGGGCGACTGCCCTTGGTTTGTTGGCGGCAAGCCCGCTCCCTGCACTGGCAGCGGATGTGATGGCGCCGGAACCGCCCGCATTTTCCGCGAGCCTGGAAGGCTGGGGTGGCGCCCACTTGCTTGGCGGCCCGTCGGGCAACATTGATCCTGACGATACGGCTTTCTTCGCCGCAGGCATTGATGCCCGTTTGCGCATGGATATCGGCAGCGCCATCGCAATTCAGCTCGACGCGTCGGGGGACAGGGCTTTCGGGGGCGAGGATAGCAACGATACCTACGAAAAGAGCGGTATCGGAGGCATCCATCTTAGCACCTACAACGATGCCTATCTGCTTGGTGTTTTCGGCGGCTATGGCAGGGTCGTCGTCGATGACGAAAAGGCCAACGTGGGCGTGGTCGGCGTTGAAGGCCAGATGTACTTCGACCAGACGACCCTTTACTTGCAGGCCGGCTATATGGACGCTGTCGAAATCAACGGCACAAAGGACGATCCTTTCCACAACGCCTTCTTTGTACGCGGTGTCAGCAGGTATTTCCTGTCGGAGCAGACGCGCCTGCAGGGCGAACTTTCTGCTGCCTTCGGCAAGCAGGACAGCAACGACAGGAACATGATGGCTCTTGGCTGGGGCCTTCGTGCCGATCACCAGTACACCGAGAGCCTGTCCGTCTTCGCGGGCTATAAGGGCGCCTACTATGACAATGGCAGCGGCAGTGACAGCGGCCATTTCACCGAGCATCTCATGAATGTGGGCGTCACGCTGCGCCTCAATCAGCCCACCCTCCTCGCGGCTGACCGTCACGGCCCGACACTCGATCTTCCGTCAGTGACCCATTGGGCAGGCGGCGGGCAAAGCATCGACTGAGACGGCCGCACATCTCGCGTCTCCGCAAACAGGCCCCCACCGGGGCCTGTTTCATTTGGGACGCCTGATCGACCTTGGCGCATGCGCTAAAAAAAGGCCGCCCGAAGGGCGACCTTGATTCATTTTTGATGATGCCCGGCATGTGTGCCGGTCAGGCGTTCTAGTTGCGCGACTTGTCGACCAGTTTGTTCTTGGCGATCCACGGCATCATGGCGCGGAGCTTTTCGCCGACCTGTTCGATCTGGTGGGCGTCGTTCACGCGGCGAATGCCCTTGAAGCGGGCCGCGCCCGACTTCCATTCCTGCATCCACTCCGAGGTGAACTTG
>JAEUMJ010000076.1 GCA_016792865.1 Hyphomicrobiales bacterium | reverse complement strand
CCGGACATAGAGCTTGTTGCAGAGGAGCATGTAGTAGGGATTTCTATCAAAGAGAATGCGCCAGAGCATTTTCTCGGTGAAACGGGCCGGTTCCTTCAGATTGGGAACATAGCCCTGGTGGTGTTGGAACTTGCCGATCATGTGCTCGACAAAGGCATTGTGTCTTGCTGTGCTCGGCATGTCTCCAGGATTGATGATCATACTGCGGCCCCCACCCTTCCGAAGATTCAAGTCTCACCGTTTCGCCTGATCCAATCAAGGCACAAGTCGTAGAAAGCGCCTATGCGGATTCCTGATTGAAAAGAAGTAGCGCGATCCCGGCGGAAGGTACGGCAGCGTGATCCGGTGGGGCAACTTCACGAAATCTATTCCCCGGGCGCTGAGCTGCTGTCCGAGATGCTTGATCTGGGTTCCGGCGTTCTTTCCGATGTGAAGGAAGAAGACCCGTCGGTCCGTTATTGCCGGGGAGCTCTCCATGGGCGGCGGCACCTGTTTGCCTTTCCTTCCGAAAACCGCTCCGTCGCTGCAATTCAATTCAGGAGAAACAGCCCGTCAGCCTGTGTCGGCAGGTTGGTTAAATCTTGCATTCAAAAGGCGAGTATCAGCGAATCCGCTCGTCCTGTTCAAGAGGGGCAAATGTCTTTGTCTTTAGGCTGGGCCGGCACTTCAATGCCGGGGGCGCTCCCTCATGGCCATCCGGGACTTCAACAGCAAAGCCAGGACAGGAATCGCGATCAACCGCACACGAGGGCCAACTTGGTGTGCTACCGATGACGGCTTACGGGTTCACCCACATCTGCGTCACGACCTTGCCTTCAGGACCATAGGCGAACAAGGCCCGACGGTTGTCGTTCCTTTGCAGGCAGAACCAATCCAGCAGGTTGGCGCGGAAGCGGATCACGCCGAAGTTCTCATGTCCTGCCCCATCGACCGGCCGCACGGCCTGGTCAGCCGCAGGCGGAAACGCAAGGTCATCGCCGGGAGGGCCGCCTTGATAGGTGGCGCGTGTCGAAGGCGCCAGCCTGGCCCATGCGGCGCGCGCCACATCGGTCTTCGGTGAGAATTGCTCCGTGCCCCCCTGCAGGCGAAGCTGCACCCGCGAGCTGTTGCAGAATCCCAGGACGGTGGCTTGCGGCTGTGCGGAGAGTTCTGCCCATTTCGGGCTGCGCACGTCGGTGTGGATTTCAAGCATGCGCTCGGCAGCAGAGACCTTCCGGAGCACAACGGTGCGGGCCTGGGCAAGGCCGGTGCGACCCACCGTGCAGAGCGTGACGTAGTGGAAGCCCGATTGCGGATCACCCGCCCCCTGCTCCAGCAAGCGCCACGCGTCGGCATCAATCCCTGCAAAGCTATCCGTGATCTTCAGGCCATCATCCATGATTCTGCTCTTTTCCCGAACAGGATGAATACCCAACCTTGCCCTGCCCTTGCAGGTTTTTTGGCCGGTAAACCCATCAGCCACTCAACGTGTTTGAAACCCTTGGCGTTTCCGGGTCAGCCGGTCACGACGACCTTGGATGCCTTCATGTCGTGCAACAGCGCGAAGCCCTCTCCTGCTGTCATGATCGGAAAGCGGTGGCTGATGGTCTGCTCCAGCGGATAGTCAGGGCGCGCGAGGATGGCCATGGCCCGCGCCAGCCCTTCCGGCGTGGCAGAATAGCTTGTCACCAGGCTCACCTCACGGCGATAGAGCTGCCAAAGGTCCACCGGCGGCATCATGCCCGGCTTGACCCCAAAGGGCAGGATCACTCCGCCATCGCGAACACAATCGAGCGCCAGCGCAATGGTCGCGGCATTGGTGGCCGTGAGCAGCACCAGATCGGCGCCACGCCCGCCGCTGCTTGCCCTTGTGCCCTTGGCCACATCGTCCCGCCCCACAAGAAAGCCCGCACTCGCCTTCCATTGCAGCGCAACGTCGAGACGCTCGGCCCGTGTGTCTGCTGCAAGTACCGTGACACTGCGGTCCCGCAACAGCGGCAGGAACAGGAGCCCGATGGCACCGACGCCGACAACCAGAACCGTATCACCCTCGCGCAACGGCACACGGTCCATCGCACGCAAGCAGCACGCCAGCGGCTCCATGAAAACGGCCCGCTCATCACTGACGTGTTCCGGCACCGGCACCACCGTATGCGGCACCAGATCGGCAGGCACGCGGATCAATTCCGCGAATCCGCCGGGCGAGACGTTGCTGGCCTTAAAGTGCGGATCCTGGGTGGGGCTGCCACGGCGGGCGTAGTGGGATCCATAGTCAGGCGCGTGATGCGCAACCGCAACCCGATCACCCACGCGGAAGCGTTTCACGCCCTCGCCCACATCCGCCACACGCCCCACGATTTCATGACCCAGTTGCACGGGCTTCGGGGTTTCCGCATCGTAGACCTTCATCAAGTCGGTGCCGCAAACGCCACAGAGCGACATGCGGACGACAATCTCGCCGGCACCGGCTGCGGGTTCGGCAACATCGATGGCTTCAACTGCGCCGGTGCGCGTACAGGTCAGGAGCTTCATGCCCTCTCCTCAACATGAAACAGGAATTGGTGCAATCGCCCCTCAATAGCCGGCTGGCTTTGCCTTGTGGAAATCCGTTGCCTGCTCGAAGGCTTCGCACACGCGCAAGACTGTCCGGTCATCGAACATGCGGCCGATGACGTGCAATCCGGCCGGGAGGCCCGATTCCGTGAAGCCGCACGGGACGCTCGCCGCCGGTTGCTGCGTGAGATTGAAGGGATAGGTGAAGGGCGTCCAGTTCACCCACTTGCCGCGATTGTCCGGATCGGCGGGTTGCAACAGCCCGGCCCCGAAGGCGGGAATGGGAAGCGTCGGCGTCAGCAGCACATCATGTTTTTCCATGAAGAGACGCATCCCGGTTCCCAGCACGCCTCTGGCCTTGTTGGCGTCGAAGACATCCTGCACCGAGATGGATGCCGCCTGCTCCACCACATCGGCGAGCGCGGGATCGAGCAGTGCCTTCTTCTCGTCCGGCAACTGGCCCAGAATGCTGCGCGCCCCGGAAAACCACAGGACACGGAAACATTCAGCCGGATCGGAAAAGCCCGGATCGACCTCTTCGACGTGGGCACCAAGGTCGGCCAGTGTCTCCACGGCCTTGCGCACAAGCGCGGCGATCTCCGGGTTGACATCGACGTAGCCAAGTCCGGGGCTAAAGGCGATGCGCAGGCCCTTCACGCCCTTGCCCAGACCCTTGAGATAGTCCGCGCCATCATAGGGCAGCGAGAACCAGTCACGATTGTCGGGACGCGCAATCGCATTCATCAGCAGGGCCGCATCCTTCACCCGTCGTGTCATCGGTCCCACATGCGCCACCGTGCCGAACGGCGAGAGCGGCCAGGCGGGCACGCGGCCAAAGGAAGGCTTGTGGCCGAAGGTTCCCGTGAAGCCTGCCGGAATGCGGATCGAGCCGCCGCCGTCGGTGCCGAGCGCCAGCGGCGCATATCCCGCCGCAAGCCCGGCAGCGGAACCGCCCGACGAACCGCCCGGCGTCAGATCGGCATTCCACGGGTTGCGCGTGATGCCTGTGAGCGGGCTGTCGGTCACGCCTTTCCATCCGAATTCCGGCGTTGTCGTCATGCCGAGAAAGACCGCACCCGCCTCGCGCAGCCGCGCCACTGCGGGGGCATCATTGTCCCACGGCTGATTGCGATCCACCGTTCTCGACCCGCGGAGCGTGGGCCACCCCTTCACCAGCAACAAATCCTTGATCAGGACGGGCACACCATCGAGCGGGGAAAGCGGCTCGCCTTTCTTCCAGCGCTTGTGGCTGGCCTGAGCCATTGCATGGCTCATTGTTTCATCGATCAATGACATGGCGTTCAGCTTGGGTTCGTGAGTCCGGATCTGCGCAAGGCAGCTCCGCGCCACGTCCACAGGAGAAAAATCGCCCTTCGCGTAACCCTTCGCCAGACGTGTGGCGGACATCCAGTGCAACTCTTTGGACATGACCAATCTCCCTAAGACTTGAGAAAAGCACGATTTTTCAAAAGGTACAGCAAAGATTTTCTGATGCCACGAAGGTTCCGGAAATGAACCGAAAATGAATGCGGCATTCAGCACAGGTTGCGGCGGGGAACCTTAAACCCCCTTTTCAAGTTCAATGCCCATCGAGCCGAAAGGAGGTTCAAGATGATGAAGTATCTGCTTCTCGTGCTGGCCATCGCCGGTTCTGCGGCAACGGCAATCGCGTCAATCGCCCCGGACATGGGTTCCATGCGCCCGGCCAACATCACGGTCGTGGAAAAGAACCAGGCGTTTCCGGTGCTCGGCCCGCTCGTCTTTGAAGAGTGTGCGGTGGAGGATTGCTCCGAAGAATGAAGTTTCGCCGGGCGCACCACGTCCGGCACCGAATGAACCGGGGCTGGCCCCAGGCCTGTTATCCCGCCCCCTCGCCAGACCCAAGGCTGGTCCCGGTTCTCCTCACCTTCTCCCGCCGTGTCCCCGATCCCCTGCAAAACGATCCGAACCCGGCATCACCCTGGACCCTCCGGTCCAGGGTTTTTCATGTGAAGCTGGTTTCAGTGATTGAATCAAGAAACGCCCGTTTTGCTCACATAACTTTAATCCTGATGGCCGGAAGTACGGCCCGTTCCAAGCCCCATTAACCTTTCCGGGCGAGTGTTGGAGCCTGAATTGCTGCGTGTCGCTTCGGCACCGGATCACCGCGCAGCAGGGACACGACGGCGAACACACACGACGATGAACGCGACGCACCACACGCCCAGCGCGGCAGGCACGACACGGCTCTTGCGCCGTTTCTTGCGCCTGTTGCTGCCTGCGTTCCTGCTCGCATCGACAATCGGGCTGTATGTCCTCAGCACCCTGACGTTCGGTGACGAACGCAGCAGCGTTGTCATGCGCGTCAGCAACCTCGCCTCCCGCACGGCAGCCGTGCTGAATACACTGCCGGCAGGAGAGATGAAGGCTCCACAGAACTCCATCCTGACCCTGCTTCTTTCGGACCCGGCCATCAGTTGCGCCCAGCTTTTCGATGGCGAAGGCCGCCTTGTAGCGGTTGCGCCCGCCCGCCTCGGTTGCCGCGATGCCACCGCCACGGCGATTGCCGATGCGCCCGTCCGTGCCCAGCCCGGCATGTTCCTGCGGGTTCACTACAATCTTTCCGAATTGGAAGAGCGCAGCCAGATATTCCGCATCTTCACGCTCCTGTCGTTGCTCGGCAGCCTGATCGTGGCGGCAGCGGCAAGCTGGTTCTCCTTCCGCCTCACCGTGGGCCGCCCGGTCCATGCGCTGTTGCAGGCCATACGCACCACGCACCTGCTGGGCACGCCGACCAAGATCGACGATGTGCCGGATGATGAAATGGGCAGCGTCATCCTTGCCTTCAACGACATGCAGGACAAGCTCGATGCAGAGGCGAGGCGAAATGCCGAAGCCCTGCGCCGCCTCGACTACATCTACAACGAAACACCGGCCCTCATGTTCTCGGTGGACAGCAAGGGCACCATCATTTCCGCCAGCGGCCACTGGCTCGACGAGACCGGCTTCCATCGGGAGGAGATCGTCGGCGCACCCTTGCGCAACTTCCTCTCTGTTGCTCCGGGGCAGGATTTCGACGCCTCCCAAAACATCATCATCAAGGCCGAACGCCCCTTGCGCGACCTGCCCTTCACGCTGACATGCAAGAATGGCCTGCGCCGGGATGTGCTGATGGCGGTCGTGCCCGATATCGAAGCCAAGGAACGCACGCAGTTCTGCGTCCTCAGCGACATCAGCGGACTGAAGGAAGCGCAGGTGGAGTTGCGCCGCCAGGCCGTAACGGACCACCTCACGCATCTCCCCAACCGCCAGGGACTTTTCGAGCACCTTGCGGAGATGAAGAAGGTTTGCGCCAGCGATCTTTCCGGCTGCGCGCTCCTCTTCATCGACCTCGACAACTTCAAGACCGTGAACGACACGCTGGGCCACGATGCGGGCGACCAATTGCTCCGCGCCGCCGCCGGGCGCTTGCGCAACAGCGTCTCGCGCAAGGATTTCCTCGCCCGTCTTGGCGGCGACGAATTTGCCATCGTCCTGCACGGCATGAACAGTCCTGATGACGCGGGCATCGTGGCCCAGCGCATCATCGAAACCTTCACGAAACCGTTCCGCCTCGGCGAGGCCAGTGCCGTCGTCGGCACGTCGATCGGCATCGCCAGTTTCGCCGACGGCAATGACGGTGACGACATCCTCCGCCTTGCCGACCTCGCCATGTACCAGTCGAAGCAAGCGGGCCGGAACTGCGTGTCGCGCTACAGCGATGACCTCACGGCCAGGGTGGTGGGCCGCGACCGCCTGCTGCGCCGCATCCGCGAGGGCTTGGCCAAGCAGGAATTCCGCTTCCACTTCCAGCCCATCGTTGACCTTGAGACGCTGAAGCCGGTTGGCGTCGAGGCCCTGCTGCGTCTCGACCATGCCAACGGCGATGCGCTCTCGCCTTCCGAAGTCATCCGTACTGCGGAGGAAGCGGGCCTGATCGGCGCAATCTCCGCCTGGAGCCTGAGCGAAGGGGTGCGCGTTGCCGAAAGCGAACACGCCTTCATCGGTGGCCGTGGACGCTATCTCTCGATCAACCTCTCACCCAAGCAGCTCACGCAGGATTTCGTGACGGGCATCGTCTCGCGCTTGCAGTCCGAACCTGAGGTGGCACGCTCGCTGGTCTTCGAGATCACCGAGACCGCACTCTTCCGCCAGGACGAGGATGTGGGCGCAATGATCGCCAGCCTGCGCGCCACCGGAGCCCGCATTGCCCTGGACGATTTCGGCACCGGTTTCTCCTCCCTCGGCCACCTGCAACGCTTCCCCGTGGACATGCTGAAACTGGACAGCAGTTTCGTGGAAGGACTGTCCGGTGACAGCGACGATGCCCGCCGCCGCCGTGCCGTCATCCGCGCCACCACCGCGCTGGCCCGCGACCTCAACATGAAAATCGTTGCGGAAGGCATTGAGGATCACGGTTCCCTCAACCTTCTCAAGGGCTTCGGCATTACCTTGGGACAGGGCTACCTGTTCTCGCCCCCCACCCCGCTGCGCCTCGCCATGGACTGGATGGAGGCCTTCGACCGCCCCGGCCAGCCCGGCGGGAAGATCATTCCACTCACCCGCCCCAACATAAACGGCAGATGAACGGCCCATTCAGCGTGGGTTCCTGAAGGCATGGCTATGGTCCTCCCATAATCGAACCAGGGAGGTTCACATGATCCGCTACACACTCTTCGTTCTCGCCGTGATTGGCTCCGCCGCCACCGCCGTTGCCAACATCGTTCCGGCCCATCCGGTTTCCAATCCCGCCAATGTGACGATTGTCGCGAAAAACCAGGCTTTCCCGCAGTTTGGCCCCCTCGAAATCGAGGAATGCGCCATCGAGGATTGCTCCGAGGAATAATCCCATTCGAACCATCCGCGCGCTGGACGGCAGCACGGATGCAGGAACCGGGGCCCAGCCAAAGGCCTGATCAACCCGCCCCCTCGCCAGACCCCAGGTTGGCTCCGGTTCCTCACCTTCTCCCATCTCTCAGGCGCCCCGATCCCCTGCAAACCGATCGACCCCTCCCCGCCTGACACCTCAGCCCCGGCCCTCCAGCCGGGGTTTTCTTTTGTACCGCCCTTCCCCCACGAAATTTTATTGCTATAGAGGCCCCACCGATGGCCAAGCTCGACACCATTGACTGGAAAATCCTCCGCGAACTCCAAAAGGACGGCCGCGCGACCAATGTCGATCTTGCGGCCCGCGTCGGCCTGTCGCCGCCGCCGACGTTGCGGCGGGTGCAAGCCCTTGAGAAAGCAGGATACATCAAGGGGTATCGGGCACAGCTCGATGCCGAAATGCTCGACTACGGGGTAAAGCTCTTTGCCCTCGTCGGCCTGAAAAGCCAGGCCCAAAGCGAAATGGCGGATTTCGAGCGTCGCGTGAAAGGCTGGCCCATCGTGCGCGAATGCCATGCGGTTTCCGGCGGTGCGGACTTCATCCTGAAATGCGTGGCGCGTGACCTGCAATCGATTCAGGCCTTCGTCATGGGTGCACTTTCCAAGGCCCCCAACGTGGAAAGCGTAAAGACCTCCCTCATCCTGCACGTCGCCAAGGACGAACCGGAGGTTCCGTTGCCGTGAACGAAGCTGCCGTAAGCACCCGAAGCCACTGGGCCTCGCTCATCTCGTCTGCCAAGGCGGCGGTGATCATCGGTTTTGCATCCACGATTCTCGTGGTGATCGAAGGTGCCCGCGCAGTGGGTGCCAATGCCGCCCAGCAGGCTTCCGTCGCAGCGGTGCTGTGCTTTGCAATGGCGATCACTTCTTTCATCCTGGCCGTACGCTATCGCCAGCCGATCATGGTGGCGTGGTCAACGCCGGGGGCCGTGCTCATAGCCACGAGCGCCGCCGGCATCACCTGGAATGAAGCCATAGGTGCCTACATCGTGGCAGGTGCGCTCATGGTTCTCACCGCCGTGATCACGCCGCTTGCCCGCGCCATTGAACGCATGCCCGCCAGCATCGCCTCCGCCATGCTCGCCGGTGTCCTGCTGCGCTATGTCCTCGGCGTGCCGACGGCAGCACTCAATGCCCCGGCCCTCGTCGTTCCGCTCATCCTCGCCTTCTTCGTGTTGCGCTTCCTGATTCCCATGTATGCGGTGCCGATCGTGGTGGCCTTGGGTTTGGTGATCGCTGCATTTGCGGGCGCCTTCTCCGGCGGCATCACGCTTGCCGTCACGCCGCTCACCTTCGACCTGCCGGAATGGAACCTGCAAGCCATGGTGAGCCTGGGCATTCCGCTCTATCTGGTCACCATGGCGTCACAAAACCTGCCCGGATTTGCTGTGCTGCGTGCAAACGGCTACCAGCCGCCGGTCAGCGCCTGCCTGCTGGTGACTGGACTGGGTTCCATTCTCTCCGCCCCCTTCGGCAGCCACGCCATCAATCTCGCGGCCATCACCGCGTCACTCGTGGCCGGGCCGGACGCACACCCCGACCCGGCGCAGCGCTGGAAGATGATCTATCCGTACACGGTGCTTTACGTGATCTTCGGTCTCGCCGCCGGCACCTTCGTGCACATGCTGGGAGCCTTGCCCAAGGAGCTGGTGACTGCCATCGCCGGGCTCGCCTTGTTCGGGCCGCTCATGGGCGGGATCTCGTCCATGATGAAGGAACCACGCGAAATCGAGGCGGCGCTGGTGACGTTCCTCACCACGGCCTCCGGTATCACGCTGTTCGGAATTGGTGCGGCCTTCTGGGGCCTGCTGGCGGGCCTGATCCTCTGGGCCGCGCAGCGCTACGCACGCCGGGGTTAGCCTAACGGGCGACCGTCACCGGGCAATCCGCCGAGGCTGCCACCGTGGCCGCAACGGAACCGAGCACGAGGCGCTTCACGCCGCGCGGATCACCTGTTCCGGTCACGATATGGTCGAAGCCCTCGCGGTTTGCATAAGAGACAATCGAGGCGGCAACTTCCCGCGCATCCAGTTCGATGGCCGACACGTCAGCGGCCCCCATGCTCTTCGCCATGGCAACGGCGTCAGTGAGCATCTTCGAGACTTCCCGGTCGGAATGTGCGTAAACGGCCGGGCCGCGAATGCCACCCGACATCACGTTGACGGTACAGATTGCCAGCGGAACTTTCTCCAGCGAGGCCATGCGCGCGGCAAATGCCACGGCCTTTTCACCGTGGGACGAGCCATCGGTTGCGCAAAGAATCTTCTTCATGACACCAGCCTCCGCAGTAAGAGCATGCGAAAGGGATGCCGCAAAGGCGGCCCGCTTGCCTTGACCCAAATCAAGATGACAGGTTGACGCTGAGAGGCAGCAGAGGTGAATGCGGAAACCCGCTCAGCCCCACGCGACCTGATCGATTTCGTAGGACTTGCCGCCGCCGGGGGTGGCCACTTCCACGCTGTCGCCCTTGCGCTTGCCGATGATGGCCCTGGCGATGGGAGAGGAAATGGAGATGCGGCCCTTCTTCACGTCGGCCTCGGTATCGCCGACGATCTGGTACATCACCTTCGCTTCCGTGTCCTCGTCGATCAGCGTCACCTTGGCGCCGAACTTCACGGTGTCCCCGGAAAGCTTCGACACGTCGATGACTTCGGCGCGGCTGATCTTGTCTTCGAGTTCCGCCACGCGGGCTTCGTTCCAGCCCTGGGCTTCCTTGGCAGCATGGTATTCGGCATTTTCCGAAAGGTCGCCGTGGGCGCGTGCTTCCTCGATGGCGCGAATGATGCGCGGGCGTTCCACCGACTTGAGGTGCTTCACCTCATCGATCATGGCGTTGTAGCCATCGGCGGTCATCGGCACTTTTTCCATCATCTTACTTTCCATCCGGCAAGGGTCCGCCCGCCCTGATCTGCAAGGCTTTCTGGCGGCAACCTGAACAAGAAAACACCCGGCGAAATGGCATTTCAGCCCGCCGGGTATTCCCCAATGTGGCTCATCCCGGCTGATTTTGCAAGAGGGCGCAAAAACCGGAGGATTTCAGGGAGATCAGGCCGGCTTGTAGATCCGGTTGGCTTCCGGGTCATCCATCTCGAAGGGAAGAGTCGCAAGTTCATGCCACAACGCATCCGGGATCGGGAAGTTCGCCCATTCCACCGTTTGCTGGATGCGTTCCGGCGAGGAAACACCGCAGATCGTGGAGGCGACCAGCGGCGAGCGCATGGAGAACTGCAAGGCGGCAGCGCCCATGGGCACGCCATGCTTGCCGCAGATGGCCTCGATGGCGTTGGCCTTGGACTTGATGTCGTCGCCCGCAGGCATGTAGGCGAAGAGCGGCTGCTTCGAAGCTCCCTTGGCAAGGATGCCGCTGGCATAGGGCGCCGCATTCAGAACGGTGATTCCCCGCTCCTTGCACAGCTCCATCATCGGAAGGGCGTGGCGGTTCATCAGCGTGTAGCGGTTGTGGGTGATGATGGCGTCGAAGTGGAAATCCCGCAACATCGGCATCATGATGTCCGTGCGCCCGGCGGCGAGGCCGACGGCACGGCAAAGTCCCTCCTCCTTCATCTTGAAGAGTTCCTCGACAGCGCCGCCCTTGCCGGTCACGTCCTTGAGGTCGGAAGCATATTCCGGGTCGTGCAGGTGGAGCAGGTCGATGCAGGAAACCCCCAGCGCCTTCAGGCTTTCCTCGACTGACTGGCGGGCACGGGCACCGTCGAACTTCAACGTGTCCATGTTGCGATCCAGCTTCGATGAAATCAGGAACCCCTTGGGCAAGCCGCCACGGGCCTTGATGGCCTTGCCGATCCGGTCCTCGCTGCGGCCGAGGCCATAGTTGCGGGACGTGTCGATGAAGGCGATGGGGCCGTTGAAGACGGTTTCCAGCGTCCGCATGGCGCGGGCCTCATCCACGCCGTAGCCATAGGTGTCGGGCATGTCGCCCAGTGCCGTCATTCCCAGGCAGAGCGGCGGGATCGACAGGTTTGCACGTTCGAGCTTCGTCATCTTCTGCAAGTTCTGGGTCATGGAGTCTTACCTGAAATAATCCTGTAGGGGTTTCACGGTGATGGTTCCCGCCTTGTGGGCGGCAATGGCTTTCGCAACGGAGAGGATGCCGCGCAGCGTGGTGTAATAAGGCACCTTCTGCATCACGGCTGTCTGGCGGATGGACTTCGAGTCGGACTCGGACGACTTCGTTTCCGTTGTGTTGAGCACGAGATGGATGTCGCCGTTCTTGATGGCGTCAACAACATGCGGCCGGCCTTCCTGCACCTTGTTGATCTTGTGCGAGGCGATGCCCTTGCTCTCAAGATAGCTGTGCGTTCCGCCGGTGGCACGGATGGCGAAGCCGAGTTCCGAAAGCGTCTTGATGGCCGGCAGGATGCGCGACTTGTCGGCCTCCTTCACGGAAACGAATACCGTGCCTGCCAGCGGAATGCGCATCCCGGCGCCGAGCTGGCTCTTGGCAAAGGCCATGTCGAAGTTGCGGTCGAGGCCGATCACCTCGCCGGTGGAGCGCATTTCCGGCCCCAGCAGGACATCCACGCCGGGGAAGCGATTGAAGGGGAACACCGCTTCCTTGACGGCCACATGGGACAGCTTCTTGTTCTTGAGCCTGAATCCGGCAAGCGGTTCCCCCGCCATCACGCGGGCCGCAATCTTGGCGACCGGCTCTCCGATCACCTTGGCGACGAAAGGCACGGTACGCGAAGCGCGCGGGTTCACTTCGAGGATGTAAACGACATCATCCTTGACCGCGAACTGCACGTTCATGAGGCCCACCACCTTGAGGGCGATGGCAAGCTTCTTCGCCTGTTCCTCAAGTTCGGCAATCAGCGCGGGCTTGAGCGAGAATGGCGGCAGCGAGCAAGCACTGTCGCCCGAATGGATGCCCGCTTCCTCGATGTGCTCCATCACGCCCGCAATGAACACGTCCTTGCCGTCGGCAATCACGTCCACATCCACTTCCGTGGCGTTGGAGAGATAGGAGTCGATCAGCACCGGCGAGTCACCGGAGACGACAACCGCCTCGGTGATATATCGGTCAAGCTGGGCATCATCCTTGACGATTTCCATGGCGCGACCGCCGAGCACGTAAGACGGACGGATGACCACCGGGAAACCGATCTTGCGGGCAATCTTCTTGGCTTCAGCACCAGAGCGGGCAATGCCGTTTTCCGGCTGGCGCAGCTTCAGCTTGCTGATCAGCTTGGCAAAGCGGTCGCGGTCCTCTGCGAGATCGATGGCGTCCGGCGTAGTGCCGAGGATGGGAACGCCCGCGTCTTCCAGCGCGCTTGCCAGTTTCAGCGGGGTCTGCCCGCCGAACTGCACGATCACCCCGTGCAGCGTGCCGCGCTTCTGTTCGGCGTGAATGATCTCCAGCGTATCTTCCGCCGTCAACGGCTCGAAGTAGAGGCGGTCGGAGGTGTCATAGTCGGTTGAAACCGTTTCCGGGTTGCAGTTGACCATGATCGATTCATAGCCCGCGTCATGCAGCGCGAAGCAGGCATGGCAGCAGCAATAGTCAAACTCGATGCCCTGCCCGATGCGGTTCGGCCCGCCGCCGAGGATCATCACCTTTTTCTTGTCGGAGACCTGGGCTTCGTTGCCGTCGTCACCTGCAAGTCCCGTCTCGTAGGTGGAATACATGTAGGCCGTGGGCGAAGCGAATTCGGCAGCGCAGGTGTCAATCCGCTTGAACACCGGGCGCACACCCAGCTTGCGACGGTGGGCAGCGACCCTGGCTTCGGTCATGCCGACGAGCTTCGCCAGCCGCCTGTCCGAGAAGCCCATCGCCTTGAGCTTGCGCAAATTCTCAGGATCGCGCGGCAAGCCATTGCTCCGGATCGCTTCTTCCATCTGCACGATCTCTTCGATCTGGCGCAGGAACCACGGCTCGTAGTGACACGAAGCGTTGATCTGCTCGACCGTCGCACCATGACGGAAGGCTTGCGCAATCTTCAGCAGGCGGTCGGGCGTGGGCTGGCCGAGGGCGGCCCGGATGGCCGCCATGTCATCGCCTTCTCCGAGGCCGGGAATGACGACCTCGTCCATGCCGGAAAGTCCCGTTTCCAGGCCGCGCAGCGCCTTCTGGAAACTTTCCTGGAAGGTCCGGCCAATGGCCATGACTTCGCCGACCGACTTCATGGCGGTGGTGAGAAGCGGTGCCGCCCCTGCGAATTTCTCGAAGGCGAAGCGCGGAATCTTCGTCACCACGTAATCGATGGTGGGTTCAAAGCTCGCAGGTGTCGCACCACCGGTGATGTCGTTGGCCAGTTCATCCAGCGTGTAGCCCACCGCAAGCTTGGCTGCGACCTTGGCAATGGGAAAACCCGTGGCCTTGGACGCCAGCGCCGAGGAGCGGGAGACGCGCGGATTCATTTCGATGACGACAAGCCGGCCGTCCTTCGGATTGACCGCGAACTGCACGTTCGATCCACCGGTCTCGATCCCGATCTCGCGCAGCACCGCAATCGAGGCATTGCGCATCACCTGATACTCCTTGTCGGTGAGCGTCAGCGCCGGGGCAACCGTGATCGAGTCACCCGTATGCACGCCCATCGGATCGATGTTCTCGATGGAGCAGATGATGATGCAGTTGTCCGCCTTGTCGCGGACCACTTCCATTTCATATTCCTTCCAGCCCAGCACCGACTCTTCGATCAGCACTTCCGAGGTGGGCGAGGCATCGAGACCTTTCTCCACGATGTCGAGGAATTCCTCGCGATTGTAGGCAATGCCGCCGCCGGTGCCGCCCAGCGTGAACGACGGCCGGATGATGCAGGGAAGGCCGATTGCCAGCATGGCTTCAAAGGCTTCCACCAATGCGCGGTCACGATACTTCTTCTGGCGGTCGGCCTCTCCCGCCGCCCAGTCCTTCTCGAAGGCGGCAATCTTGTCCTCGTCACCGGCCAGCCGCTTCATCTCGGCGGCATGGGCTTCGCGGTCGGCCTCTTTCAGGTTGGAGGCGTTGGCGAGCATGGAGCGCGGGCTTTCCAGCCCGATCTTGCTCATGGCGTCACGGAACAGCTCGCGGTCTTCGGCCTTGTCGATGGCTTCGGCCTTGGCGCCGATCAGTTCGACGTTGAACTTCTCCAGCACACCCATCCGGTTAAGGGAAAGTGCGGTGTTGAGCGCCGTCTGCCCGCCCATGGTGGGGAGAATGGCGTCCGGGCGTTCCTTCTCGATGATCTTTGCCACCACTTCCGGCGTGATCGGCTCCACATAGGTGGCGTCGGCCAATTCCGGGTCGGTCATGATGGTCGCCGGATTGGAGTTCACGAGAATGACGCGGTAGCCTTCTTCTTTCAGCGCCTTGCAGGCTTGTGTTCCGGAATAGTCGAATTCGCAGGCTTGGCCGATGATGATCGGCCCAGCCCCGATAATGAGGATGGACTTGATGTCTGTGCGCTTTGGCATGGGGAACCCTGAATTTCGGGTTTCCTACAGGAAGCATCCCACGATTCCAAGCAGCTTTGAAACCAGCCGGAAATCCCTTGCAACCTGTTGAAAACGCCGCAGGCCGGGCACTTTCAAAGAGCCCTCGCCCTGCCTAAAGTGAGGCTGCCCGAAAACAGGAGGAAAGCATGCACCGGCTGGCACCCATCAACCTCCCGTCGTGTGGGGTCACTTGATGCCGGACTGGAATCCCGAGACCTATCTTGCCTTCGCCGACGAACGCGCCCGCCCCGCGCTCGACCTCATCGGGCGCATACCCAACCGTGCGCCGGAACTCGTTCACGATGTGGGGTGCGGACCGGGCAACTCCACCGGCCTGCTGGCCGAGGCATTTCCAGGCGCCAAACTGACGGGGATCGACTCCTCTCACGCCATGATTGCCAAGGCGAAGAAGGCCGTGCCCAAGGCGCAGTTCATCGTGGGCGATGCCAGCGAATGGTCGCCCAATCCCGATGCCGATCTCGTGTTCTCGAATGCGCTCTTCCAGTGGGTACCTGACCACCCGCGCCACCTCGCCCGCATCCTTGAGGCATTGAAGCCGGGGGCCATCCTGGCCGTGCAGATGCCGGACAATCTCAAGGAGCCGAGCCATTATGAAATGGCGAAGATCGCCACCAAGCCCGCCTATTCCGGAAAGCTCCAGGGGGCGGTGCGGGCGCGTTCCCCGCTTCTGTCACCACAAGGCTATCACCAGATCCTGAGGCCGCTGTGTGCGAGACTCGACATCTGGCGCACGTCCTATCATCACCTGCTTGCCGGTCAGCAGGGCATCATCGACATGCTCTCTTCAACGGGCTTGCGACCGTTCCTCGATCCCTTGCTGCCGTCGGAGCGGGAGCATTATCTGGCCGACTACAGGAAAGCCCTGACCACCCACTACCCCGCAATGGACGACGGGCTGGTGCTTTTTCCCTTCCCGAGACTGTTCCTGCTTGCAGTGAAGTGATTATTGAAGATAGGCGATCAACGCATTGATATCGCCGTGATTTCTGTTGATCACCCCAACGAAGGTGCTGCGCATCTGGCCGGCCAGCCAGATGGAGGACGCATTCACGTCCATCACCCGGTAGCCGCGCTTGCCGCCAGCCACGCGAAACACCAGACGCTTTCCGCCCGCCGTGCTGGCGTTGACCGTGTTGCCGGTGCAACTCACCACCTTCAGGCCGGACCCCGCAAACTGCGAGGCATGCTTCGCCATGAAGCGGCCCATGTAGGCCTTGGCGAGCGACACGTAACGCGCTTCCTGTCCCTTGGGCAGGCTCTTGCGATGGGGACCGAGCGCAAACAGCGCAATCGAGCGCAGGTCGGCATAGCGATTGGCCGCGCTGGTGAAGGCTTGCGGCGAGCCTGCGCGCGCCGCCGACAGGAAAGCATTTCCGGCGCTGATCACGAAACCCTCGGCGGGACATTTTCCCGCCAGTGCTTCACCCGGCATGACGGCAAGGGCGCCTGCAAAGGCAATCGATTTCCAGAAAGACATGATGTGGATCCCCTGAGTCGCCGCCCACGACCTTGACTGATATTGATGTTGCATTGCCAGGAGCGCAAGCCACTTGCCGTGCAGCGCACACCCGTTTACGACCAGCGCATGCAGAACACTTCGGCTTACAAACTCTACGCCCGTCCCGGAGCAGGCTCCGCAGCCGTGGAAGCCCTTCTTGCCATTCTCGGAGTCGCCCACGACGTCGTGGACGTTCCAAAAGAGGCAGACGGGACCGCCCCGGACTGGTACCGGGCAATCAACCCCCGCACGGAAGTTCCAGCTTTGCAGTTGCCGGATGGCAGTATCATGACAGAAAGCGCCGCGATGATGATCCATCTCGCCGACTGTCATCCCGAGGCCGGCCTCGCGCCCAGGCCGGGCACGGCTGAACGGGCCCAGTACCTGCGCTGGCTCTCCTATCTCTCGGCGACCGTCTATTCGACCGATCTCCGCCTCTACTATCCCGAGCGTTACTCAACCGATCCGGCCCACGCCGATGCGGTGAAGGCGAGGGCCTCCAGCGATCTGGCGCGAGATTATGCGATCTTCGATCAGGAGATGGGCAAGGGCCCTTTCATCACCGGCAAGACGATGACGGCGGCAGACATCTATGCCGCAATGCTGTTGTCATGGTCCGATGACTTTCCCGGACTGATGAAGGCGAAACCCAAGCTGAAGGCGCTCTACGACGCCATCGCCGCCCACCCGAAAATTGCCCCGGTGTGGCGGCGCAACGGCATGCCGTAGCCGTTACTGGAGGCTTGCCTGATCGCCGTCGCCCGGCGTGTAGCACTTGATGCGGGTGAAGGCCTCGCAGGAATCGCCTTCGCAGCGGCTCTTCCCATCCAGCGCCGCAGCCGTGCTCACCCGTTCGCGGGCAAAGAGAATGGACTCGGCATAACCTTCCTTCTTGCAGAACAGATCAGCCGCCGGCTTGCCGCAACTGCGCCCATCCGAGAGGCAATCCGAAACGGCATTGCCGCTGTGCGTGGGCAGCGAATAGCTTCTGACCGATGCTTCGGCGGCAAGAGAGGAAGCGGTGGTGAGGATCAGTGCGGCAATGAGGCGGCGCATGGTCGTTGGTCCGTTTGAAATGAAGTACAGCGGGGAGAGAGGAACCGAGGGGGCGTTTGGCCCCTCCCCGCCCCGCTGCATTTCGCCCCCATCAAGAGGCGAAATCCTGTGTTTCCGATTTATGGATGACAGTGACGTGAGCATCCGCGACCGCGCCCTGTTGCGGGGCCTGCGCAAAGGCACCCGCCGACAGGAAGGCTACGGCAAGGGCCGCAGACAGCATCAGGTGGCGGGGGCGGGTCATCGGCGTTTCTCCAAGTGTCATCGTTGAACTTGAAGCCGTTATGAGCCGCCGCCCCGGAACCGGCGCTGAATATGCCGTTCATTTGCGGTTAAGCTGCAAACGGCGGAAGTGGACGTATTGCAAGAAAAGCACAACCTTTGCGGGAAAAGCGTCCACACCCCCTCTTGCAGCCCTGTCTTTTTGAGCTATGCTAATTTTTCATACCTGACACATTTCATCTCAATTGCACGGGATTTCATCATGGCGACCCGACACGTACCGGTATTGATCCTCGGCTCCGGCCCTGCGGGCTACACCGCCGCGATTTATGCCGCACGCGCAATGCTGAAACCTCTTATCGTGCAGGGCATCCAGCCAGGCGGCCAGCTCACCATCACCACCGATGTGGAAAACTATCCCGGCTTCTCGAAAGCCATTCAGGGGCCGTGGCTGATGGAGGAAATGAAAGCACAGGCCGAACACATGGGGGCGGAACTCGTCTCCGATACCATCGTTGAGGTGAAGCTTGCCGCCAAGCCGATCTGGCTCAAGGGCGATTCAGGCGCGGAGTACACCTGCGATGCTCTCATCATCGCGACCGGCGCACAGGCGAAATGGTTGGGGTTGCCGAGCGAGAACACCTTCCAGGGCTTCGGCGTTTCCGCCTGCGCCACCTGCGATGGCTTTTTCTATCGCAACAGGAAGGTACTCGTTGTGGGCGGCGGCAACACTGCCGTCGAGGAAGCCCTGTTCCTCACGAACTTCGCCAGCGAAGTGACCGTGGTTCACCGCCGCAACGAATTCAAGGCCGAGCGCATCATGCAGGAACGCCTCTTCAATCACCCCAAGATCAAGGTGAAATGGGACACGACACTTGACGAGGTGCTGGGCACCGACGATCCGAAGGGCGTCACGGGCGTTCGCCTTCGCAACGTCAAGACGGGTGCCACCGAGGTGCAGGAGGTGGACGGCGTGTTCATTGCCATCGGCCACAAGCCCGCCACCGAACTGTTCGTGGGACAGCTTCCGTTCAAGAACGGCGGCTATCTCATCACCAGGCCATGGTCCACCCAGACCGACATTCCGGGCGTCTTCGCCGCCGGCGACGTGACCGACGATGTCTATCGCCAGGCCGTCACCGCGGCCGGCATGGGCTGCATGGCCGCCCTCGAAGCCGAACGCTTCCTTCATGCGCAAAATGCCAGCCACAGGCAGGCAGCGGAGTAGACTATGGATTGGGACAAGCTCCGCATCTTTCATGCCGTGGCCGACGCCGGCAGTTTCACGCACGCAGGCCATGAACTGAACCTGTCACAGTCGGCCGTCAGCCGACAGATCAGCGCCCTCGAAGAAGACCTGAACGTGCCGCTGTTCCATCGTCACGCCCGCGGCCTCATCCTCACGGAACAGGGCGAGGTGCTTTACCGCACCGCGCATGACGTGTTCACCAAGCTGGCCGCAGCCAAGACGCGGCTGATGGATTCGAAGGAAAAGCCTTCGGGTGAATTGCGCATCACCACGACCGTGGGGCTGGGGTCGATCTGGCTCACGCCGCGCATCCGGGAATTCATGGAACTCTATCCCGACATCCAGGTGCAATTGCTTCTTGAAGACCAGGAACTCGACCTGTCGATGCGCGAGGCCGACGTGGCCATCCGCTTGCGGCGGCCCACCCAGCCGGACCTCATTCAGCGCAAGTTGTTCACGGTGCACCATCATGTCTATGCCTCGGTTGACTACCTGAAGAAGCACGGCATTCCGAAGGCGGCTGAGGACCTCGACAAGCACAAGATCCTGATCTTCGGCACCTCCGCCACCTATCTCAACAATCTCACGATGTTGCAGACGGCGGGACGCGCCGAAGGCGATCCCCGCCCGGTGGCCCTGCGCGTCAACAGTGCATATGGCTTGCGCCGCGCCGCACAGGCGGGAGCGGGAATCGCCATCCTCGCGGACTATCTGGTCGCGCCCGACATGAACCTCGTGCAGATCGACCTTCCCATCGACACGCCCGAATACGACACCTACTTCGTCTATCCGGAAGAGCTGAAGGAAACGAAGCGCGTTACGGCCTTTCGCGACTTCCTCGTCTCGAAGGCGAAGGAGTGGAGCTTCTGACCTCAGGCGTCCGTCATCGCCGCCCTGTGCCCGGAGACGGGCGGGGCGACTGTGCTTGCATCAATCCGCGTCCCGCCGCTGCAGTGCCAGCAGTTCCTTGCCGTTCTCGTCCATCAACACCAGCCTGAGCTGGCCGAGGTCGGCCTTGCGCGTTGCCATCAATGCGTCCCCCACCCGCTTCTCGGTCTGCATCTGCGGATCGGGGCAAGCCATGCGGGTTGTGGCGAAGGTTCCGAAGCGCAACCGCTCGCCGTCCTGCCGGTAGGTTCCGGTGAAACGGTTGCATCCAAGCCTCCCCCAAACCTTGTCTCCGGCCTCGAACTTCACCATCACCGACATGGGGCCGGTATCGCTGCCCTCGCCCCATTCCGAACCGGCGAGAGACATGTAGCCATCGGCGTGCGCAGAAAGCGGCGCAAGAGCGGCTGTGGCAACGATTGCGGCAGAAACGATACGGCGCATGGGGCTCCTCCAGGTTTCACCCTGCTTATACGGCATGGCACGGGCTTTGGCGGCATCTGACTTTCCGACTATTTCGCACCTGCGAAAAGCTGCTAGGCTTTGTGATCATGTCATTCAAAACCATCGCTCTCGCTCCCAACCGCCTGAACCGCAGCGAACTTGCCGTGCCGGGCTCCAATCCCAAGCTCTTCGAGAAGGCGGCCCGGTCGGCTGCCGATGTGATTTTCCTCGACCTGGAAGACGCGGTTGCTCCCGACGACAAGCCGCAAGCCCGCAAGAACATCATTCAGGCGGTGGGTGACATCGATTGGGGAAAGAAGTCCCTCGCCGTGCGCATCAATGGACTCGACACCCATTTCATGTACCGCGATGTCGTGGATGTTCTCGAACAGTCCTCCGACCGTCTGGACCTGATCATGATCCCCAAGGTCGGAACCGCGGCGGATGTCTATGCCGTGGACATGCTGGTGACGCAGATCGAGGCAGCCATGGGACGGAAGAAGCGCATCGGCTTTGAACTCATCATCGAGACGGCACTTGGCATGCAGAACATTCACGAGATTGCCGCAGCGTCGCCACGCAATGAATCGCTGCACTTCGGCGTTGCCGACTATGCCGCCTCGACCCGCGCCCGCACCACGTCGATCGGAGGCGCAAACCCGGACTACGCTGTGCTGACCGATGCCGATGACGCGGGCGCCCGCGACACCCATTGGGGCGACATGTGGCACTACGCCATTTCCCGCATGGTGGTCGCCGCCCGCGCCAACGGCCTTCGCGCCGTGGATGGTCCCTTCGGCAATTTCTCCGACGCTGACGGCTACCGCTCCGCCGCCCGTCGCGCCGCCGTTCTCGGCTGTGAAGGCAAATGGGCCATTCATCCCTCGCAGGTTTCGCTGGGCAACGAGGTGTTCTCGCCATCGGAAAAGGATGTGGCACAGGCCCGCCGCATCATTGCAGCGATGAAGGAGGCGGAGGCACAGGGCAAGGGTGCCGTGTCTCTCGACGGCCGTCTCATCGACTACGCCTCCATCCGCCAGGCTGAAGTGCTGGTGAAGAAGGCAGAGGAAATCGCGGCTCAGTGAACCAGCATCGGCCAGAGTGAGGCGAGAAGCGTGAGCGCCAGAAAGACATTGATGGCGCGGAAATAGCGCGGGTCTGTGAGGATCCGCCGCAAGCCGACGCCGAACAGTGTCCAGCTTGTCGAACTGACGACGGATGCCGCGGTGAAGCAGGTGACGATGGCGACAACACTCGCCGCATAATTGCCTGTGAGTGCAAAGGCGGCAACCGATGACACCGCCATGATCCAGGCCTTGCCGTTTACCCATTGGAATGCGGCTGCACTGATGAAGCTCATCGGCACGCCGTTGCCTTTCACCTCGCCCTTCGCGGGGGAAGCGGTGGCGATCCTCCATGCCAGCCACAGCATGTAGGCACCGCTCACCACCTTCAGCACGGTGTAGGTTGCGGGCCAGATCTCGAAGATGCGGCCAAGTCCCAGGGCCACCAGAAGCAGCATGAGCGGCCAGCCCACAACGACACCCGCTGCATGCGGCAGTGTCCGGCGAACGCCATAGTTGATGCCTGAAGCCATCAGCATGATGTTGTTCGGCCCCGGCGTCATGGCCGAGACGAAGCAGAAGGTGAGCAGCGCGACGAGGTAATCGGGGGTCATGCCGTCTCTTAGCGCGCCACGCGATGTGAACGGAACTGTTGAAACAGCGGGGCAATTTCTCTCAACATGCAGCAAGCTCATGGCAGAAATGCCACGCCCCATATTGTGATGCCGCGCAACTCAGTTGATAGTCCAACTGTCCGACGCCGCACACCTCCCCAGTGGCCGCGTCCGATCCCCTGCACTTGAGCGGGGAGACAACTTTGATCGGATCGATCGCAGGCCGGTTTGTTGACCGGCCTTTTTGTTAGGCGAGCTTGCGCTCGGCCTCGCGTTCGCGTTGTGCCCTCACAAGTTTTCCGAAGGCTGAAGCTTCCATCGCCTCGTGGAAGTAGTGGCCCTGCAATTCGGTACAACCAGCAAGCTTCAGGACCGCCACCTCATCCTGCTTTTCGACACCTTCGGCCGTCACGTCGGCGGAAAGGCCGCGGGCCACAAGCAGTGTGCCCTGCACGATGGCAAGCTCGCCCGGATTGGACAGAACCTTGCTGATGATCGACTTGTCGATCTTGATGCGGTCGAAGTTGAAGGTGCGGAGATAGCCGATGGAGGAGAAGCCGGTGCCGAAATCATCCAGGGCAATCTTGATGCCGTGACGCTGCAAGTCCTTGAACACCAGCTTGGCCCGGTCGGCATCGCGGATCAGCGAGGTTTCGGTGATCTCGAACTCCACCCGACGCGGTGCAATGCCACGCGACTCGATGATGGCCAATGACCGTTCGACGAAGCGCGGATTGTTGAGCTGCACCGCCGAGATGTTCACGGAGACGCGAAGTCCGGGCCAATCCCTTGCGGCCGCGCAGGCATTGTCCAGCATCAGCTCGCCAAGCTCGTCGATCAAACCGGCCGACTCTGCGACTGCGATGAAGCGGTCCGGCGACACCGTGCGCCGCGAATGGCGCGGCCACCGGGCCAGAGCCTCGACACCGGTGATGCGCATGTCCTTCGCCGAAATCACCGGCTGGAAAGCGAGATCCAGCGACCGGTTGCGGATGATGCCGCGAAGTTCCGTTGCAATCGCCTGGGATTCGGCCCGCTCCACGTCGAAACTCTGGTCATAGACGCGCTTGCGGTTCTTTCCCTCTTCCTTGGCCCTGTACATGGCCACGTCGGCACGGCGGAGAATCTCCAGCTCGTCACCGTCGCTGCTCTCGGACTTCGATATGCCGATGCTGGCACCGACATAGGCGACGCGACCGTCGATGTCGAAAGGCTTGGCGAGGAAATGCAGGAGCATGTCGGCAAACTTGCCCGCGTCGAATTCGGCTGCTTCCCCCTCGAACAGGACCACAAACTCGTCGCCGCCCATGCGGCTCGCCATGGTCGCATTGGCGGCAAGCCGCACGATTCCCGCCCCCACCGCCCTGAGCAGGCGATCACCGACCTGATGGCCATAGCTGTCGTTCACTTCCTTGAAACCGTCCAGATCGGCATAGGCGATCACATGCGGCGTGTTTGCGGCCCGCAGTTCCCGCAGCGTCTCCACAAGTGCCGCCCGGTTCGGCAGTTCGGTGAGGCTGTCGTGCAGCGCCTGATGCAAGGCGCGCTCCTCATTGGTGGCAAGGGTGAGGATCAAC
Source organism: Hyphomicrobiales bacterium (assembly GCA_016792865.1). Classification (GTDB taxonomy): domain Bacteria; phylum Pseudomonadota; class Alphaproteobacteria; order Rhizobiales; family Aestuariivirgaceae; genus Aestuariivirga. The sequence goes on along the minus strand of JAEUMJ010000076.1, from coordinate 8,041 downwards.
CGCCAGCAGACAAATCCGATGCCGGTCATCACCAGCAGGAGGAAGCCGACGATCAGGCTGGCCTTCTGCCGTGCATGGGACGTTGCTTCGGCACCAAGCCCCGCACCCTGCCAGACAAGCCCGAAAGCGGGGTCACCCGTGATCGTCTTCACCAGAAGTCCCTGGTCCTGCGCCATGCTTGCAGGCACGGAATGAAGCTCATGCACCAGCTTGTCGGATTGCATGGCCGAAAAGAACTTCCCGTCCAGCTTGCGCACGAATGCAACGAAGCGCAGGGGCGCATCACGTTCTGCCCCGCGCATCACCGGAGCGACGGCCACGACGGCAGGACCATCGAGCGTCTTGGCATAGGACGAAATGGGTTGCGCCAGGTCGAACTCGCCAAATCCGGAAGACAGCGCATCGAACGTGCCACCCAGATACGACTTGAGATCCAGGGCGGCGCCCTGCCCGCCCCCTTCTGAAGCCAGCACCTGTCCGGTTTCGCGCTCGAAGACCACCACCCGGTCATAGGCATGGCCGATGGAGTTGATGCTGCCCCATGTGGCGCGAATCCACTGCGCATCAACGTCAGGATAGACGTGCCGAGCAGCCTCGTCCCAACGGGCATTCTGGCCGGCAAGTCGCACGAGGTCCGTCTCTGCATTCTTGAGCAGGCGCACCACGATCTCGCGATTCCGCAATTCCTCGGCGCGGTCGGCATTGCCCGCCACCTGCTTCAGCAGGTCGGTCGTCATTGAAATAACGCCCAACGATGCCAGCAAGAGCGGCAGGGCAATCGCAATGATATAGCGCCAACCCACGAAATTGCGCATGGAACTCCCCGTGTCTGGACACTCACTCTGGCGGGGCTTCCATAAGCAATATGTTAACTACGGCGCAGCAACGGCGCGTTGAGGCAGCTTTCTGCGCCGCAACTTTGCATTAGGGTAAATGCCTGGTTAATGTCGGAGCTGGCAAGGGAGGCTTTCATGGTCGAGGTCAGGGTAGCAGATGTGGAATTGCCGGACTTCGGCGATCCTGTTTTCGAACCGGTGTTGCCACCCCAGGTCTTTGCCGGGCGAATGAAACGCCTTCTCGCCCGCTTGCAGGAAGAAGGCCTGGATGCCGTGGTGATCTATGGCGACCGTGAACACGCCGCCAACATTGCCTGGGCCACCGGTTATGATCCGCGCTTCGAGGAAGCCCTGCTCATTGTGGTGCCGGGCCGCAAGCCCGTGCTGTTTGCGGGCAATGAGGGCTATCCCTATGCCGAATGTGCGGCAGGTGATTTCGACCGCGTGCTCTGGCAACCCCTGAGCCTGATGGGGCAACCGCGCGACAGGATGCGTCCGCTCGCCGACGAGCTGCGTGCGGCCGGGCTGCGCAAGAACATGAAGATCGGCCTTGCCGGCTGGAAGGGCTTCGAAAGCGAAGACGGAACCTTTGACCCGGACTGGATCGAAGCGCCGCACTATCTGGTGCGGGCACTTCAGGACTTCGGTGACGTCAGCAATGCCGCGCTCCTTTTCATGCATCCTGAACGCGGCCTTCGGGCACTCAACGAGGTCGAGCAGCTTGCCTGCTTCGAGGCCGCCGCAACGCGGACATCAAACGGTGTCCGCCGCTTCATCATGAATGCACAACCCGGCATGAGCGAGTATGACGCCGTGCGGCACATGGCGCTCGATGGCTTTCCGCAATCGGTGCACATCAACATGTGTGCCGGTCCGCGGGCGAAATACGGACTGCCAAGCCCGTCGTCACGCAAGATCGGGATGGGCGATCCAATCGTTGTGGGCTTCGGCCTCATGGGCGCACTCAATTGCCGGGCGGGCTTCATGGTGGAAAATGCATCGCAGTTGCCGGCCACCATCAGGGATTATGTGGAGAGGCTTGTTGCTCCCTACTTTGACGCAGCCGCAGCATGGTATGACGCCATCGGCATCGATGTTGCGGGAGGCACGGTGTACGACGCCGTGATGTCACGCCTTGCCGATCCCTTCTTTGGCATTGGACTCAATCCCGGACACCTGATCCATCTCGACGAGTGGGTGCACTCGCCCATGAAAAGGGGTAGCGGCCATCGCCTGCGTTCCGGAATGGCCCTGCAATGCGACATCATTCCGGCGACGGGCACGGACTATTTCATGACCAACATCGAAGACGGCATCGCCCTCGCCGACGAGGCATTGCGCGCCTCCTTCGCCAGGCAATATCCGGAAGCCTGGGCCCGCATCACCGCCCGGAGAGACTTCATGGCCCGGACAATCGGCATTGAACTGAAGCCCGACATCCTGCCCTTCAGCAACATTCCCGCGTGGCTGCCGCCGTTCTGGATGTCGCCAAACCTGGCAATGAAGCGCGGGTGAGGCAGGCGGTGTTCCGCCTGCCCCTCGCATGTGTCAGGCCGCTGCCTTGGCCTGGGCGAGCACCTGATCGGCAGCCCGCCCCGTCAGCTCTGCCATGTGATCGAAGCGCGTGGTGAAGGTGCCGACACCTGCCGTGGCGGAACGGAGCTCGATGATGAGGGAGGCGATCTCGGCTTCGGGCATCATCGCCTTCACCGTGTCCCATCCGTTCCAGCCCTCGCGGCCGTCAAAGCCAAGCAATTGCCCGCGGTGCCCCGTGACGATCTGGTTGACGCGCGGTGTTGCTTCGTTGGGGCAGTGGATGTCCACCGCCAGCACCGGCTCCAGCAAGACGGGTGAGCACTGCGGCATTCCTTCCGTCATGGCAATACGTGCCGCTGTCTTGAACGCCATCTCCGAGCTATCGACATCGTGATACGAGCCTTCCGACAGGTTCACGGTGAAGTCCACCACCGGGAAGCCCAGTGGACCGTGGCTCATCCATTCACGGATACCGGCTTCAACGGCTGGAATATACTGCTTCGGAACAACGCCTCCGGTGATGGTGTCGGTGAAGGCAAAGCCCTCGCCCCGCGCCAGCGGCTTGATCTCGACCACCACATCACCATACTGCCCATGCCCGCCCGACTGTTTCTTGTGGCGGCCACGAATCTGGACCGACTTGCGGATCGTTTCCTTGTAGGCGATCCGGCGCGGCTTCGCTTGCGCGTGAACACCGAACTTGCTGGCCAGCTTCTCGATGGCAACGCGCAGATGCATCTCGCCTTGGCCCCACAGCACCATTTCGCCGGTGTCATGATCATGGGTCAGGGCAAGCGAAGGATCCTCCTCGATCAGGCGATGAACGGCACCCGTCAGCTTCACTTCGTCCTTCCGGTCAGCAACGGAAATTGCAAATCCATAAACGCCATGCGCGGCCGCAACCGGAGCCAGTTGCCGTGTCACGCCCTTCGTCGTGGACACCGTCTCGCCCGTGGCAATGCCCTCCAGTCGCCCCAGTGCCACGGTTTGCCCGGCTACGGCCTTCGCAATCTTGCTGTGCGAAGTTCCGGTGTAGCTGAACACGCCTGCGATGCGCGATTCCTGTCCCTTGCCGCCAAACAGGGTTGCGCCGTCCGGCAGTTCGCCGCACAGCACACGGGCAATCGACAGCTTGCCGCCCTGCGCGGTGTAAACCGTCTTCACCACCTGCGCGATGGTTCCGGTCCTTGCGCCAAGGCGCTCCGCCACAGCAGCCACACTGCGCACATCGTGACGCAGCGATTTCAGCAAGCGGCCGATGCCGTTCCCGTGCTCGGCAGAACCGAAAAGCACCGGTGTCACATGGCCTTCGGCAACATCGCGGGAAAGATCGGCGAACACGCGATCCTTGGGCGGTTCCATGTCGGCGAGCAGTTGCTCCATCAATTCATCGTCGTGGTCGGCAAGGCTTTCAAGCAGGGCAAAACGCTCCTGCTTCTCCAGGGCCGCAAGATCGGCCGTCATCTCGACCACCTGGCTTTCCGCAAGCTCGCGGTAAACATACGCCCGTTCCAGGGCCAGATCGACATAACCGGATACCACGTTGTTCTTCCAGATCGGCAGTTGTCGCAGCACCAGCGGTTTCGAACTTGCAGGCTGCATCCAGGCCAGCACGTCGCGGGGCGCCGCTTCCGCGCGGTCGATCTTGTTCAGGAAGATGATGCGTGGCAGGCCGATGTCATCCAGCTGGCGAAGGATCAATTGCAAGGCCGGGGCCTTTTTCGCATCCGCATCGCAGACCACGATCGCCGCATCGCATGCGGACAGGACCGCGCGGGCCTCTTCGGCAAACTCGATGGAGCCGGGGCAGTCGATGAAGGTGAACTGGTCATCCATGAAGGTGGCACCGGCCACATTCAGTTCCACGCCCATCGCATGGGCGCGTGCTTCAGGGCTTGCATCACCTGCAAGCGAGTGATCGGCAGACTTTCCCTGCCGCGTGATGGCTCCCGTCCGGTAGAGCATCGCTTCAAGAAGCGTTGTCTTTCCGCTCTGATAGGGCCCGACGATGGCGATCAATCGTGGGCCCTGTTCTCGTCTGCCGTTTGTGTGGACCATGGTGCAAGCCTCCCATTCTCTTGGTGTCAGCAGAGGGGGGCCGGAGAGCGGCATGCATGGAAGTCATCGCCGCTGGCGGCTTCCCATGCGGGAAGATTGACTCCATTCGAGTGAACGCGCAACACTGAACCGACGAAATTGGCGCGACACCATGCGCAACGGTGGAAGAGAACCCTCCCCGCAGGGTAACGGGAAGGGAACTCATGTTTTTATGTGTTTGTCTCCGCAGTCAGGTCAATCAGCCTGACCGATTTTCATGTCTTGCGGCCAGGTGATGCGATAGCCGGTCTTCACGATGCTCTCGGCCCCGGCGCCGACATCGAAGCTCCAGGACATGACCCCGCGACGCTTCTTGAAGTCCTTTTCAGTGGGTGGCGTCATGCCCGGCAGGAGTTCGACCTCGATCTTCTCGGATGAGGAAAACGGCATCCTGTCCAGCACATGAACGGCCATCTTGCCCTTGTGCATGTTCTTCACCGAGATATCCCAGGCGCGTTCCTCGACGTTCGACGACGAAAGCAAGCCCTCCTCGCCGCGAGACTTCTTCACTTCCTTGCGCTCGACCCGAACCATGTCGTCCACGCCGAAACCAAGAGTTGCCTCCTCACCACCCGCCAGCATCGGAAGAACGCCCTGCCCGACATACACGCCATCGCGATAAAGGTTTGTCGCGCCCGGCAATAGCGGAGCCTCCCCCTTCATGACGAAGGAGGCGGTGAGATAGGCATTGGGATCAAGCATCGGCACCGTTTCCACCGCAAGTTCCGCCTGCTGTTCGTCGCTGGAGATACGCACCTTCTTGGCTTGACCGGTGTTGTCCACCGAAACGCGGCCCGGAATGACGAAGCTCGCCTGATAACCGCTGATCTCGATCATGGCCTGGCGCTGGAAGGCATCCTTCTTCTCCTCTGCCAACTTGGGCTTGGCGAGGGCATCGCCGACAGCGCCCATTTCAGCCTGCATGTCTTCCGCTTCGGCCACAGGCGCAGGGGCGGCAGACTGGTTGCGAAGCATTCTGTCATACTCTGCTTGCGCCGCGACCTCCTGCTCGCCGAGATCGGGGGCCGCCGTCGTGCCGGTCGGGCGCGTGGTGGAAAGTGTCAGCGAAACATTGTCCCAGCTCTCTGGCGTGTACTGCGTGACTTCGGCGCGGCGCACGAGTTCGAGTTTCGCAGCCGCCGTATCGGAAGTGGTGAGACGCGCGTCGTAGTAAGGCGACCAGCCCGCTTCCTGAAGGCGGTAGCTGATGCGCAGCGCCCCTTTCATTTCGGCCTTGGCAGCAACATTGATCACCGTCTCGGTGCGGTAGGCGTCGGCCGGCGACAGGGCGTTCAGCTTCGCGTTCAGTTCCGTCACCTGCTCGTCGATGACACGTTGCCGGAGTTGCGCTTCCTGCACCGTCTTTGCCAAGGAAGTCAGGCGGCTGCTGACCAGATCCAGCAATCCGCCAAGCTGGGTCACGTCGATGCCCTTCAGGCTTTCAGTTGCCGACTGCGGCACGATCTGCTTGTCGGCAAGTCCGATCAGGAACTGCCTCTGCTGGCCCGCGTCTGACACAACCTGATCCAGTGCATTGCGCTCGTCGCCCAGTTGCGTGATCTGCCGTTCGATCGCCTTGCGCTCGGCGTCCCGCGCCGCCTGATCGACATACTGGCTCTTTGTATCCACAGAGGCGATCTCAAGGGCGCTGGTGCCTTCGCCTTCCACGCGGATTGAACGCGGATCAACGCTTGCGGGCAGCCCTGAGAGGATGATGCGATGTTCACCCGCAGGGAGCGCCACCTCGGCAACGCGCGTCACGTCCGCACCTTGCGGATAGACCGTGACCCGATCGATGCGGGACGTTGCATTGAAATCGGCAGCAGAAGCCGGAACGAGAAAAGTGGTGGCCAGAACGGCACCGGTAAGAGCCAGACGCATGATATGTTCTCCTGAATACCCCATCTGGAGGTGTAGTGACACCTCTCGCCCGTGGCGGAACAATGGCGCGGGCGTGACCGAGCGAAGGTATCCGTGGCGGTTAAGTGGCGGCGTTCAAAGGCAAAATTTTACGCAATTCGGCGGTTGACGCATCACCGCGGAATTGGTCATTTGAGTCTTGGGGGTCCAAGAGAAAGAAAGATCATGATCACACGCCGGATACTTGCAGCATCGCTTTTCCTCGTCTCAGCCAGCGGTGCCGCCCTTGCCGCCGCAACTGCGGAGGAAGCTGCCAGCATCACCGCCAGCCTGCAGAAATACCTCGGCAGCGAACCGGGCGTGGTGACCGTCGAACCAAAGGGCGACGACTATGTGGTCACCTTGAGCGCGGCACCCTACATCGCCAAGATCAAGACGCCGGGCGTGACCGTGAATGTCGATCCCTTCGTGCTCACTGTCCGGCCAAAGGGCAATGGCCAGTGGGATGTCTCGTCCAGCGGGCCTTACAGCTTCGGTTGGGATGCGGAAGGCCTCTCGAAGGTCGATGCAAGGATTGCCGAACAGACCTGGAGCGGCGTCTTCGATGAGGCGACAGCTTCGTTCCTCACCAGCACCTATGCGATGAAGAACATCTCGGTCAATCAGGTGATGACCGATCCGACAACCAAGGCAAAGACAACCGCAAACTCGGTGTATGAGAGCTGGTCGGGCTCCTCCACGTCCACGCCAAGGGCAGATGGTTCGGTTGACGCCGCAAGCACCATCAACATGACGGGGATCCTTTCGACAACCAACACCGAAATGCCGGGCGGCCAGCCCTTGAGCTACACCATCAATGCCGGAAAATCCGACGCCACGGCCAATGCCAAGGGCCTGCGTTCGAAAGCCATCCTGGAGTTGCTGGCCTGGTTCGTCGCCCACCCGTCGAAAGACCTCATCGTCCAGGATCAGCAGCAGCTCAAGGACAGGATCCTCGCCGCCCTGCCCCTGTGGGAATCGATCGATTCCACATCGGACATGAATGCCATGTCCGTCGTGACCGGCATCGGCAACTTCGCCCTGCCATCCGCCAACGTCACCGTCAGCATGAGCGGCGTGAGCAAGGAAGGCAGGCTGCGGGAAGCCTTTGGCGTCACGGGCTTTGCACTGCCGCCCGGCATTTCTCCTCCGTGGACGGAGGGTTTGATCCCCAGCACCATGAAGATCGATTTCACGCTGGATGGCGTTGACCTCGAAAGCCCGGTCAGGCTGTTCCTCACACAGGCGGACTTCTCCAGGGATCCCGTCATTCCCCCCGGTTCCGAGGCGGCCTACATGGCCGCATTCGCCCCCACCAACAGCATGAAGGTGACGCTGTCAGGAGGCGAGTTCACCTCGCCCACCTACAGCCTGACCTATGATGGCGCATTCACCGTGAACTTCATGGGTCCGCCCACCGGCACTGCCAACATCAGGATGAAGGGCCTCGATGACGTGATCGCCAAGGTTCAGGCGGCGGCGGCAACCGATCCGTCGGCGCAGCAAGCCATGGGCGGCCTGGTGGCCTTCAAGGGCTTCGGCAAGGCCGACGCAGACGGCAGCACCGTATGGGCCATCGACATGACCCAGCCGGGCAAGATCCTCGTGAATGGAATCGACGTTTCCGCCATGGCGGGCATGGCCCCGCCCCCGGCGCAGTAACGGCATGAAGG
>JAEUMJ010000053.1 GCA_016792865.1 Hyphomicrobiales bacterium | reverse complement strand
CCTCAATGGCCATCGGCAGAAAAATGCTGGTAATCCTTGCTTGATTTCCAGTTGCCGCCCCAGGACCAGCCCTTTGCCTCGAACGCCTTGGTGATCGCGCTCCTGGCGGTGATGAGGCCGGGTGCGGCATGAGCGGCCTCGCGTTCTTCCGGCGTGTCGAGATCCTCTCCGGCGGGTGGCGAGGTCTTGCCCTTCCTTACGAAAGGATTGGTACGCGGGTTCACATCAATGGCAAGACCGGTGGCATGTGACGACAGGCGGGACGAGCCCGATGCCTGGCGGCAATTGTAACCAGAGGTATTGTTCGCGGCCATCGATGCGTCATCATCGCCGTCATGGGCGTCGATGAGTTCCATTTTCTCGATGGCGAAACTCCTGTCCTGATAAAGCTGCACGAAGATTTCCTGCACCGCTTCGGCAACGCTGCGGTGAACGATCAGCCGCCCCTGGCGGCTGCGGCCTTCGTAGTCGCGGTAGGGGAGGATGAGAAGCCGAAGCTCCTCACGCCCGGCACATCCCTTGATCTCCGGGTTGTAGGATTTGCCCTGCATGGCCTCCCAGACGCTGTCCGGGAGGGGCGAGATCGAGGTTGCCATGGGGGAGGTGGCCGCCGCGGGCGAGGACAAAACAAGACAGATCAGGAAATGGCGAAGTTGCATCCGACAAGTTTATGCCACCGGTGGCCTCCGGTCGCGCCCCAAGTTTGGCGGCCCGATCCTGCCGGTGCGCCGGGGCTTCTGGGCATGGCCATTAACCATCTGAATTTCATGGTGAATCTTTTGCGTGCGGACCCTCTTGACGTTGTGCGGGCCTCGCCCTATCTCCCCGCCAGCTGTTAGCACTCTCCGGTCGAGAGTGCTAACAGGCGGGTGCAGGCCGGGAGGGTTTGCACACGTTTCAAGAACGAAAACAATATTTTAGGAGCGTTTCGCATGAAGTTCCGTCCTTTGCACGACCGTGTTGTCGTCAAGCGGGTTGAAGAAGACACCAAGACCAAGGGTGGCATCATCATCCCCGATACGGCTCAGGAAAAGCCGATGCAGGGCAAGGTGATCGCAGTTGGCCCCGGTGCCCGCGACGAAAACGGCAAGCTCGTGCCGATCGATCTCAAGAAGGGTGACACCGTGCTGTTCGGCAAGTGGTCCGGCACCGAAGTGAAGATCGACGGCGAAGAGCTGCTGATCATGAAGGAAAGCGACATCATGGGCGTGCTGGAATAACTCCATCCACGTCTTTTTTGTTCCGTACACAGATTAATTCAGAGGATTTAAGCCAATGGCTGCCAAAGAAGTCCGTTTTGCTGGCGATGCGCGCGAAAAGATGCTGCGCGGCGTCGACATTCTTGCCAACGCCGTCAAGGTCACGCTCGGCCCCAAGGGCCGCAACGTCGTGATCGACAAGTCCTTCGGTGCCCCGCGCACCACGAAGGACGGCGTGACCGTTGCCAAGGAAATCGAACTTGAGGACAAGTTCGAGAACATGGGCGCACAGATGGTGCGCGAAGTTGCGTCCAAGACCAACGACCTTGCCGGTGACGGCACCACCACTGCCACCGTGCTGACCCAGGCCATCGTGCGCGAAGGCGCAAAGGCTGTGGCTGCCGGCATGAACCCGATGGACCTCAAGCGCGGTATCGACCTTGCTGTCGCCGCCGCCATTGAGGACATCAAGAAGCGCGCCAAGAAGGTGAAGGGCTCTGACGAAGTGGCCCAGGTCGGCACGATTTCCGCCAACGGCGAAAAGGAAATCGGCGACATGATTGCCAAGGCCATGCAGAAGGTCGGCAATGAAGGCGTGATCACGGTTGAGGAAGCCAAGACCGCTGAAACCGAACTCGACATCGTCGAAGGCATGCAGTTCGACCGCGGCTATCTCTCGCCCTACTTCATCACCAACGCCGACAAGATGGTGGCGGAGATGGAAGACCCCTACATCCTCCTGCACGAGAAGAAGCTCTCCTCGCTCCAGCCGATGCTGCCGATCCTCGAAGCCGTGGTGCAGACCTCGCGTCCGCTCCTCATCATCGCCGAGGACATCGAAGGCGAAGCACTCGCGACCCTCGTGGTGAACCGCCTGCGCGGTGGCCTCAAGGTTTGCGCCGTGAAGGCTCCGGGCTTCGGCGATCGCCGCAAGGCCATGCTGGAAGACATCGCCATCCTCACGGGCGGCCAGGTGATCTCCGAAGACCTCGGCATCAAGCTGGAGAACGTCACCATCGACATGCTTGGCCGCGCCAAGCGCGTGAAGGTGGACAAGGAAAACTCCACCATCGTTGACGGTGCCGGCAAGAAGGCCGACATCAACGCCCGCTGCGGCCAGATCAAGGCCCAGATCGAGGAAACCACCTCGGACTACGACAAGGAAAAGCTCCAGGAGCGCCTTGCCAAGCTTGCTGGCGGCGTGGCCGTGATCAAGGTCGGCGGCGCCACCGAAGTGGAAGTGAAGGAACGCAAGGACCGCGTTGACGACGCACTGAACGCCACCCGCGCTGCGGTGGAAGAAGGCGTTGTTCCGGGCGGCGGCGTTGCCCTTCTGCGGGCCAAGAAGGCCGTTGAGGGCGTCACCTCCAAGGTGGCCGACGTTCAGGCCGGCATCAACATCGTCTCCAAGGCGCTGGAAGCCCCGATCCGCCAGATCTCCGAAAACGCTGGCGTTGAAGGCTCCATCGTTGTCGGCAAGGTTCTGGAAAAGTCGGGCAACTACGGCTTCGACGCCCAGAACGAGGAATATGGCGACATGATCGAAAAGGGCATCATCGACCCGGCGAAGGTTGTGCGCGTGGCCCTGCAGGACGCGGCCTCCGTGTCCTCGCTGCTGATCACCACGGAAGCCATGATTGCCGAAAAGCCCAAGGACAAGGCCCCGGCCCCGATGCCCGGCGGCGGCGGCATGGGCGGCATGGACTTCTGATAAGTCCAGTTGCGACACATACGAACCCCGGTGGAAACACCGGGGTTTTTTGTTGCCGGCCATGAGGCGGGACATGGCCCCGTCTGCCCGGCGCGAGGCTCTCGGCTTCAGCGGGTTGCCGCGCTTCCCCGCAACGGGTGCGACGCAATCCAGGCAGCCGCCGCTTCACCGGCACACACAGCGCCCTCAAACCAGCCCGCATTCTCCGCGGCGATGTCGGACGAGGCGAAGGCGATGCGGCCTTGCGGGCCCCAGGAACCGGATGCGAATTCCGCACCCAGGTCGTACGGCGTCGAGAGCCACGTTCCCCTGGCATAGGGGTCGGCCAGCCAATCATGCCAATCATGGGCGAGCAGTTCCGCATTGGGACAGAGCCGCGCCAATTCCGCCCGCACCCAGGATTCATCTGCGGGCCTTGCGCCCTCATCATGCAAGCCGAAGCCGATCAGCAACATGCTTCCGTCATCGGCCGCACGCTCGGAAAAGATCATCTGCACACCGGTACCATCGCCCGTCACGAGCCGGCCCAGCGGCACGCCGCGTGCCTTGATCCAGAGCTTGAAGGCGCGCCCCTTCTGGCCGCGGGTCACTGCCGTTGCCGGGCCAATGGTCAGGGGCGGCGTGAATGCGATGGCCTGCATGGGGTTGATGCCCGTTGCGACAACGGCATGGGTTGACCTGTGCTCCTCGCCCGACGCCAGCGCGACGCACACCTGCGCGTCATCCTGCACGATCCGCGTGACCGGCGACGACAACAGGACACTGGCGCCCGACGCCGCAACCAGCCTCGCCGCAAGCGCATCCATGGACGGTTCGACGGTGTGGGCCCAGACCTTGATCATGTCTTCCGCAAGGCCCGATTCATATGAGCAACTGTGGAGGAATTCGCCCGCACTGACCTCGTCCATGGAACCGCCGCCCGAAACGATCCACCATGCATCCTGCAAATGGCGCGTGACCAGCGGCGGCTTCAGGCGTGCCATGTATTCCGCATAGCTGATGCCCGAGAGTGTCTCGCCCCTTTCATTTTCATGCAGGCCCGCCTTGAGCATCATCGCGTCCGCCGCAATCCGCGCCACCGCGCGATCATGGGCCAGCCGCTCGTCATCGTCGGCAAACGCAAGCGGACATGGCACCCCATCCCTCATGGCAAGGCGTTCGCGGATCTCGGTGCGTGGCCGCAGCGCCAGTCCCAACTCCCGGCAGAGTGAGCGGATGCGCTCATGCCATGGCGTGATCCATGAGCCGCCGTATTCGAGCAGTTCCGCCGTTCCGTCATGACGGAAGCGGCGGGCATAGGCGCGACCGCCGATGCGGGCCTGCGCTTCGATCAGGAGGATGCGCCTGGGCTTTCTTGAGAGCTGATAGGCGGCGGCTGCGCCTGCAAGGCCACTGCCCACGATGATGACGTCATGTATCCGGGAAGACATGCCCACAACTATAAGTGCCTGAAGACGCGGGGCAAGGGAGCATGTTTTTTGAAGTGCGCGGGGCGCACCGGAATCGGCTAAGCTCCGGCCATGGCCCAGCACACAGACCCCCAAATCACATGCCCCCATTGCAGGTCGGAGATCAAGCTGACGGAGTCGCTTGCGGCCCCGCTGCTGGCGGCAACCCGTGCCGACTATGAGAAGCGCCTGCAATCGCAAAGCGAGACGCTGGCGAAGGAGCGCGCCGACCTCCTGCAACAGCAAACGCGGCTGGCCCATGCGGCTGCCAACGTGGAGCAGGAGGTTGCCGAGCGTCTGGAGGCACAGCGGGCCGCCCTTGTGGCACATGAACAGAAGCGCGTGCGTTCCAGCCTCGAATTCGAGATGAAGCAACAGGCAGACGCCATGGCGGAACTGCGCAGCGTGCTCAAGCAGCGCGAGGACAAGCTGGCCGAGGCACAGAAGCAACAGGCTGAGTATGTGGTGAAGGAGCGCGCGCTGGAAGACCAGAAGCGTGAGCTTGACCTCACCGTTGCACGCCGGGTGGAGGCGGAAAGTGCCGCTATCCTCGCACGGGCGCAAGCCGAAGCAGCGGATGCGCTGCGGCTGAAAGTGGCCGAGAAGGATGAAACCATCGACGGCATGAAGCGCCAGATCGAGGAACTGAAGCGCCGGGCCGAACAGGGATCACAGCAGTTGCAGGGCGAAGTCCTGGAACTGGACTTCGAGCATCAGCTCCAGCAGCGTTTTCCCATGGATCGGGTGGCGCCGGTGCCGAAGGGTGAGATCGGCGCCGATCTGGTGCAGGAGGTGATGACGACGGCAGGGCAGGGCGTCGGAACGATCATCTGGGAATTGAAGCGGGCGAAGAACTGGAGCGAGGGTTGGCTTGCCAAGTTGCGCGACGACCAGCGAAGTTATCCTGCCGATCTTGCCGTTCTCGTATCCACTGCCTTGCCCAAGGGCGTTGACCGGCTCGATGTGGTGGAAGCGGTGCATGTGGTGCATCCGCGCGAGGCGCTGGCGCTGGCGGCAATCCTGAGGGCGCACCTGCTCGACATCGCGCGGGTCAGGTTGCAGCAGGTGGGGCAAGCCGGAAAAATGGAGCAGATGTACGAATACCTCACCGGCCCGCATTTCAAGCACCGTGTGGATGCCATCATCGAGAATTTCCGGGCGCAACAGAAGGAGCTTGAAAAGGAGAAGGCCTTCATGCTGCGCCAGTGGGCGAAGCGCGAAAAGAACCTGTTCAATGTCCTGGAGGCCACCTCCGGCATGTATGGGGACATGCAGGGCATCGCGGGAAGCACCATGCAGGCCATTGCCGCGCTCGATCACATGGCCGGTGAGGAAGAAGCGGACGCGGAGTGACTACTGCGCCGCCTTGAGCTTCACATCACGCTGCCAGGTGAGGGGCGTTGCCTTCAGCGTGGACAGGCCCACATCGGCCACAAAATCTGCCACAAAATCCGTGCCGGGACGGCTGAGGATCTCCGCCGGCGTGCCCACCTGCTCGATCACGCCATTGTTGAGGATGGCAATGCGATCAGCAAGTTCGAATGCCTCATCCTGGTCGTGCGTCACGAAAAGTGTGGTGTGGCGTGTCTTGTCATGCAACTGCCGCAGCCACTTTCGCAAGTCCTTCCTCACCTTTGCATCAAGTGCTCCGAAGGGCTCGTCGAGTAGCAGCACGCGCGGCTCGATTGCGAGAGCCCGTGCAAGCGCAACGCGCTGGCGCTGGCCGCCCGAAAGCTGGGCCGGATAGCGCTTTTCGAGCCCCATCAACTGGACAAGCGACAGCAGGTCATAGACATGGCTCCTGATGTCATCGGCGCCGGGGCGCGTGGCACGAGGGCGCGCGCGCAGCCCGAAAGCGATGTTGTCGAAAACCGTCATGTGGCGGAAGAGGGCATAGTGCTGGAAGACGAAGCCGATGCGGCGTTCGCGCAAGGACAGGCCATCGGCATTGATGTTGTCGAAGAATACTTCCCCCTCATCCTGGAACTCCAGCCCCGCAACGGTGCGGAGCAACGTTGTCTTGCCGGAGCCGGATGGTCCCAGGAGCGCCACAAGCTCGCCCGGCTTCACTTCAAGTGACACTCCCGAAAGGGCTGGGAAGCGCTGGAATTCCTTGACGATATTGCGGATGGAAACGGAGACGGACATGGTCAACTCCTAGTGACGCTTGGTGGCGGCAAGCTCGCCGGCGAAGCGCCATTCGAGCAACGATTTGAGAACGAGGGTGAGCAGCGCGAGTGCCGCCAGCAGCGTGGCCACTGCAAAGGCAGCAGTGAAGTTATACTCGTTGTAGAGGATCTCGATCTGCAGCGGCATGGTATTGGTGAGGCCGCGTATGTGGCCGGACACGACAGATACCGCACCGAATTCGCCCATGGCACGTGCGTTGCAGAGCAGCACACCATAGAGCAGCGCCCATTTGACGTTGGGGAGGGTGACATGGCGGAAAGTATGCCAGCCGGAGGCACCCAGAGTGAGCGCGGCCTCTTCTTCCGATGTGCCTTGTGCCTGCATCAGCGGAATGAGTTCCCGCGCCACGAACGGAAAGGTGACGAAGACCGTGGCGAGAACGATACCCGGAACGGCAAAGATGATCTTGAGGTCATGAGCCTCAAGCCAGGGGCCGAGCCAGCCTTGTGCGCCGAAGAGCAATACAAAGACAAGACCGGAGATCACGGGCGAAACAGAGAATGGCAGATCAATCAAGGTCAGCAGCAGGTTCTTGCCCACGAATTCGAATTTGGAGATTGCCCAGCTGGCCGCCAGGCCGAAGACGATGTTGAAAGGCACGGCGATTGCCGCGACAAGCAGCGTGAGACGCACGGCCGCCAGCGTGTCCGGTTCCGTGAACGCGGCGAAGAATGTTTCCCAACCCTTGCGCAGTCCTTCGCCGAAGACCACGGCGAGAGGCAGGAGCAGCACGGATGTGAGGAAGACGACGGCGACGGTGACGAGGAGCCACTGGATGATGCCGCCCTCGCCAATCTCGCTGCGTCTCTGGGGCCGAACAGGATAGGCTGCTTCAGACATTTCCGAACCTCTTGCGTTGCCAGCCTTGCAGGGCGTTGATGATGAAAAGCAGGGCAAAGGAAAGCGACAGCATGAGGGAGGCGATCACGGTTGCGCCCGCATAGTCGAATTCCTCCAGCTTGATGACGATCAGAAGCGGCGCGATTTCCGATACCATCGGGATGTTTCCGGCGATGAAGATCACGGAGCCATATTCCCCGACAGCCCGTGCAAAAGCCAAGGCGAAGCCGGTGAGCAATGCAGGATAGACATGGGGCAGGATGACAGAGAAAACAGTGCGCAACCGCGATGCACCAAGAAGCGCGGAGGCTTCTTCGATGTCTCTTTCGACTTCCTCCAGCACAGGCTGCACGGTGCGCACAACAAACGGAAGGCCGATGAAGATGAGGGCCAGCACGACTCCTGCCGGGGTGAAGGCGACCTTCAGCCCCAGCAGTGCGGCGAGTCCACCCAAAGGACCGTTGGGCGCATAAATGGCGGCCAGTGCGATGCCGGCCACGGCCGTGGGCAGCGCGAACGGCAGATCGACTGCCGCGTCCAGAAGGCGTTTGCCGGGAAAATCATAGCGAACCAGAACCCAGGCGACGAGCAGGCCGAAGACAGCATTCACGCCTGCTGCAATCAGCGCCGCTCCGAACGAAAGCTGGAGCGCAGCCAACACGCGCGGCTCCGAGGCGATCGCAATGAAGCCGGCAGGGCCGATGCTTGCTGCCCTGAGGGCAAGTGCCGCCAGGGGGATGAGAACAATGAGCCCCAAGCCAAGAAGGGCGAAGCCAAGTGTCAGGCCGAAACCCGGAATGACACTGGCTTCGCGCAGCGTCTTGCCGCGGCCCAGGAGGGTGAAAGCCACGGGCGAGACCTCAGTTGGTGGGCTTGTAGATCTGGTCGAAGATGCCTCCGTCGGCGAAGTGCTTCTTCTGGGCTGCGGCCCAGCCACCGAAGTCCTTGTCGATGCTCACGAGTTCCAGCTTCGGGAAGCGGGCGAGATCAGCGGGATCGGCAGCCGAAGGATCGGTGGGGCGGAAGAAGTGCTTGGCGGCAAGCCTCTGGCCCGCGGGCGAATAGAGGAAGTCGAGATAAGCCTTTGCGACTTCCTCGTTGCCCTTGGCCTTCGCATTCGCATCGACAACGGCGA
Organism: Hyphomicrobiales bacterium; assembly: GCA_016792865.1. GTDB lineage: Bacteria > Pseudomonadota > Alphaproteobacteria > Rhizobiales > Aestuariivirgaceae > Aestuariivirga. The sequence continues at coordinate 26,595 of JAEUMJ010000053.1, read as the reverse complement.
CGGGAGGCTCAGCCAGGATGGAGAGCGACGGCACAACGATGTCGAACTTGTCGGAGCCGAATTCCTGCTGCACAAGGAAAGCTTCATTCTCCCATGAGATCAGCACGTCACCCACTTCACGCTGGGCGAAGGTGGTGGTGGAACCACGCGCACCGGTGTCGAGCACCGGAACATTGCGATAGAGATCTGCGATGAACTCCCTGGTCTTGTCTTCATCGCCGCCGGGCTGCTTCGCGGCATAGGCCCATGCAGCAAGATAATTCCAGCGCGCCCCGCCAGATGTTTTCGGGTTGGGCGTAATGACCTGTACATCGTCCTTCACGAGGTCGCCCCAGTCCTTGATGCCCTTCGGATTGCCCTTGCGGACAATGAACACGATCGTGGAGGTATAGGGTGCGGAATTGTGCGGAAGCCGCTTGGCCCAGTCCTCCGGCAGTTTCTTCGTGGCTTTCGCGATCTGGTCGATATCGCCGGCGAGGGCCAGCGTCACCACATCGGCATCCAGACCGTCCACGACGGCGCGGGCCTGCTTGCCGGAGCCGCCGTGGGACTGGTTGACGGTGACCACTTCGCCATTGTGCTTGCCGGCCCAGTCCGCGGCGAATGCCGAGTTGAACTCCTTGTAGAATTCACGGGTGGGGTCATAGCTGACGTTGAGAAGGGTCTTGTCCGCAAGGGCAGGGGCAATTCCGGCACCGGCAATGAAGGCGGCGGCAGCGGCGGCGCTGAGAAGGTGGCGACGAAGCAGGGAGAGTGTCATGGCGAGGTCCTTTCGTTGAATGACCTTAAACTACACCGATTAAGTATAGATTCAAGCGAAATGTTCGCTATTCCGAACGGAACAGCGTGAATTGTTCTGAATCAAGGATTTATGCGGGAGGGGGTACTGTGGATAAGCCTATCAGCGACCGGCCTTCAGATCCGAAGATCCGATGACCTGCGCCAGCGTGGTGTTCTCAAGCTCCGCCAGATAGTCGGCATAGGGCTTTTCGAATGCGATCCGAAGTTCGCAGGTGCTTTCGCTCCGGCAGTCTTCGCAACGTTTATAGGCGGTGCGCGACAGGCAGTTGAGTGGCGCAATCGGCCCATCCACCAGGCGAAGAAGCGATCCGACATGAATGAGATCGGCGGGTTTCAGCAACTCGTAGCCACCGTCACGGCCGCGCCGGCTGCTGATGTATCCGGCAGCACGGAGGGTGGACAGGATCTGCTCGATGAACTTGCGCGGCAGGCCTTCCTGTTCGCACAGTTCGCGGATGTTGAGACCCCGGCCGGGCGTGGCGCGGGCGAGGGCAACCATCGCCTTGAAAGCGTAGCGGGCGCGTTGAGAAATCATACCGATATTATAGGCATTGCCCTGCCAGACCGCAACCTCAGTCCAGCGTCACGCGGTAGCGGCTGATGGCGACGGCCACGACAATGACCAGCATGAACAGCAAAACGGCGATCTCGTTCGCGACCTGCGGGAAGCTGGCCCCTTTCAGCATCACGCCGCGAATGATGCGGATGAAATGCGTGGCCGGCATGGTCTCGCCCAGCACCTGCGCCCAGCCGGGCATGCCGCGGAACGGGAAGGCAAAGCCCGACAGCAGGATGGCGGGCATGAGAAAGAAGAACGACATCTGCACCGCCTGCAACTGGTTGCGGGCGATGGTGGAGAAGGTGAAGCCGATGGCAAGGTTGACGGTGAGAAAGATCACCACCGCCACGCCAAAGACTGCGGGCGAGCCGACGAAGGGCACGCCGAACAGGAGCTTCGCCGCCACCAGGACGACAAACACCTGCATGGCGCCGATGATGACATAGGGTGCGATCTTGCCCGCCATCACTTCCAGGGGTTTCACCGGCATGGCCAGGAGATTTTCCATCGTGCCGCGCTCGTATTCACGGGTCACGGCAAGGGCGGTCATCATCACCATGGTCATGGTGAGGATGATTCCGAGAAGTCCCGGAACGACATTGAAGCGCGTGATGCCTTCGGGATTGTAGCGGCGGTGGAGGCGCACTTCGACTGCCTGCGTTCCCGCCTGATGACGATTGAGAACGCCGGTCAACTCGCGGGCAAGGGTCTGGCTCACGGCGGCATTCACGGCAGAAAGGGCGGGGCCGGTGGTGGCGGGATCGGTGGCATCGGCCTCGATCAGAATGCCGGGAACATCACCGCGCATCACGTTCCGTGTCAGGTTGCCCGGTATGGTGACGACAAACTGCACATCGCCCCGTTGCAGCAGCGCATCGGCTTCGGCTTCGCTTTGCGGCTCCTGCACAAAGGCGAAATAGCCTGTGTTGCCGATGGCGCTGATGATGGAGCGTGAGAGGGTGGAGTGCTCGTAGGCGAGAATCGCGGCGGGCAGGCCCTTGGGGTCGGTGTTGATGGCAAAGCCGAACAGGACGAGCTGCACGATCGGCATGACGAACATCATGGCAAAGGTCATGCGGTCGCGCCGCAACTGGTGCGCCTCCTTCGTCATCATGGCCCAGAGCCTTCGGGAGAAACCGCTCATGCCGCCACCGCGTTGTCAGTGGCCTGCCCCATCAGGTGGATGAACACGTCCTCCAGCGTCGGTTCCGCATCCTCTGCCCGAAGCCCCGCTTGCGCCTTCAGGACGCGGGCCACAGCAGCGCGAATGGCATCCGCATCGGGACTGCAGACGTGAAGGGCCGTGCCGAAGGCGGCGGCGGCCGTGATCCCCGGCGCATCGCGCAGCAGGGGCGCCAGGCGATCGGCGCCCGCACCGGTCACGACCATGGCCTTGAGGCCGGAATGGGCAATGATCTCTTCCGCCGTGCCCCGCGCCATGAGCTTGCCATAGGCGATGTATGCGATCTCGTGGCAGCGTTCCGCCTCATCCATGTAGTGGGTTGAAACCAGAACCGTGATGCCCTCGGCGGCCAGCGCGTGGATCTCGTCCCAGAAGCTGCGCCGCGCCTTCGGGTCAACCCCCGCCGTCGGTTCGTCGAGCAGCAGGATCTTCGGTTGGTGCATCACGCAGGCTGCAAGGGCGAGCCTCTGCTTCCAGCCACCGGAGAGCGAACCGGTAAGCTGGTTCTGGCGGCTTTCAAGGCCGAGCCGCGCCAGCGCGTCGCTCACCTGCCGGTTCACATCGGCAAGGCCATAGACACGCGCGACAAAATCAAGGTTCTCCCGGATGGTCAGGTCTTCATAGAGGCCGAAGCGCTGCGTCATGTAGCCGGCCTGACGCTTGATGGCATCGCGCCCGGCTATGATGTCCTCGCCAAGGCAGGTGCCATTGCCTTCATCCGGCGTCAGCAGGCCGCAAATCATGCGCAGGGTGGTTGTCTTGCCGGAACCGTTGGGGCCGAGAAAGCCGCAAATGCGCCCGGTTCCGATTTGCAGGTCCACATGGTCAACAACCGTGCGCTGACCGTAGCGTTTCACGAGGCCGTGCACGTCTATGGCAAGGACGGTCATGGCAGCGGCTCGATCTCGATGGGAAGCCCGGCCTGCAACCGCAAATCCGGTGCTTGCGGGCGGGCCTCGACCAGGAACACGAGCTTGGCGCGGGCCGTTTCCGAATAGATGACGGGCGGGGTGTATTCCGGCGTCGAAGCCACGCGGGTGATGACGGCAGGGCCGCCTTCGCCGCAGCCGTCGCACCTGTATTTCACGATCACGCCCGCCCGCGCCTTGGACCGTTCGGTTTCAGGAATGTAGAAGCGCAGGGTTTCCTTGCCGGGCTGAAGCAAGGCGATGACCGGTTGCCCTGCCACCACCACTTCACCGGGATCGAAATACACATCGTCGATGATGCCGCCGGTGCTTGCGCTTCCCTCAAGATCCCGAAGCCGGTTCCGGGCATTGGACAACGCGGCCTCTGCTTCGGCCACACGGGATGACGCGGCAGCGCGTTCCGCCGCGCGGGCAGGGAGTTGCGCGATGATGGCATTGGCCTCGGCCTGTTTCACCCTTTCTTCGGCAACGGCGAGCGTGGCCCTGGCTTGGTCAAGCTGGTTCTCCGCCGCGACGCCCCGCTTTGCCAGGTTGTTGGCGCGGGTGAACTCGATGCGTGCGAGATCGAGATTGGCGACGGCTTCCGATGTCTGCCGGGCGAGAAGGTCAAGCTCTTCCTGGCGCTTTCCGCTTTCGAGATTCTGCGCTGTTGCCTTCGCGGTTTCGACAGCCGCGGCAAGCCGCGCGATGTCCGCCTGTTGTGCCGCATCGTCAAGCCGGAACAGGATCGTGCCCGCCTGCACCTGATCGCCCTTCTTCACGGCAATGCCGGAAATGCGCCCGGCCGCTGCCGGCCCGATGTAAGACGTTTCGCCTTCGACGTAACCGAGCCACGCCTGGTGATCCGCCGCTTGCGGCAACCATGCATCCCGCATCAGGAAAAGGGCGCCGGCAAGCGCAATGACGAGGAATGGTACAAGACGTTTCATGGCCGGAGGCCTTTCAGGAAGATATCAACGTGTTGGGTGATGAGGCCGCGCACATCCACCGCTTCGGCGCCGAGCGGCTCGAACACCGAGCGCCAGAGGGCGCTGAGGAGGAAGGGGCCCATGAGGGACTTGACCGCGTGCGGGACGTTCACCTCGCGGAACTCACCCGCCGCAATGCCACGCGCCAGAAGTGCCTCGATGATCGGCATCGCCTGCCTGATCACATTCTCCAGATAGAACCTGCCGATCTCCGGATGGGCCTGGCTCTCCGCAATCACCAGCTTGAGGATGTAGGGAAAGGGCGTGTCCTGCACCCGGCTGGCAAGTATCTGGGCGAGATGGATGACCAGCGGCGAAACGGGTCCGTTCAGTTGCGCCAGCATCTCGGCTGCAAGGCTGATCTGCCCGCCGATGGCCTGCTGAACCAGTGCCTTGAGCAGGGCCACCTTGTCGGGGAAGTAGAGATACAACGCGCCCTTGCTCAATCCGGCGCGGGCCGCCACGTCTTCCATCCGCGCCTGGGAGAAGCCCTTTTCGGCAAAAACCGAGAGGGCGGCGGCGAGGATTTCCGCCGGTCGGTCATCCGGGCGGCGCTGGCGCTTGGCTTTAGTTACTGACTGGTCAGTCATTAGGGGTCAGTAGCCTGGCTGCCCCCCGCCCGTCAAAGTCCAAACTGTCACACCATCGCCGGCCAGTGGCCTGTTGCCAGCTTCTCCAGCCATGTTACGGATATGGATGGGGATTCGACTGTAGAGGCAGGGATGTGGGTTGGGGCCATGGCGCGGCTGCGCACAATACTGATGGGTGGTGCCTTGCTTGCCGCGAGTGGTGCGGCAAGGGCTGACGACAACTGGATGAGCGAAGTGATGTCCTTCCGCATGGAGGGCAATCATATCGTGGCCGAGGGTGCCTTTGCGCCCGACACGGCAGGCACGTTCCGGTCCTTTGTCGCTGCCAATGCCCCGGCCGAAGGCCCCTGGAACGTTGCCATGTTCATTCGCTCGCCGGGTGGTGCGCTGGGCGCGGCAATCGAAATGGGCCAGTTGCTGCGCGCCCGTGGCATGTCGGTTGTGGCCTATGACCTCTGCGCTTCGGCCTGCACCTACATGCTGATGGGCGGCGTGAACCGCGTGGTGACGCGGGAAGGCCGTTACGGCGTTCACCAGTTCTCGTTCTCGGATGCAAGTGCCGATCCGGACAAGCCCGTGTTCACGGCGAAGGATGTGGAAACCCACCAGGCCATGGTGGGGGAACTTTCCGAGTATGCCGACAGCATGGGGGTGGACCCGCGCGTCGTGGCGGTCGCTTCACGCACGCCACCCGCCGACATGACCTTTCTCACCCGCCAGCAGCTTGTTGATTTTCGCGTCGACAACGTTCCCACCGCCGAAGCCGAAGGACAGCCGAACGACAACGTCCTGATACCCGGCCTTGAACAGCAGACGGCCAGTGTTGCGGAGAGCACTTCGATCTATGAGAGCCTGCAACTGAAGCCGCAGCGCCTGGCGGCGACGGTCGCACTTGCCACGGCGCGACGGCTGGTGATGGCGGAAACCCTCGATCTCGCGGGAATGGAGGAAAGCCTTGCCAACTCCTATGCCTTCAACGTGGAGTACAACGGCCAGAAGATGAGCGGCGACCAGGTGGTGGCGGAGAAGCGCCGCATGGTTTCGGATTGGGGTGTTCGCCGCCGGGCAATCGACGAGAACTCGCTGACCGTGACCTGCGAGGAGGACGATCTCTACTGCACGGTGAGCGGTGACTATGACTATGATCTCGGCATGAGCGAAGGCGGCTTCATTTCAACCGCGCGCTGGCACTTCACCATGGACATCATCCTGCCGCTGGTGCTGCCGCGCGTGACATCCGAGACAGTGACGAAGGCCGACTGAGATCAGCCGTTCGCGGCCTTCTCGATTTCGGCGATGTCGTATTTCGTCATCTTCATCATGGCGGCGAAGACCCGCGCCTTCACGCCCTTGTCGTCGCCCGACAGGATTTCGAGGAAGCGCCGTGGCACCACCTGCCAGGAAAAGCCCCACCTGTCCTTGAGCCAGCCACAGGCAGACGTGGCGCCGCCTTCGGAGAGATGGTCCCAGAGGAAATCGACTTCGGCCTGGTCTTCGCAGAGCACCGCGAACGACACGGATTCGTTGGGGCGGAAGGCCGGGCCGCCGTTCATGGCCGTGAAGGCGTGGCCCGCAAGTTCGAATGACACGGTCATGACGCTGCCCACCGGCCCCGGCGCACCTTCCGGATAATGTTCCACGGTGGTGATGCGGGAGTTGGGAAAGCCTTTCACATAATGCCGCGCCGCGTCCTCGGCAGCGTCGTCAAACCAGAGGAAAGGGGAGATCTTGCGGGAGAGCATCATGGCAAGCGGTCCTTTCGTCAGACGCTGCGGCCATCGTAGTGTTGCGGATGGAGCGCGCGCGGGTCCACATCATGGAGCGTGTTGACGTTCACCATCACCATCTCGCTGCCGTCATGGCCCTTGCCCGTGGAAAAGCCCTGGATGCCACAGGTGCGGCAGAAGAGGTGGTGGATGGCATGCTTGTTGAACAGATATTCGGTGAGATTGTCCTGGCCGCGCAGCAACCTGAACTGGCTTGCCGATGCAGCACTCAGGACCGACCCCAATCGACGGCAGCGCGAGCAGTTGCAGGTGATCGTCTGGTCGAGATCAAGGTCAACCTCGAAGGCGACAGCGCCGCACTGGCAACTGCCGGTGTAATGTTGCGTCGTCATCGGAAGCTCCGTTACGCAGAAGTCACGGATTGGGGCGGAAGTTCCACGAACTGGGCAAGCTGTTTCATCGAGTCCTGCCAGCCGAGGTAACACATCTCTTCCGGGATGATGTCGGGAATGCCCTCCTGCACGACCCGGAGGTCGGTGCCTCCCATCACGGGCTTCATGGTGACGGTGACCTCGATGTTGCCGGCGAGGTTGGGGTCTTCGAACTTGTCGGTGTAACGCAGCTTCTCGTTGGGGACGATTTCGAGATACTCACCGCCGAAGGCGTGGGAACTGCCTGAATCGAATTCGGTGAATGACATGCGGAAGGTGCCGCCGACCTTGGGTTCAACATGATGCACCGTGCAGGTGTAGCCAGCCGGCGCAATCCATTTGACGAGGGCCTGCGGATTCAGGAATGACTTGAACACGCGCTCCGGCGGTGACTTCAGAACCCGGTGCATCTTCACGGTATAAGGCATTGCTCCAACTCCTTTTCCTTTACGAACGCTTCATGCTGAACAGCGAGAATGCGGCTCCCTGCGGATCGATGCAGCCACAGGCATAGCCACCGCCCGGCACCTCCATCGGATCCATCAGCACGCGCGCGCCGCGGGCCGTTGCACGCTTCAACGCGCCATCCATCGCATCGACATTGATGTAGTAATTCCAGCGGGGCGGAAATGGATCCTGCGGCGCTTTCGTCATCATCCCGCCGGTCTGGCCGGGGCCGGTCTGGAAAAGCTGGTAGGTTCCCATCGGCCCCATGTCCATCGCTTCGGTCTTGCTCCAGCCGAAAAGTGCGGAATAGAAACCGAAGGCTTCCTGCCAGTTGCCCGACATCAGCTCCCGCCAGCCGAAATGTCCGGGCGTGCCATCCGGAACGGCTGTGGGGGTGGCCGTCGAATTCGGCCTGAAGGCGATGAAGGGCGCCCCGGAGGGATCGCACAGCACGGCGAAGCGACCGACTTCGGGTATGTCCTGCGGTTCCTTGAACACGCTGCCACCAAGTTCCGTTGCCCGCCTTGCGTCGCGGTCCACATCGGTCGAATGGATATAGCCCGTCCACACCGGCGGCATTGCCGAGCCGGGAGGAGAGGGCATGATGCCACCGACATCGACGCCGTTGGCCGAGAGGATGGAGTAGGGCGCTGCGCCCGGCATGCCGCTGTCGCGAATGTTCCAGCCCGTGACATGGGCGTAGAAATCACCGGACGCCTTCACGTCCGGCGTCATGAGATCGTACCAGATGAATTTCGACATGCTGAACTCCGTGTACTGATGAATGCAGGGGCTATTGCCGCGGAACCTGGCTCATATCCATGAAGAAGGGCTCCCAGCGGTGACCGTCCGGGTCGCTGATGGTGCGATTGTACATGAAGCCAAGGTCCATCGCCGGGCGCGGCTCGCCGCCTCCGGCAAGGAGTCCGGCATTCGCCGTCGCATCCACGGCATCGCGGCTCCCGCGCTCAAGCGCAATCATCAGGCCGGTGTTGCTGTGGGCATCCGGGATGGGCGAATCGGAGAAGCCCCTGAATTTCTCGTGGGTGAGCAGCATCACGTAGTTCTCTTCGCTGATCACCATGCATGCGGCGGTGTCGTCGCTGAATTGCAGGTTCTGCGTGAAGCCCAGGGCCTTGTAGAAGGCGATGGAGCGCGAAAGGTTCGTGACCGGCAGGTTGACGAAGATCTTGGACATGGGTTCAGTCCTCCTTGGCGTGATGGAAGAGGAGTTCGACGTAGCGGCGGAGATGCAGGATGGACTCTCGCGCGATCTCCATATCATTCCGCGCTTTGGCCAAAATGAAGGCACCCTGGAGCACGGCCTGCGTATGCAACGCCAGGCTTTCCGCGCTCCAAGTTGCGCGCGGGGCGTGCCGTTCCTTCGCGGCGCGGATGATCCCTGCGATGGTGTCGGCATGTCCGGCTATTCCCGCAAGGCACGCATCGCGGATGGCGGGACTGGTCTCGAAGGTTTCCTGCACCATGGTGCCGAGCAGGCAGGTTGCTTCGGGAATGCTGCGGCCCTCCAGAAGCTGTGCGCGGAAATCGATGTAGGCGACCAGTTGGTCGAGCGGATCTTCGTAATCGTGATAGGGCGCGGAGGCGAAGAGTGCGCCCGTGATCTTCGACCAATGGGCTGCCGCCGCGACGGCCAGATCCTGCTTGCTCTTGAAGTGGTGGAAGAAAGCCCCCTTGGTCACGCCCGCTTCCGTGCACAGATCATCCACCGCCGTTGCTTCATACCCGGACGTGCGGATGAGCTTCAGCGCGGCGTTCAGGAGCTTGGATTTGGCGTTCGCTTGCTTCATGCAGAGGCAATACCGACCGGTTGGTATGTTGTCAAGATGAAATTGGCCCCGGTGTTTTTGCCGCCGCTTGACTCCCCGCTCATCTTCGTGCAACCTTTTTTCGGGCGCCAAAATAAAACAACGAAACGCACGTCCACCTTCAATGTCCGGAATGACGACCGCCTTTCATCGGCGGCTTTTGGCGTCCTGCGCCGGGTTGAGAAGGTACCAGGAGGATTTGAGAATGAAGCGCACTTTGATGACGATGATGGCTGGCGCCCTTATGCTTGGCGTATCGGCCGTTGCGGCAAATGCCGGCACGGTTGCCGTGTCGTGGAAGACATTCCAGGAAGAACGCTGGAAGACCGATGAAGCAGCCATCAAGGAAGTGGTGGAAGCTGCCGGCCACACCTATGTCTCGACCGACGCCCAGGGCTCTGCCCAGAAGCAGGCTGCTGACATCGAGGGCCTGATCGCCCAGAAGCCCGACGTGATCCTCGTCGTTGCTTTCGACTCCGACGCCATCCTCCCGTCGATCCAGAAGATCACCGACGCTGGCATCAAGTCGATCGCCTATGACGTGCAGTTCGAAGATCCGAACGCTCTCTACATCACCTTCGACAACGTGGGCGTCGGCCGCCTGATGGCCAAGACCATGCTCGAAAAGGGCAAGACGGAAGGCAACTTCGCCTTCATCAAGGGCGACAAGGGCGATCCGAACGCAACCTTCCTGTTCCAGGGCATCATGGAAGTGCTCAAGGAAAACATTGACGCCGGCAAGATCAAGAACGTCTGCGAAACCTTCACGGACGGCTGGAAGCCGGACAATGCCCAGAAGAACATGGAGCAGTGCCTGACCTCGCAGAACAACAAGATTGACGCTGTTGTCTCTGAAAACGACGGCATGGCCGGCGGTGTGGTTGCCGCTCTCGAAGCACAGGGCCTTGCCGGCTCGGTGCCGGTCACCGGCCAGGACGGCGACAAGGCTGCCCTGAACCGCGTTGCCAAGGGCACCCAGCTCGTGTCGGTGTGGAAGGACAGCCGCGTTCTCGGCAAGAAGGCTGCTGAAGCAGCCGTTGCCATGATCGGTGGCACCGCCATGGACAAGCTCGAAGGCGTTGCCAAGTTCAACGGCGGCAAGAAGGGCGTCGAAATGAACTCGATCCTCATCCCGCCGAACCCGATCACCAAGGCCAACCTCGGCGACGTGATCTCGGCTGGCTGGATCAGCAAGGAAGAAGCCTGTGCCGGTGCGCAGGCCGACGTGGAAGCCTGCAAGTAATCTTGCACGGCACGCCAACTTGAAACATCATGGCCGCGTCATCCCCCAGGGGGTGACGCGGTTTCCATAAGAAGAAGCGCCAAAGGCGCCGGGCAACTTTTGGGAGAGGGGACAGCATGTCTGATCCGAACACATCATCGCTCAATCCAGCGACGGCCAGCGAAAGCGCCGTCACGCGCTTTTTCCGCGCCACCGAAATCGACACGCGCATGCTCGGCATGGTCGCGGCCATCATCGTCGTGTGGTGTGTCTTCGATATCTGGACCAGCTTCCGCATCAACGACGAAGGCTTGTTCGGCGGCCTGTTCCTGACCCCGCGCAACCTCTGGACGCTGCTGGTGCAGACGTCCCCCATCGCCATCATGGCAACCGGGATGGTGCTGATCATCATCATGCGCCAGATCGATCTTTCAGTGGGCGCCATGCTGACCCTGATCGCAACGGTCGCGGCGGTGCTCCAGGTGCAGCACCTCGCGCCTGCCCTCGGCGTCGGCCACTGGTCGATCTGGATCATCGCCGTGCTGGCCGCGATTGCCGTGGGCGTGCTGGTCGGTGCGCTCAACGGCTATCTGACCGCCTATCTGGCGATACCCTCCTTCGTCGTCACGCTGGGCGGCCTCATCGCCTATTCCAAGGGCGTGGCCTTCTACATCTCCGAAGGCGTCACCATCGCGCCGCTGGACTCCACCTTCAAGCTGCTGGGCGGCAACGTGCCGTCCGCCTGGATGGGGCCGCAGTGGAGTTGGGGGATTGCGCTCGTGGCCTGTGTGCTGATCGTCCTCGGCATCATGCGGGGACGGCAGGAACGCAAGCGGGTGAAGTTCGCGCTGCGCCCGCTCTGGGCTGAAGCGGTTCTGGTCGGCCTTGGGTTCATTGCAGTCCTGGGCGCGACCTATGTGGTCAATTCCTATCCCTGGCCGCCCAAGCTCATTGAACAATACGCCCTCGCCAACAACGTCACCATTCCGCCTGGCGTGGAAGACAAGGCGGGCAAGGCGGTGTGCATGGCGGCAGACAAGGTCGTTCGCTGCACCGACGGCCTCATCTACTATACCGGCTATGCCATCCCCGTGCTGATCACGCTGGCGGTGGGACTGGCGATGACCTTCCTCGCCACCCGCACCCAGTTCGGCCGCTATGTCTATGCCATCGGCGGCAACCCGGAAGCCGCCGAACTCGCCGGCATCAACACCAAGGCCATGACGGTGAAGGTCTTCGCACTCATGGGCCTGCTGGCGGCCATCTCGGCCATGGTTGCCTCGGCTCGCCTCGATGCGGCAACCGTCTCGCTGGGCGACCTCAACGAACTCTATGTGATTGCCGCTGCGGTGATCGGCGGCACCTCGCTGGCGGGCGGCATCGGCACCATCTATGGCGCCATGCTGGGGGCCCTGCTGATGCAGTCCATCTCGTCCGGCATGTTGCTGCTCAACCTGCCATCACCCTGGCAGAACATCGTTGTCGGCTCGTTCCTGGTGATCGCCGTCTTCGTTGACCAGATCTATCGCCGCCGCGTGAAGTAAGGAGAGGATCATCATGGCAAAATCCGCAAAGAAATCCGTTCCCGCCCGCAAGGCCTTGCGCAAGCCGGCCAGCGCCGCAAAGGTCGCGAAGGTGCCGGAGGTCCACGATACGCCCTCCGCCGTCGTGGGCGCGCAACCCCACAAGAACCTGCGGGAGCGCGGCACGCCGCTGATCGAGATGCGCGACATCTCCATCGCCTTCGGGGGCATCAAGGCCGTCGATCATGCCACCGTCGATCTCTACCCCGGAGAAGTGGTGGGTCTGCTCGGCCACAACGGCGCCGGCAAGTCCACGCTCATCAAGGTGCTGTCAGGCGCCTACAAGCGCGATGCCGGACAGATCTTCATCAATGGAGACGAGGTGAATATCGACAACCCGCGCGATGCGAAGGCGCTGGGAATCGAGACGATCTACCAGACGCTGGCGCTCGCGGACAATGTCGATGCGGCGGCAAACCTCTATCTCGGCCGCGAGCTGAAAACCTCCTTCGGCACGCTGGATGACGTGGCGATGGAAGCCGAATGCCGCAAGGTGATGCACCGCCTGAACCCCAACTTCCGCCGTTTCAAGGAACCGGTGTCGAAGCTGTCCGGTGGCCAGCGCCAATCGGTGGCCATCGCGCGGGCCATTCACTTCAATGCCCGCATCCTCATCATGGACGAACCGACGGCGGCCCTCGGCCCTGCGGAAACGGCACAGGTGGGCGAACTCATCAAGCAGTTGAAGGCGGAAGGCATCGGCATCTTCCTCATCAGCCACGACCTGCATGACGTCTTCGACCTCGCAGACCGCGTTGCGGTGATGAAGAACGGCAAGGTGGTCGGCACCGCGCACACATCGGACGTGAGTCACGACGACGTGCTGGGCATGATCATTGCGGGCAAGTGCCCGCCCGGAGCCATTCCCGGCCCCGGTGCAATGCGCGACGCCGCTTGAATGACGAGGCCCGCCACGCGCGGGCCTCATTCCTACAAGGCCTGTGCCGCGAGTTTGGCGTAGAATGGCAGGTGGTGGGCGTAGTAGGTCGCGAAATGCGGCGCACGCTCTACCAGCCCGTCGAACTGGCGGCGTACCTTCGCCACATCCGCGTCAGTCCATGGCAGGATCGACTTGCTTGCCATCACGTCCTTGTGCCAGCCGGAAACCTGCTGCCAGTCGTTGGGGACATCATCCGCGAAGTTCAGCGCCTGCGGGCGGTGATCAAGGCCAACGGCTTGCCAATAGGCCTTCATCTGCCCTTCCGGATCGTTCTGCACGCGCTCGCTCTGGACGATGACGGGCGTGCGGCCCGTCAGGTGCTTCAGGGCGTCGGCATGCTTCGCCTGTGACTCGAGGCCGATCTCATCAAGGCTCACGGCAGGATCGAGCTTGGCATAAGACACGATCGAAGCCATGGGATCGCGGATCAGGAAGCTGTGGGTGATGCGGCGCAGGAATTCCTCGTCGGCAAGGATATGCGGCATCACGTAATAGCTCATGTCCTTGAAAAAGACCGGTTGCGTCTTCGCCTTTGCCAGGATCGTGGCGCGGATCTCGTCATATGAGACGGGATGTTCGGGCTGGGCCTCGAAATGCGGCATCACCTTGCGGGAACGATGCACATAGTAGTCGTACATGAAAGGTTCATGCAGGCAGTCGAGATCGCCGCGCGAACGCATGATGCGCTCGAAGGCGGTGGACATGGAACGCGGGTGCGACCACAGGGCGATGATGGGGTGTCCGCTCATGCGAGACTCGAAAACGCCTTGTCCAGTCCTTCCGCCACCTGATCGACATCGGAAAGCGCGAGGCACATCGGCGGCACCATGCGCAGCACGGAGCGGTGCGGCCCCGACTTCGAAAGGATGAGACCCTGTTCACGGCAATGCTCGAACACGGCAGCGGTCACCTCCGCATCCGGTTCCTTTGTCTTGCGATCCTTGACCATCTCGATGGCCAGCATCAGGCCGCGCCCGCGCACATCGCCGATGGACTTGTGTTTCTGCTGCAAGTCCTTCAGCCGTGCCAGCAGTTCACCTCCCACCGTCCTGGCATTGGCTTGCGTCTTTTCCTCCCGGATCACCTGCAGCACGGCCCGGCCTGCCGCGCAGCTTGTCGGATTTGCCCCATAGGTGTGGAACATGAACTTGCCGGCCATGGCGTCGCCGATCTCCTTTCGCGCCACAACGGCTCCCAGAGGAAAGCCATTGCCGATGCCCTTCGCCATGACCACGATATCGGGCACGACGCCATCGGCTTCGAAGCCCCACATGTGATCACCGGTTCGGCCAAAGCCGGACTGCACTTCATCGGCAATGTATAGACCGCCCGCGGCGCGGACGCGCTCCGCCGCACCCGCCATGTAACCCTGCGGCATTTCAACAATTCCGCCATAGCCCTGCACGCTTTCCACGAAGATGCCCGCCACCTTGCCCGTTGTCGCGGTCGCGATGACGTGTTCGATGTCGTCAAGATAGGGCTGCACCCCCGCGCCGAACACGCCGCGGTATTGATTGGGCTCGGCCACGAAGGCGACATTTCCCGGCATGCCGGGATGTCGGAATGCGGCAATGCCGGTCAGTGATTGCGCGGCAGAGGTCGGCCCATGGTAGGCGGTGCGCAGCGCCAGCAGGTCGAGATGCCCGGTATAGGTGCGGGCCATCACCATGGCGAGGTCGATGGCCTCCGAGCCGGAGTTCGTGAAATGCACCACCCACTCGTGGCCCTTGGGCATGGTGGCGGCCAGTTCTTCGGCAAAGTGCGCGGGCACGGGGTGATAGAACATCGTGGTGCAATGGGTCAGGGTCTGCGCCTGTTCCATCGCCGCCTTCACCACCGTGGGATGCGAGTGACCGACCGAGACGCAGACATTCATGCCGAGGAGGTCGGTGTACTTCCTGCCTTCCGAGTCCCACAGGTACTGCATCGACCCCTTCGCAAAGACGAGCGGCTCCTTGAAGGGCACGAACTTCTGCTGCGATGCGGCGTAGTAGCGTTTGCGGCGCTCCGCCGTTCCGGCAAGGGACCAATCAGTGTGCAGGGGGTGTCCGGTCATGGGGGGCTCCTAGTGTTTCAGGCGCGTGTTCAACGGATCATGGGGCGGTGTATCGAGAACGCGGGCCGCCCGCATCCTTCCGAGGATCTTCACCTGCAAACCTTCGCGCACCTGGGGCTTGCGCAAAAAGGCCAGTGCCAGTGTTTTTCCGGTCCTGTGGCCATGCGCACCGGAGGTCACGACGCCCACCGGCTCGCCATCGGCATAAACCGCGTGGGCGTAGAACGGGTCCACATCGCTGGCGTCGATATCGAGCAGCACCATGTCCCACGGGTTTGCCTTTGCCAGCATGGCATCGCGGCCAATGAAGTTGCGCCCCTCCGTTTTCACGAATGCTGCAAGGCCGGTTTCGAGAGGGGTGCGCTCGGTTGTGAGGTCCGCGCCCCAGGCGCGATAACCCTTTTCAAGGCGCATGGAGTTGGCTGCGTAAGCGCCATAGTACCCGACACCGAGTTCCCGGCCCGCTTCTTCGAGAGCCTCGAATACTGCGCATGCTTCGCTGCGCGGCAGGTGCAACTCAAAGCCCAGCTCTCCGACGTAGGACACGCGAAGCGCGAGGATCGCCTGTCCGGCAAGGGTAATGTTCCGCGCCGACAACCACGGGAACCCGGCTGCAAGGTCGTCCTGCGTGAGTTTCGAGAGCAGTGCGCGTGACTTCGGTCCCATCACGCCGATGATGGCGCGTTCGCGGGTGATGTTGCGGATGGTGACATCAAAGCCTGTCGAGCGCGAGATCAGGAGATCAAGGTCCATTTCCTCTGACGCCGCTGCGGATGTGAGGTAGGCGTGGACGGGAGACAGCACGGAGACGGTGAATTCGGACAGCACGCCACCCGACGGTGTCAGCGCGTGGGTGAGGCCAATGCGCCCCGGCCTGGGCGGGCGGTTCGCGCCCAGGGCATCGAGGAAAGACAACGTATCCTTGCCGCTGATGTCGAATTTCGAAAAGACGGAGAGGTCGGCAAGGGCCACGCGGTTCGCCACCGCGTCAACCTCCCGCTGCACATGGGCAAACCAGTTCGTGCGACGGAAGCTTTCCTGCGCGACATCGCCCGGCTTGTCTGAAAACCAGTTCGGCCTTTCCGTGCCGTGGGCAAAGCCCATGACCGCACCCCGCGCCAGCATGTGATCGTGGAGCGGCGACAGATGGATGTTGCGGCCCGCCGGACGTTCCTCAAACGGATAGTGCACACCGAATTGCAGGCCGAAGCACTCAACTGCTTTCGCGACGCGATAGTTGCGGTCGGCCCATGCGCCGAAGCGGCGGCTGTCAACGGCAAGCGCATCCATGGGCGGCGCACCGTGGACCATCCAGTGCGCCAGGAACCAGCCCGCACCACCGCCCTCCATCACGCCCATGGAAGACCCCGTGAGCAACCATGCATTCTCGGCGCCATGGGCAGGCCCGATCAGCGGGTTTGCATCCGGGGTGAAGGTGATGGGACCATTGATCACGGTCTTCACGCCGGCGGAGCCAAGGGCGGGAATGCGCGCCATTGCAGCTTCGATGATGTGTTCGACGCGCTCCAGGTCAGGAGGCATGAGTTCCGCGCCGAAGGAGGGCGGGACGCCATCCACCGACCAGACCTGGGCATCCTTCTCGTAGGGGCCGAGAATGAAGCCATCGCGTTCCTGCCGCACGTACCAGCTTTCTTCCGGGTCGCGGATGATCGGGAGTTCGGGTTGTCCCGCGGCAATGCGGGCGGCAATATCCGGCACCGTGTCGGTGACGAGATACTGGTGGAGCACGGGCACCGAAGGCACGTTGACACCCATCATGCGCCCCACTTCATAACCCCACGTTCCGGCCGCGTTGACAATGTGCCGGGCACGCAGCGTTCCCCTTGCGGTTTCGACGATCCACACGCCGCCTTCGCGGCGGATGGCTTGCACGGGATTGTAACGCTGGATGATGGCGCCCTTCTCCACCGCAACCTTCGCCATGGCATTGGTGGCGAGGGTGGGATCGACGTGGCCGTCGTCCTTCTCGTAGATGCCGCCGATAAGTCCGTCGCGTTTCGCCAGCGGGTGGAGTTCCGCGATGCGGTCGGGCGTCACCAGCTCAAGATTGTAGCCGGTGAATTCCGAGAGGCCGGCAACATGGGCGAACTCATCCATGCGGTCGGGGTTGCGGGTCACGCGCATGGCACCTGATCGGTGAAAGCCACAGGATTGACCCGTCTCCTGCGGGAGGATGTCCCGGTAGAGCCGCACCGAGGTGGCGCGGAGTTCCTGAATGGTGGCGTTGTGCGAGAAGTGCGTGCACAGGCCGGCGGCATGCCAGGTCGAACCGTGGGTCAGGTCGTTCTTTTCGACCAGCACGATGTCGCGCCAGCCTGCCTTGGCAAGATGATAGAGCAGCGATGTCCCCATCGCGCCCCCACCAATGATGACAACCTGAACCTCGCTCACGCATTCATCCTTTCGCCCGATGGATCATATGGCGGCCGTGCCAGCGCCCTGGCGGGATAGTCTTGCCCCGCCACATGAACAGTGAAGGAGCGGGCACAGGTCTGTGCGGGCGCTTCCCCTTCGGCAATCTTCACCAGCGCCAGAGCCAGTGTGAGGCCGGTGCGCGCACCGCGTGCGCCCGATGTCGTCATGCCGACGACTTCGCCGTTCTCGGAGACGGGTTCGTCATGCAGTATCAGCGGATGGCCGCTGACATCGAGCAGGACCATGCGGCGTTCCAGCCCCATGGAGCGCTGGTGGAGCAGGGCATTCCTTCCGCGGAAATCCTTCGACCAGTCCACGGTGAAGGCAAGGCCCGCCTCCAGCGGCGTGATGTCGGGGCCAAGATCATGCCCCCAGTGCCGGTATCCCTTCTCGATGCGGCAGGCGTCCAGCGCGTAATGGCCGAGCGGTTGTGCCCCCGCCGCGATCAGTGCATCGAACACCGTGCCTGCATGGGCCACGGGGATCATCAGTTCCCAGCCCGGCTCGCCCACGAAGGACAGGCGTGTGGCAAGACACGTCACCCCGGCCACGATGACGTGACGCGCGGTGGAGAATGGGAAGGCCTTCCAGTCGTCGGCTGAATGCGCGGCAAGCATGGCCTGCGCCGCGCCACCCATCACCCCGACGACGCAGTAGTCTTCCGTCACGTCCCTGAGCGTGACGGCGCGACCCTTCGCGGCACGACGGAGGAAGGCGAAATCCTTCTGGCGGGTTGCCGCGCCGGAGACGATGCGGAAGTGGTCGGCAGCGAGGCGCGTGACCGTGACATCCGCTTCAATGCCGCCGCGATCGTTGAGGAAGGGCGTATAGACGGCCCGGCCATTGGCAACATCAATGTTGGCGGTGGCGCAGTGCTGCAACAGGCCCAGGGCGTCCGCACCGGCCAGATCAATCTTGGTGAATGGCGACAGGTCAACAAGGGCAGCGCCGGACCGCATCACCGCGGCTTCGCGCACGGCGATGGCGTGCCACGGCTGTTCACCCACGGAATAGGGCAGGTTGCGTTCGCCGTCGTCCCTGGCATACCAGAGGCCGCGCTCCCAGCCCGCCGTGACTCCGAAAAAGGCTCCCTGGCGGGCCCAGCGCTCATGCAGCGCGGAGGTGCGAAGTCCCCGCCCTGCCTTCGGTTGCTTGAAGGGCCAGTGCAGCGCGAAGAGATCGGATACGGCCTCCTGCATGCGGTCTGCCATGTGGGCGGCGGATGCGGTCCTGGGGTCAACGCGGGCAATGTCGATGCCCCAGAGATCAAACGGGGCTTCGCCCGCGATCACCCAATCGGCCAGCACCTTTCCGATACCGGCGGAACTCATGATGCCGACCGAGTTCATGCCTGCCGCCACGAACAGGCCATCGCATTCCGGTGCGGCACCGACGAGTGGCCGCGTATCCGCCGTGAAACTCTCCGGCCCGTTCATGAAGCGCTGGATGCCTGCTTCCGCAAGCACGGGCACGAGAGCCAGCGCCGCTTCCATGAAGGGCGTGAACTGTTCCCAGTCCTCCGGCAATTCAAGAAAGGCGCGGTTGCCTTCCGGTCCCTGCGGATTCCAGCACTTCGCATGGGGTTCGAAGCCGCCGATCACCAGGCGGCCTGCATCACCCTTCACGTAGATTCCGGTATCGAGATCGCGCACCACCGGAAAGGGATTGGGCAGGCCGGGGATCGGTTCAGTGACAATGTACATGTGCTCGACGGGCTGGAGCGGCAGCGCCACGCCAATCGCATCGGCGAGCTGCTTCGACCATGCCCCGGCACAGAGCACGACACGCGATGCCGCAATCGTGCTGCCATCGCTGAGCGCGACCCCCGTCACCTGCCTGCCGTCCAGCAGGATGCGGTCAACGCCTGCTCCTTCCCGGATCGTCACGCCGCGCGACTTCGCTGACCGGGCGTAGGCCATGCAGAGATCGACGGGATTCACGTTCGCATCTTCCGGCACCATCAGTGCGCCCACATGATCGGCAAGCGCAAGCTGCGGCACTGCCACGCGCGCCGGGGGCACGATTTCCGGCGCAAGCCCCATGTGCCGGCCCACGGCGCAGATGCGGTGCAACTCGTCCATGCGTTCGGGCTTGCGTGCCAGCCAGTAACCGCCCGTGCGGCGATAGCCGGTGCTCATGCCGGTTTCCGCTTCAAGCTGCGGGAAAAGAGTCAGGGCATGGGATGCGATCGCCGTCATGGCCGCCGTCGCCCGTAACGGGCCAACGATGCCTGCCGCATGCCAGCTTGTGCCGGAGGTCAGTTGGTTGCGCTCCAGCAGCACCACATCCTTTTCTCCACGCGCGGCGAGGTGATGGGCGACACTGAGGCCCACGGCACCACCTCCGATGATCACGATTCTCGACATCAGAAGTAATTCACATCCGGTTTTTCGGCCTTGCGGCGGGCGATGTAATCCTGCAATGCCTCGTCGATGGCGGGATCGAGGCCGGGATCCTGATAGTGTTCGAGCTGTCTTTTCCACAGCGTGTTGGCGCGGGACGCAGCATCCCGGCCACCGTCCGCACTCCACTGCTCGAAGGAATTGTTGTCCGGCGTGAGGGGGCGGAAGAGGGCAGACATGAAGTTCTCGCGGGTGTGGTCGCTGCCCAGGAAGTGCTGGCCGGGACCGGTCGCGGCGATGGCGGCCATCGCCTGTGCATTCTCTGAAAGGTCTATGCCGTCGAAGAAGCGGCCCACCTTGCCGCAGAGATCAGCGTCGATCATTGTCTTTTCAAACGACGTCACCAGCCCGCCTTCGAGCCATCCGGTTGCGTGATTGATCAGGTTTGCGCCTGCAAACATCGACATGAGCAGGCCCCAGGTTGCTTCCTGCTGGCTTTGCGCATCCGGCAGCTTGGATGAGGACAGCGTGCCCACCGTGTGCAGCGGCACGCCGAGACGCCGCGCCAGTTGCCCCGCCGCAAGGACCATCAGCCCTGCTTCCGGCGTGCCGAACGTGGGCGCACCCGACTGCATGGACATGGTGGAGGCGAAGCTCCCCATCAGGCAGGGCGCTCCCGGATTGATCAGTTGCACCAGCGCAAGGCACGCCATCGCCTCGGCCAGGACTTGCGCCAGCGTTCCCGCAACAGTGGTCGGACTCATGGCACCCGTCAGCACCCAGGGCGTGCAGGCAACGGGCTGGTTGGCGCGGGCATAGGTCTTCAGCGCACCCGACATGTTGGCGTCGAGCACCAGCGGTGCATTGGTGTTCGACACGCAATAGAGGACCGGATTCTCCGCGACATATGCGGCGCCGAACACGATCCGCGCCATGTCAATGGCGTGGCTTGCGCGTTCCTCGCCGATGAAGGCGCCCATGAAGGCCCGGTCCGAATGGCGGATATGGGCATAGAGCATGTCGAGATGGCGCTTGTTGGCGGGCAGGTCGACAGGCTCGCAGACCACGCCACCGGAATGATGCAGCCATGGAATGGTATGGTGCAGCTTCACCAGCGTCTTGAAGTCCTCATGGTTCGCATACCGGCGGCCACGGTCGAGATCGTGCACGAAGGGCGGCCCCCAGGAGGGGCAGAGCACCGTGCCGTTGCCGCCGAGCTTCACGCTGTTTGCCGGATTTCGGGCGTGCTGCATGAACTCGCGCGGCGCGGTGGCCTGGATGGTGCGGCGGCAGAAGCCAGGATCGAAGCGCACCCGCTCACCCTTCACGTCACAGCCTGCCGCACGGAACACGGCGGGAATTTCCGGGTCGCCGACAAAATCCATGCCTGTCTCTTTCAGGATGAGATCGGCATTGCGTTCGATCAGCGAGAGGCCCTCTTCACCCAGCACGTTGAAGGTGCCGAGCTTGCGCTCGATATAGGGTGCGCGCGGCTGGTCGGCCCTGGATGTGCCGGATATTGAGCGCCTGCGCCGGGGGCTGGAGTCGGTCGCCATGAATGGGTTCGCGTTTTTTCTGCGCGTGATGATTTCCATGCGCATTGCAAAAACACAATTGACGGACCCTACTATCAAGATTTCTAATGGTATCACCATGAAAAAATCCAAGCCCAAGAGCGCCATCCACTCCGGTTCCAATCTGCTGAAGGCGATGGAGGTCTTCGAGGCCGTGGCCGAATCCGGCCAGATGACGGCCGCGGCCCGCATGTTGGGACTCACCCAGTCGGCGGCATCGCAGCACATTGCGGCGCTGGAGCGGGCCTATGGCGTGACGCTGATCGACCGCAGCGTGCGTCCTTCGCGGCTCACGCAGGCGGGAACGCTGCTGCATCGTCACGCCGCACGCATCCTCAACGTTGTCGGCGACCTTGAGATGGAAATGCGCCAGCAGGGACCAACGCCCATCAGCGTGTTGCGTCTTGGCATTCTCGCATCCATCGCGACAACGCTGACGCCGGGACTCGTGGCCTTGGCGAAGAAGGGTTTCGGCGTGCGGGACGTGACCCTGCATGCCGGGCAGAGCGGCGATCATGAAACGCTGTTGCGCACCAAGCGTGCCGACCTCGCCATCACCTCAAATCCGTTCTACGACATGGAGGGGCTGGAGCGTCATGCGGTCTTGCAGGAATCGTTCCTGCTGGTTGTGCCCTCGGCCTATCGCGGACCCACCGACAGCCTTGAGGCAGTGCAGCGCCGCCTGCCGCTCATCCGCTTTGCCGACTCGACCAGCGTCGGGCGGCAGGTGACCCAGCACCTGCGACGCTTGCGCATCAACCCGCAACAGGTGATTCAGGCCGACCGCTCCAGCATGGTGACGGCATGCGTGTGCAACGGCATGGGCTTCACGCTGCTGACGCCGACATTGCTGATTGACGGCTTTGTCGAGCGGATGCCGCTTCGGGTTCTGCCGCTGCCCGCGGCCAGGCTCACGCGCACCATCACGGTCGTGTCGCGCGAGCGGGAGCTGGGCAGTTTTCCGGCCCAGGTTGCGAAACTGTCACGCCAGAAGCTGGTCGAGCAGATTGCGCGTCACATGGAAAAGACCGGAAGCGACGCACTCAATCTGGAACCGGGCCTGGCGTAGGTCAGTTGCCCAGGATGGTGGGCAAGCGCAGACCCTTCTCGCGGGCGCAGGAAATGGCCTCCTCATAGCCTGCATCGGCATGACGCCACACACCCGATGCCGGATCGTTCCAGAGCACGCGCTCCAGCCTCCTGGCCGCAGCATCGGTGCCGTCAGCCACGATCACCACTCCGGCGTGTTGCGAGAAGCCCATGCCTACGCCGCCACCATGATGCAGCGACACCCATGTCGCGCCGCTGGCGGTGTTGATGAGGGCGTTCAGCAGCGGCCAGTCGGAGACCGCATCGGAGCCATCCTTCATCGCCTCCGTTTCGCGGTTGGGCGAGGCAACGGAGCCGGAGTCCAGATGATCGCGGCCAATGACGACTGGCGCCTTCAGTTCGCCCTTCCTCACCATCTCGTTGAACATCAGGCCGGCGCGGTGACGGTCACCCAGGCCGATCCAGCAGATGCGGGCGGGAAGGCCCTGGAAGGCAATGCGTTCTCGCGCCATGTCAAGCCAGCGGTGAAGGTGGGCATTCTCCGGGAACAGCGTCTTCATCGCTGCGTCGGTCTTGTAGATGTCTTCCGGATCGCCGGAAAGGGCGCACCAGCGGAACGGGCCGATGCCGCGGCAGAAGAGCGGGCGGATGTAGGCAGGTACGAAGCCGGGGAAGGCAAAGGCATTCTCGAATCCTTCTTCCTTCGCCACCTGGCGGATGTTGTTGCCGTAATCGAGGGTGGGGACTCCGGCATTCCAGAAATCCACCATCGCCTGCACGTGGGTTTTCATCGAAGCGCGGGCTGCGGCCTCGACGGCCTTGGGGTCACTCTCCTGCCTTGCCCGCCATTCCGCGACACTCCAGCCGGACGGCAGATAGCCGTGCAGCGGATCATGGGCCGAGGTCTGGTCGGTCACGATGTCCGGGCGGGCCCCTCCTGCTTTCATGCGCTTCACAAGTTCAGGGAAAACCTCTGCGGCATTGCCGAGGAGGCCCACGG
This sequence comes from Hyphomicrobiales bacterium, assembly GCA_016792865.1. GTDB lineage: Bacteria > Pseudomonadota > Alphaproteobacteria > Rhizobiales > Aestuariivirgaceae > Aestuariivirga. The sequence goes on along the minus strand of JAEUMJ010000053.1, from coordinate 2,928 downwards.
ACTTTGCCTCGCCTGCCTTCGTCCACTGGGCAATGAGAGCCAGCGCCTCGTCAAGTGTCCGGGCCTTGGCGTCGAGATATCTGGTGCGGAGGCGGAAATCGATGCGCGTCTCATCGCATTCCACCGCGAGGCAGCAGGCTCCGGCGAAAACCGCGGCCAGTGGCTGCGCGCCACCCATGCCGCCGAGGCCGCCGGTCAGGATCCACTTGCCCTTGAGGCTGCCGCCGTAGTGCTGGCGTCCCGCTTCGGCAAATGTCTCGTAGGTTCCCTGCACGATGCCCTGCGTGCCGATGTAGATCCATGAGCCGGCCGTCATCTGGCCGTACATCATGAGGCCCTTCTGATCGAGGTCGTTGAAGTGATCCCATGTGGCCCAGCGCGGCACGAGGTTCGAATTGGCAATGAGCACGCGCGGCGCATCGGCATGGGTGCGGATGACGGCGACGGGACGGCCCGATTGCACCACCAGCGTTTCATCCGCTTCGAGCGACTTCAAGGAACTGACGATACGATCGAAATCGCCCCAGCTGCGGGCGGCGCGCCCGATGCCGCCATAGACCACCAGCTCATGGGGGTTCTCGGCCACATCGGGGTGCAGGTTGTTCATCAGCATGCGGAGCGGTGCTTCCGTCTGCCAGCTCTTTGCATTGAGCGTGGTGCCTGTCGGCGGGAAAACGTCGCGACTGTTCTTGCGGTCGAGCATGGGGTTCCTCACTCAGGAAAAACACGGGTGGATGGGATCTTGCCTCGGCAGTCGGGAGCACCGTCGTGGATGCGAAAGCCTGAGAGGGGTGCATCAGCCATGGCGCGGCATCCGCTGTGCGCAAGACGCGATGGCTGCGAGAATGTCCCTCAGGACAGAACGGGTCACGTCCGCCTTTGCCGGATCGAAGGCGAAAGGTGGCGCTTCCTCCGCAAGATAGGCCGACTGCGCAATCTCCATCTGGATGGCGTGAACACCGCTGCCGGGCTGGCCATAGTGCCGTGTGGTCCAGCCGCCGCGGAAGCGGCCATTCAGAACCGAGGTCCGGGACGATGCTGCGGCAATGCCGGCGGCAAGACGTTCAATCCCTGCGTCGCAGGTCTTGCCGTTGTCGGTGCCGATGTTGAAGTCGGGCAAGACCCCGTCGAAGAGATAGGGAATGCGCGAGCGGATGGAATGGCAGTCATGGACGATGGCCACGCCATGCCGCGACTTCACCCGTTCCACCTCTGCCGCGAGGGCTGCATGATAGGGTGCGTGGAATTGCTTGCGGCGTGCCTCGATATCGTCTGCCGCAGGTTCCTGACCTGACTTCCAGATCGGGACGCCATCGAAATCCGTGAGCGGGCAAAGCGTGGTTGTGTTCTGGCCGGGATAGAGCGAGTGGCCGGACGGATCGCGGTTTGCATCGATGACATAGCGATGGAAGGTCGCCTCCACGCATGTCGCGCCCGGCAACAGGCCGTCGTAGAGCCGGGCGATATGCCAGTCCGTATCGGCGAGGATGAGGCCATTGTCGTTGAGGCGCGCCCGGATTGCGTCCGGCACGAAGGTGCCGCCATGGGGAAAGCCCAGAATGACCGGGCTGTCGCCCGCCCTGACCGTGACCGGGTTCATGCCGCGACATCCGGAAGGCCGAGACCCGTGGACTGCGCGATCGCGCCGCTCGCCACCAGCGCGGCAGCCGCTTCGAGATCGGGAGCGATGAAGCGGTCGTCGCCGAGTGTCTTCACATCCTGGCGCACCCGCTTCACCACCCGTTGCAAGGCGTCCGAGGTCGGCAGCGGGGCGCGGAATTCGATGCCCTGCGCGGCGCACAAAAGCTCAATGCCGAGAATGCGTTGCAGGTTGGCGTTCATGCGGAACAGGCGGCGGGCACCATGGGCCGCCATCGAGACGTGATCCTCCTGGTTGGCGGAGGTGGGGGTCGAGTCGGTCACGCACGGCGTGGCAAGGTGCTTGTTCTCGCTCATCAGGGCCGCACTCGTCACTTCCGCGATCATGAAACCTGAGTTGAGGCCGGGGTTGGGCGTGAGGAAGGGAGGAAGGTCGAACGAAAGCGTCGGGTCCACCATCAGGGCGATGCGGCGCTGCGCAATGGCACCCACTTCCGAAATGGCAAGGGCCGTCATGTCGGCGGCGAAGCCTACAGGCTCGGCATGGAAGTTGCCGCCGGACACGATCTGGCCCGCTGCGGTCAGCACCAGCGGATTGTCGGTTGCGGCATTGGCTTCAATTTCTAGGGTGCGGCCCGCCTGGCGCAGGATGTCCATCGCCGCACCTGTCACCTGCGGCTGGCACCGGATGCAATAGGGATCCTGCACGCGGGTATCGCCTTCGCGATGGCTTTCACGGATCACCGACCCTTCAAGCAACTCGCGCATGGTGGCTGCCGCCTCGATCTGCCCGGCATGGCCGCGCAATGCATGGATTTCGGGTTGGAGAGGCGCGGTTGACCCCATGATCGCGTCGGTGGACAGGGCGGATGTGACCAGCGAAGCGATGGCGCAATCCCAGGCGTCGAACAATCCGGCAAGGGCGCAGGCCGTCGAGAACTGCGTGCCGTTGATGAAGGCCAGGCCCTCCTTGGGGCCGAGCGGAACCGGCGAAAGGCCGGCACGCTTCAGGGCCTCTGCCCCCGCCATGCGCTCGTCCTTGTAATGCGCTTCGCCTTCGCCGATCATCACGGCCGTCATGTGGGCGAGCGGCGCGAGGTCACCGCTGGCCCCGACGGACCCCTGCGCGGGCACGAGAGGGGTCACGCCCCTTGCCAGCATGCCTTCCAGCAATTCGATGAGCGACCAGCGCACGCCGGATGCGCCACGGCCCAGGCTGAGAAGTTTCAGCGCCATCATCAGGCGCGTCACCGCACGCGGCATGGCCTCGCCCACCCCGGCGCAATGGCTGAGAATGAGATTGCGTTGCAGCGTGGCGGTGTCATCCGG
>JAEUMJ010000002.1 GCA_016792865.1 Hyphomicrobiales bacterium | reverse complement strand
CCCCCGCTGGGAAAAGGTCGGAGCGCAATTCGTGCCGGACGTCACGCCGTTCGAGTACATGAAGATCCGGATCCTCAATGGCGGCCACGCCGTGATTGCCTATCCGGGCGGGCTTCTGGACGTGCATTATGTGCACGAGGCAATGCAGCACAAGCTGATCCATGCCTTTTTTGCCAAGGTGGAGGAGGAGGAGATCATTCCCTCGGTTCCGCCCGTGCCCAATACGGACCTGCAGGAGTATTACAGGCTCATCGACCGCCGCTTCTCCAACCCCAAGATTGGTGACACCGAGCGTCGCCTGTGCCTGGATGGATCCAACCGCCAGCCCAAGTTCATCGTGCCCGTGATTGCCGACAACCTGGCCGCTGGCCGCTCGATCAGGGGCCTTGCGCTCGAGTCGGCACTGTGGTGCCGCTATTGTTACGGCACAAGCGAATCCGGCAAGGTGATCGAACCCAACGATCCGAGCTGGGATCGGCTGCAAGCCCTTGCCCGCAAGGCAAAGGAAGATCCCTTGCAGTGGCTCACCATGGACGACATTTACGGCGACGTGGCGAAATCGGAGATCTTCCGCGAGAGCTTCGCGGCGGCCCTCACCAGCCTGTGGAGCAAGGGCACGTCACAGGCCCTGAAGGACTACGTGGGCGGTTAAGGGCAGTTCCCGTCCCGTCATTTCCGGTTACCGTCTGCAGCAGTCGCAAAACCACTTGCAAACCGTCTCCACGCCCTTTACATGCATATATTAGAATGAACGCATGTAATGAGGAAAGGGACCGTTCCCATGTGTCTTGACAAGGTTGTGATGAGGTTTGCCGGTTTTGTCGTGCTTGTCTCGGTGGCGCTCGCGCACTTCGTGTCGCCCTATTGGCTGCTGCTCACCGTGTTTGCGGGGTTCAACCTGATCCAGGCCTCGTTCACCGGTTTTTGCCCGGCGGCGATTGTTTTCAAGAAGCTGGGCGCCAAGCCCGGCGTGGCCTTTGACTGATCACTTCGACGGCGGGCAGAACAGGTCACTCAGCAGCTTCAGCGTCCGCGCGACGTTCTTGTCGGCAAGCTGGTAATAGATCGTCTGCCCGTCACGCCGGGACTTGACCAGTCCTTCCCGCCGCATCAGCGCCAGATGCTGTGATGTGGCGCTTTGGTTGATGCCGACAGCCTCGGCGAGTTCGCCGACCGGCCTCTCGCCCTCCATGATCAGGCAGAGAATGCGCAAGCGATTGGGATTGGCCAGGGACTTCAGGAAGTCGCTGGCTTTCTCGGCGGAGCGGTTGAGTTCGACTATATTCATATTTGCGTATCTTCTAAAATATACATATAATAGGAATTGGCAAGTGAATTCGGGAAACGGGTATCGGAAATGACGACTCTGAAACGGGCAACCTTCGGCATCTTGGGCTTTTTCGCCTTGATTCAGCAAGGTTTTGCTGGCGAGGTCAAGGTCGCGCCGGTTGCGGTGCCTGATTACAAGTCGGTGTTCGGGCAGGTCGAGAGCAGGGATGTTGTCCCCGCCCGCGCCCGCATCGGCGGCAGCATCGTCTCGCTTGAAGTCGATGAAGGCACGGCCGTGAAGGCGGGCGACGTGATCGCCACCGTAGTGGACGACAAGCTGGCCCTGCAACTGGGTGCGCTTGATGCCCGCGTCGCGGCACTGGGCGCGGAACTCGGCAACGCCACGACCGAACTTGACCGCGGCAGGAAGCTGCTCTCCCAGGGTGTGGTGCCGAAAAGCAGGGTGGATGCCCTGCAAACGCAATTCGACGTCCTGAACCGGCAGGTGGAGGCGGCGCGGGCCGAACGCTCCGTGCTGGTGCAGCAGGCCACCGAAGGAAAGGTGATTGCCCCGGCGCCGGGCCGCGTGCTGGCGGTTCCCGTCACCAGGGGTTCGGTCATCATGCCGGGCGAAACCGTGGCCCGCATCGCCGGGGGAGGATACTTCCTCCGCCTGTCGTTGCCCGAACGCCACGCGGCCATGATCCGGGAAGGTGATCCCGTTCGCGTCGGTGCACGCGGCATGGGCGACCGCTCGGCCAATAGCCTTCGCGAAGGCAAGCTGGTGAAGGTCTATCCGGAACTGGTCGGAGGCCGCGTCATTGCCGATGTGGAGGTGGATGGCCTCGGCGATTTCTTTGTCGGCGAGCGTACGCTCGTCTGGGTTCCGGTTGAAACCCGTGAGGTGATCAGCATCCCCCTTGCGGCGGTGACCACGCGCCACGGCGTCGATTACGTGAAGGTAAAGGGAACGGAAGGGCCGCTTGATGTTGCCGTCATCGTGGGCGCAACCACTCCCTCCGAGGAAGGACCGCTCGTCGAGATCCTCTCCGGCCTGTCTGCCGGCGATACGGTGATCACGCCATGAAGCTTGGAATTGCCGGCGCACTCACACGCTCCTTCATCGCGTCGCCGCTCACGCCTCTCTTTCTCCTGGCCGCATTCATGGTGGGCCTCGTGGCGCTGATCACGCTGCCCCGCGAAGAAGAACCGCAGATTTCCGTGCCGATGGTGGATATCCACGTCCGGGCCGATGGGCTCAAGGCGGAGGATGCGGTGAAGCTTGTCACCGAACCGCTCGAAACCATCATCAAGAGCATTGACGGCGTCGAGCATGTCTATTCACAGACCCGCGACGATGGCGCCATGGTGACGGCCCGCTTCCTTGTCGGAACCAGCCCTGACGCTGCAATCCTGCGCGTGCATGAGAAGGTGCGCGCCAACATGGGTCGCATCCCTGTCGGGATTCCTGAGCCGCTGATTGTCGGTCGCGGCATCGACGACGTGGCGATCGTGGTTCTCACGCTCTCGCCGACGGCGGAGGCGGCCCGGCATTGGAAGGCCGACGGCGTGAGCCGTGTGGCCCGCGAGTTGCAGGTGGAGCTTGCGAAGCTGGACGACATCGGGCTTTCCTACATTGTCGGAGAGCAGACCGAAGAAATCCGCATCGAGCCTGACCCGGAGAAGCTCTCGCTGTTCGGCATCACCTTGCAGCAGCTTGCGGCAAAGGTGTCGGGCGCCAACCGCTCGTTTGAAGCGGGGCAATTGCGCGAAGGCGGCAAGCAGATCTCCATCATGGCGGGGCAAACCCTGCAATCGCCCACCGAGATCGGCAACATCCTGCTCACCGCCCGCGATGGCAGGCCGGTCTATGTGCGCGACGTGGCGGCGATCCGCCTTGTCGGTGACAGCAACGAAACCCGCGTCAGCTCCGTGATCAAGGAGGAAGGCGGCATCAACGCGGTGCCTGCGGTGTCCCTCGCAATCGCGAAGCGCCCCGGCACCAATGCGGTGGTCATATCCGAGCACATCATTGAACGCCTCGAAGACCTGAAGGGCAGCATTATTCCGGAAGACCTGAAGGTTGAGGTGACACGCAACTATGGCGAGACGGCCAACGAAAAGGCCAACGAGCTTCTGTTCCACCTTGGCCTTGCCACCATCTCGATCGTCATCCTTGTGGCACTGTCCATCGGCTGGCGCGAGGCGCTGGTGGTGGCCATCGTCATTCCCACCACCATCCTGCTCACGCTCTTCGCCGCGCGCATCATGGGCTACACGCTGAATCGCGTGAGTCTCTTCGCGCTCATCTTCTCGATCGGCATCCTCGTCGATGACGCCATTGTCGTCATTGAAAACATCGCCCGCCATTGGGCCATGAAGGACGGCCGCAACCGCATTGACGCCGCGGTGGACGCCGTCGCCGAGGTGGGCAACCCCACGATTGTCGCCACCCTCACCGTGGTCGCGGCGCTGTTGCCGATGCTCTTCGTCTCCGGCCTGATGGGCCCCTACATGAGTCCCATTCCGGCCAATGCCTCCGCCGCGATGATCTTCTCGTTCTTCGTGGCGGTGATGGTGACGCCGTGGCTGATGATGAAGTTCGGCAGCGGCCACGGTCATGGCGGTCATGAAGCCCATGCCGGTGGAACGCCGGGTGGCCTGTTCGGGCGCATCTATCTTGCCGTGGCCGGACCCGTGATCAAGAGCAAGACAAGGAGCTGGCTCTTCCTGCTGGCGGTCGGGGTGGTGACGCTGGCCTCGCTGGTCTTGTTCTACACCAAGGACGTGACGGTGAAGCTGCTTCCCTTCGACAACAAGTCGGAACTGCAGGTCGTCGTTGACCTGCCGGAAGGTTCCTCGGTTGAAACCACCGATGGCCGCCTGAAGGCCATTGCCGCCAAGGCATTGCTGTTGCCGGAAGTTCTTTCGGTGCAAACCTATGCCGGCACGGCAGCCCCCTTCAATTTCAATGGCCTGGTGCGACACTATTATGTGCGTTCCAGTCCCGAAATGGGTGACGTGCAACTGACCCTGAGCGGCAAGGCGGACCGCGAGCGCACCAGCCACCAGATCGCACTTGACCTGCGCGAGCAATTGAAATCCCTGCCCATGCCGGATGGAACCTCGGTGAAGGTGATCGAGCCGCCGCCCGGCCCGCCTGTGCTGGCAACACTTCTCGCCGAGATCTACGGACCCGACGCCGAAACGCGGCGCGCCACCGCAGCCAAGGTGCGCGAAGCCTTTGCCAAGGTGCCTTTCGTCGTCGATATCGATGACAGCTATGGGGTGCAGAAGCCCCGCCTTCGCGCCGCCATCGATCAGGACAATCTCGAATACAACAAGGTGGAGGAAGCCGATGTCTATTCCACCCTGCAGTATCTCTACGCCCAGACCACGGTCGGCTACTCCCATCGTGGCGGAGGCCGCCAGCCCATTCCCATTCGCCTCAGCCTGCCCAAATCGCAAAAGGTCATGGATGAGAGGGTGCTCTCCACGCCTGTTCCCGCCAATGCCCTGCCGGGCGGCCGGGGCGTCGTGGAACTGGGCGATGTCGTGCGCGTGAAGCTGGAGCAATCCTCCTTCCCTGTCTTCCGCCACAACGGCAAGCCCGCCGAAATGGTCCAGGCCGAGCTGGCGGGCGCATTCGAGGCGCCGGTCTATGGCATGCTCGAAGTGGGGCGCATGCTTGATCAGGTGGACTGGACGGGGCTGACGAAGCCCGACGTCATCCTCCACGGGCAACCGCTCGATGAAACGAAGCCCGCACTGCTGTGGGATGGCGAATGGGAAGTGACCTGGGTCACGTTCCGCGACATGGGGGCCGCCTTCGGCGTCGCCCTGCTTGGCATCTACATTCTCGTGGTGGCGCAGTTCAAATCCTTCAAGCTGCCGCTCGTGATCCTCACGCCCATTCCGCTGACGCTGATCGGCATCATGTTCGGGCACTGGATCTTCGGTGCCGCTTTCACGGCAACCTCGATGATCGGGTTCATCGCGCTGGCGGGCATCATCGTCCGCAATTCCATACTGCTGGTGGATTTCGTGCGCCATGCCGACATGGAGGGTCGCGACCTGCGTGATGTGCTGCTGGAAGCGGGCGCCATCCGCTTCAAGCCCATCCTTCTCACGGCCATTGCCGCAATGATCGGTGCAGTGGTGATCCTGGCCGATCCCATCTTCCAGGGTCTGGCCATATCGCTGCTCTTCGGTCTGGCGTCGTCCACCGCGCTCACGGTGATCGTCATCCCGGCGATCTACATGGCGCTCCGCTACAAGGCTCCGCCGCCCCCCGCGCCCCCTGCGCCACACGCGAACGAGCCTCCGACTGAACTTTCGCAATCCGAAGTGCTGTCATAAGGGAGGAAATCATGGCGCATATCGTTGTTCTTGGGGCCGGCTTGGGCGGCACCATCATGGCCTATGAGATGAAGGAGCAGCTCAGGACCGGAGACACGCTCACGGTCATCACCAAGGAACCGAAGTATCATTTCGTGCCGTCAAATCCATGGGTGGCAGTGAACTGGCGGAAGCGTGAGGACGTGGAGGTTGATCTTGCCCCGGTCTTCGAAAGGAAGGGCATTGCCTTCCGTCCGTCTGCGGCCACGAAGGTTGACCCGGCAAACAATGCCATCACCCTGGAAGACGGCTCCACGGTCACCTACGATTACCTGATCATCGCCACCGGGCCGGAACTTGCCTTTGACGAGATCGAAGGCCTGGGGCCGCACGGCGGATTCACCCAGTCGGTCTGCCATGTCGATCACGCCCAGAAGGCGGGTCAGGCATTCGAGGAATTCTGCAAGGATCCGGCACCCATCATCGTGGGCGCGGTGCAGGGTGCATCCTGCTTCGGCCCGGCCTACGAATTCCTCTTCATTCTTGAAACGGAACTGCGCCGCCGCAAGATCCGCGACCGCGTGCCCATGACCTTCGTGACGGCAGAACCTTATATCGGCCACCTGGGCCTTGATGGCGTGGGCGACACCAAGGGCCTGCTCGAAAGCGAAATGCGCGGCCACCATATCAAGTGGTCAACCAGTTCCCGGGTGAAGAAGGTCGAAGCCGGAAAGATGTTCGTGGAAGAGGTGGCCGAAGATGGCTCCGTGAAGGCCACAAAGGAAATGCCCTTCGGATTTGCCATGATGCTTCCCGCCTTCCGCGGCATCGCGCCCTTGCGTGGCATCGAGGGACTTTCCAATCCGCGCGGTTTCACCATCATCGACAAATATCAGCGCAATCCTACCTTCAGGAACGTCTTTGCCGTCGGCGTCTGCGTTGCCATTCCACCCATGGGGCCGACACCCGTTGCCTGTGGCGTTCCCAAGACCGGCTTCATGATCGAATCCATGGTCACCGCCACGGCCCAGAACATCGGGCTTCTGCTCCGCGGCGAGGAGCCGAAGCATCAGGCCACATGGAATGCCGTTTGCCTGGCCGACTTCGGGGACTCCGGCGTTGCCTTCGTCGCCCAGCCGCAGATTCCGCCGCGCAATGTCAACTGGTCGTCGTCGGGCAAGTGGGTGCACGGCGCCAAGATCGGTTTCGAGAAGTACTTCCTGCACAAGATGCGCCGCGGCACCAGCGAAACCTTCTACGAAAAGCTGGCGCTCGATGTCCTCGGCATCGGCAAGCTGAAGCAGACGACCGTCACACACTGACGAAATGGGGCAGCGCCTTCACCGGCGCGTCCCGGAATGCCGGGCAGGCGGGGGCAGGCCCGGCATTCACCCTGGATGAGGCAGGTTCAGGCAGCGAAGCCGGGGCCAAGACGCCTGCGCCCGCCCCTGGCCATTCCCGGTTCCGGAGCCGCCAGTTCCGCGATGATCGGGCAGGCGGGACGGCTGTCGCCGTGACAATGCCGTGCGAGATGGCGAAGGGCCTCTGCCATGTCCTGCAGTTCTCGCATTTTCAGTTCGAGTGAGTCCGCGTGGGCGAGGGCTAGGCGCTTCACATCCGCGCTGCTGCGCTTCCGGTTTTGCCAGAGAGCGAGCAGGTCAGCCATCTGCCTGACGGAGAATCCGAGGTCGCGCGCCCGGCGGATGAAATGCAGCGTGTGCACATCCTCGTCCGAATAGACGCGATAGCCCGACCGCGTGCGCACCGGTGGCCGAAGAAGCCCTGTTCCTTCGTAATGGCGGATCATCTTGGTCGACAGGCCCGTCGCCTTGGCAGCCTCACCGATGTTCATCGCATCATCTCCCGCGCCCCCACGCCGACATTAGCGCAGGGGCGCGATCCGAAGAAGCCGTTGCAGCGGTTCAATGATGATGGTGAGCGTGCACCACCGCATGGCCCTTGCCGCGGGCGATCAGCCAGAGGTTGACCGGATAGGCGGCAACGAAGGCAATCGCGAGCGCCGCCACCATCGTTCCCCAGAACAGCGGACTGGCAAGTCCCGCAGACATTGCACCGGGCACCAGCATCATGACCGCGTTATCGACGATTTCCATGATCGAGACGGAAACGAAATCCGCCGCGAAGGCAATGCCCAGCGCCGTGCCGAAGGCCATTCCGCTGCGCAGGAGCGGCACCATCGTCATGGCGAAGCCCGTCAGGAATGCCAGCGTGACGGCAAGCGCCACGGTCTGCCACATGCCCAGACCCAGGGCCGTGCCGATGACCAGTCCGGCGATCTCGCCGATGGCACAACCTGTCATGCAGTGCAGGGTGGCCTGGAAGGCGAGGCGTCGCAGCTTGCCTTGTGCCGGGTTTTCCGGTCCGTGATGGGGGTGGTGGGCGTGGTGGGCTGGTGAGTGTGCCATGGTCCTGTCCTCTCGTGTTCGCGTGGATGATCCACTGGCAAGGGGGTGTGGGCCTTCCAACGCTGGCAAGGTCAAGACAAAAAAATCCGGGGGATCGCTCCCCCGGACCGGATGGCAATGGATTGGCCGTGCGCGCCTTACGCCGACTTCTGCGGACGCATGTCCCTGGCATCGACGCCGGCCACCACAACGGGCTTCTTCATGGCGTCACGGCGGAAGGGGTCGCCCAGTTCCTGATTGATCATGGCTTCGATCAGCGTGGTCTTGCCATGCTTCATCTGGTCTTCAATCGCCTTTGTCAGCGCATCGCGAAGCTGGTCCATGGTGCGGGCCTGGACGCCCTGCAATCCGCAGGCCTTGGCAATGCCGGCATAGGTGACCTCCGGATCAAGCTCGGTGCCCACGAAGTTGTCGTCGTACCAGAGCGTGGAGTTGCGCTTTTCCGCCCCCCACTGATAGTTGCGGAAGACCACCATGGTGATGGCGGGCCATTCCTTGCGGCCGATGGCGGTGAGTTCGGTGCAGGAAATGCCGAAGGCGCCATCACCCGCGAAACCCACGACGGGCACGTCCGGGCAGCCGATCTTGGCGCCGATGATGGACGGAAGGCCATAGCCGCAGGGGCCGAAAAGGCCGGGTGCCAGATACTTGCGGCCCTCCTCGAAGGATGGATAGGCATTGCCGATGGCGCAGTTGTTGCCGATGTCGGACGAAATGATGGCGTTGCGCGGCAGGGCGCTCTGGATGGCGCGCCATGCCATGCGCGGGCTCATCCAGTCGGGCTTTGACTTGCGGGCACGTTCGTTCCAGGTCGTGCCCGGATCATCCTGCTCGTGATCCATGGAGGACAGTTCCTGCGCCCAGCGCGACTTGGTGGTGGAGATCAGGTTCTTGCGCTCGCTGCGGCCCGCATCACCTGCCTTGGGCGAAAGCCGCGCCAGTATGCCTTCGGCCACGCGCTTGGCATCGCCCACGATGCCCACCGTCACCTTCTTGGTGAGGCCGATGCGGTTGGGGTTGATATCGACCTGGATGATCTTCGCGTCCTTCGGCCAGTATTCGAGACCATAGCCCGGCAGGGTGGAGAAGGGATTGAGGCGCGTGCCCAGCGCCAGCACCACGTCGGCCTGCTTGATCAGTTCCATGGCGGCCTTGGAGCCGTTGTAGCCCAGGGGACCGGCGAACAGGGGATGCGAGCCGGGGAAGGCGTCGTTGTGCTGGTAGCCCACGCAGACCGGTGCATCGAGGCGCTCCGCCAGCGCCTTTGAGGCGGGGATGGCGCCGCCGATCACGACGCCCGCGCCGTTGAGGATCACGGGGAACCTTGCCTCAGACAGGAGCCTGGCGGCCAGCGCGAGGGAATCTTCGCCGCCCGACGGGCGCTCGAATTCCACCGGCACCGGAAGATCGATATCGACAACATGGGTGAAGAGATCGCGCGGCATGTTGATCTGGGCGGGCGCGGAAAGGCGCTTGGCATTCATGATCACGCGGTTCAGCACTTCCGCCACGCGGTGGGCATCGCGCACTTCTTCCTGATAGCAGACCATGTCCTTGAACAGGGCCATCTGCTCCACTTCCTGGAAGCCGCCCTGGCCGATGGTGCGGTTCGCGGCCTGCGGGGTCACCAGCAGCAGCGGCGTGTGGTTCCAGTAGGCGGTCTTCACGGCGGTCACGAAGTTGGTGATGCCGGGTCCGTTCTGGGCGATCATCATGCACATCTTGCCGGAGGCGCGGGTATAGCCGTCGGCCATCATGCCGCCGGAGCCTTCGTGGGCGCAGTCCCAGAAGGCAATGCCCGCCTTGGGGAAGAGATCGGAAATCGGCATGAAGGCCGAGCCGATGATGCCGAAGGCATTGTCGATGCCGTGCATCTGCAGCACTTTGATGAAGGCTTCTTCGGTGGTCATCTTCATGAGGTCGTTTCTCCGGGTAAAGGGGTCCAGTTGAAGCTATCCGTCTTTCTGGACCTATGCTAGGTCCAGATTGCATCGTCCGCTGGAGCCGTGGTTTTTTCCGGAGGTTTTCCGGGCCTTTGCGGCACATGAGCGGCGACCTGTGGAGTTGCCCTGGCAGCGATTGCGAAATCAGCCCCGCGCATGGTAGCAGGGAGGGGCAAGCGCCCGTAGCTCAGCAGGATAGAGCACAGGTTTCCTAAACCTGGGGTCACAGGTTCGAATCCTGTCGGGCGCGCCATTTTCCCCTGCCGCAGGTTTCCCTGCCGTTTGGAACAGCGCCGCGAACGCCCGAAGTCGCCGCCCGCCCGCAGGGTGGATAGCCAATTCAGTTTCCTGAACCCCTTGGAGCTTGGTCCTGCGGCAAAGGCCGGTCATAATCGCCGCATTTCTTGCGGTGATTGATCTTGCGTTTTGCGGTGATTGACGACTATCGCCGAACGCCCGGTCCCGACTTGAGCCATGATAGTGCGGCGTGGGCGAAGCTGCGGCGGGCGGGATTGGCGTTTCACCTCATTCAGGGGCCGTCGCCGGGCGCGCAAAAAAGAACGGCAGCACCGGGGTGCTGCCGCCGTTCAACCGCAGGGCGGAGGATGATTACTTGAGGGTCGCCAGATAGGCGATGAGGTCGGCGCGCTTGGTGGCGTCCTTCACGCCGCCGAAGGCCATCTTGCCCTTGGGCACGTCCTTCTTGGGGTTCTCGATGTAGGAGTCGAGCTTGGCATCATCCCAGGCACCGGCCGTTGCGGCATATTCCTTGAGGTTGTCGGAATACTTGTAATCCGCCACCGAGGCGATGGGCCGGCCAACAATGCCGACCAGCGACGGGCCAACCTTGTTCTTGGCATCGGTCACGCTGTGGCAGGCGATACAGAGCTTTGCCACGTCCTTGCCCTTGGCGGCATCACCCGCCATGGCCGGAACGGAGAGGAGTGCGAGGGCCGAAACGGCGAGAAGGGATCTTGCGAAGGTCATCTTTCATTTCCTTTGTCAGTTGCCGGTGAGACGCCAACGATGGTGGCCTGACGTTGACATGGATAACCATATGCCACCAGCACGCCAAGGTTTCATCGCGGCAGCCTGTCACAGCAGACGGAAAACGGCGGGTAAATGCCCGCCGTTCCATTCGACCTTTGTCGAGTGCCACGCATTGGTGCCTGTTCCGGTGCCGTCACCGGAGCGCGGGGGTCAGCCCGCGATCTTCTGCTTCAGTTCGCCCTTGGCATAGCGCTTGGCCATTTCCGAAAGCGGCAGCACCTTCTTAATCTTCGAGGCCTGTCCGGCCGTATTGAAGTCGTTGAAGCGCTGGGTGCAGAGCTTGGTCATGGCTTCCATGGCGGGCTTCAGGTACTTGCGGGGATCGAACTCCGAAGGCTCCTCCGCCAGCACCTTGCGGATGGCCCCGGTCAGCGCCATGCGGTTGTCGGTGTCGATGTTGATCTTGCGCACGCCGTTCTTGATGCCGCGCTGGATTTCTTCC
>JAEUMJ010000001.1 GCA_016792865.1 Hyphomicrobiales bacterium | reverse complement strand
TGGAGGTCCACGACATTTTCTGGCCCACGCCGGGACCGCCATTGCCGGGGCCGGAGAAGCTCAATTCAATCGCCGGGTCCATGGCAATCCATGGCGACCATTCCTTGTTGCGCTGCAGGTCGGAAACGATGGCGAAAATCCTCTCGGCCGGGGCATTGATCACGGTCGCCCGTTCCACATGCGCCGTGCCCGGCAGGGCATAGCCACCGGCCACGACAATGAGGAAGAGACCGAGGAAACCATAGAAAAGCCCAAGCAGCACCTTGCGCATTGCATCCTCCGTTCGGCTGCCCTGCCGAGGGGGCACTAGCCTTAAGGTCTGCATCTTGCTATCGGCGGCGCCAAGCAACAAGCTCTTTCGCCAAAGGATTTCCGCCTGTGTCCAGTTCGCCTGTAATGACCGTCATGATTAACGCCGTGCGCAAGGCCGCCCGCGGCGTGCAGCGCGACTATGGTGAAGTCGCCAGCCTGCAGGTGTCGCAAAAGGGGCCGGGCGACTTCGTCACCGCGTCCGACAAGAAGTGCGAGCGCGTGCTGCGCGAAGAATTGTCAAAGGCCCGCCCAACCTACGGCTTTCTCGGTGAAGAGGAGGGCGGCTCCAAGGGACAGGACCCGGACCACCGCTTCATCATCGACCCGATCGACGGCACCTCCAACTTCATGCATGCCCTGCCGTATTTCGCCCTCACCGTGGCGCTGGAACGAAAGGGCGAGATCGTTGCCGGAGTCACCTACAACCCGGTCACGGATGAACTCTTTCACAGCGAAAAGGGACAGGGCGCCTTCATCAACAACAAGCGCATGCGCGTTTCATCGCGCCGCTACCTGCATGAGGCGCTGGTCTCCACCAACATTCCCCACATGGGCCAGCCCAAGATGCATGTGCTCCATCGCAATCAGGTTGCCGTGCTGCAAGCGAAGACCATGGGCATACGCGTCCTGGGTTCCACCGCGATCGAACTAGCCTGGGTGGCGTGTGGCCGCCTCGATGCGGCGTGGTGCGATGGCCTCAATGCCTGGGACATGGCGGCGGGGCTGCTGTTCGTGCGCGAGGCGGGCGGCTTCGTTGCGCCGATCAAGGGCGAGGGCGATCCCCTGCATAGCCACGGATACATTGCGGCCAATGCCGACCTGTTGCCGGAAATGAAGAAGGCGCTGGCCGAGGCCGAAAAGATCTGAGCCGCTGACATTCATGGGAAAGGCCCGCCTTGCGGAAGACGGGCCTTTTGCTTGCGGTGTGGCGGGTCAGACGACCACCGTATCAACCGTGATGTTGCCGCGGGTGGCGTGGGAATAGGGGCAGATGTCGTGGCCAGCAGCGGCCACACGCTCGGTCTCGGCCTTGCTCACGCCGGGGAAATGCACTTCCAGCTTCACCGCCAGACCAAAACCCTTGTCGCTGCGCGGGCCGATGCCAACGGAGGCGTGCACTGTCGCGTCCTCCGGGACAGGAGCGAGGCTCTTGTCCTGCGAGGCGGCAAAGCGCATCGCACCCAGATAGCAGGCGGCATAACCGGCGGCGAAAAGCTGTTCCGGGTTCTTGCCGTTGCCGGAACCGCCAAGCTCCTTCGGCGTTGCCAGAACCAGATCGAAGGAACCGTCGTCGGTCCTGACGTT
>JAEUMJ010000189.1 GCA_016792865.1 Hyphomicrobiales bacterium | reverse complement strand
AATGGAGCGACTCAAGGTTGTTGGCTATTGGGGCGGAATGCTCTTCCCCACCTTCGACCGTGAATCGGAACTGATCATGAAAGACATGATCGTCTGCGGCGTGGATGAAGCGGGCCGCGGTCCCTGGGCCGGGCCGGTGGTGGCGGCGGCTGTCATCCTCACGCCCCACAACATTCCGCCCGGCCTCAACGACTCGAAGAAACTGACACCTGCAAGGCGCGACGCCTTGTTCGAGCCGATCATGAAGGTCGCAGTCGTCGGAGTCGGCATCGTCCAGGCACCGCGCATCGACGAAATCAACATCCTCCAGGCAACCTACGAAGCGATGCGAGAGGCCGTCGCCGCACTTGCGCAGGTGCCGCATGTGGCATTGATCGACGGCAACCGCGCGCCACCGCTTTCATGCCGCACGGAAACGGTGATCGAAGGCGACGGCAAGTGCCTCTCGATTGCGGCGGCGTCGATCATCGCGAAGGTCACGCGCGACCGGTTGATGCATGCGCTTGACCGGCAGTATCCGGGTTATGGTTTCGCATCACACAAGGGCTACGGCACGGAAACGCATCAGGACGCGCTTTCGCGTCTCGGCCCCTGCCCCGAACACCGCAAGAGCTTCGCACCGATCCGCGCCCTGCTTGCGAATTAACCATATTCCGGGGTTTCGATTCACGCGGTGACTCCGAGGACTCATAACACCACCCACAACAACTGATTTGGTGAGTGGGTGAGTGCGATGGGCGTGATTGTGAAGCCGGATGTGAAGCTGTTGCAGAACCAGATCCTGCAAGGCGACTGCATCACGGAACTGAAGAAGATTCCCAGCGGCTCCGTCGATCTCGTCTTCGCCGACCCGCCCTACAATCTCCAGCTCAACGGAGATCTCACACGCCCTGACCAGAGCAAGGTCGATGCGGTGGACGATCACTGGGACAAGTTCTCATCCTTCGCCGACTACGACAGCTTCAGCAAGGCGTGGCTGGCGGAGTGCCGCCGTGTGCTCAAGCCGAACGGCGCGATCTGGGTGATCGGCTCCTATCACAACATCTTCCGCGTCGGCACGATCCTCCAGGATCTCGGCTACTGGATCCTCAACGACGTGATCTGGCGCAAGACCAACCCGATGCCGAACTTCCGGGGCCGCCGTTTCACCAATGCGCATGAAACGCTGATCTGGGCCTCCCGAGACGAAGGCTCGAAATACTGCTTCCATTACGATGCCATGAAGGTGTTCAACGACGACCAGCAGATGCGCTCCGACTGGACGCTGCCGCTGTGCACCGGCGGCGAACGCCTGAAGGACGCGGCAGGCGACAAGCTGCACCCCACCCAGAAGCCGGAGGCGCTGTTGCAGCGGGTGATGCTGGCCACCACGAACCCCGGCGACATCGTGCTCGATCCCTTCTTCGGCACCGGCACCACCGGTGCGGTGGCAAAGCAGCTTGGCCGCAATTTCATCGGCATCGAGCGCGAGGAAACATATGCCCGCGGTGCCCGCGCCCGCATTGCCGCCACCGATCCCCTGCCCGAAGACGCGCTCAAGACAACCACAGGCAAGCGTGCCGAGCCGCGTGTGCCTTTCGGCACCCTCATCGAGCGCGGCCTGGTGAAAGTGGGCGAGACGATCTACGATCCGACCCATCGCATTGCGGCGCGCGTGCGCGTCGATGGTTCCGTTGCGGTGAAGGACAACTCCGGCTCCATCCACAAGATCGGCGCCCATGTGCAGGGCGCGGAAGCCTGCAACGGCTGGACCTTCTGGCATGTGCAGCGCGGTCCGAACATGGTGCCGATCGATATCCTGCGCCAGCAGGTCCGGGCTGAAATGGCCGCAGTCGCCTAAGCACTCATTCAAATGATTGAATAATCTGGAAAACGCGGGGGCCCCTCGCGTTTTCCGCATTTGTCAGGCCGCCGCTTTGGCCTTATCCATGGCGGCCATGTCAGACCGTCCTTCAGCCCGCACCCAAACCTCCTTTCTTTTCGATCTCGACGGCACGCTCGTCGACAGCGTCTACGATCACGTCATGGCGTGGCACAAGGCGCTGCGCGACAAGGGCATCGAGGTGTCGATCTGGCGCATCCATCGCCGCATCGGCATGTCGGGCGATCTCTTCACCGCCGCCCTCTCCCGCGAACTGGGCCACGAGATCGGCGACAAGCTCCGCCAGGAACTGAGCGACCTGCACGCTCACCACTACAACACCCGCAGCACTGGAACGGTGGTCCTGCCCGGTGCCCGCGAACTGCTGAAGCACCTGAGCGAAAACGAAATCCCCTGGGGCATTGCCACCTCCGGCCGGATGCGCACCGCCGGGCCTGTCCTCGAAGCCCTGGGCGTCGATCCCGCCAAGCATGTGGTGATCACCCGCGATCTTGTGCGCTATGCCAAGCCCGATCCCGACCTCTTCATCGCCTGTGCCGAGAAGCTGGGCACCAACATCGCCCACGCCTGTGTGGTCGGTGATGCGGTGTGGGACATGCTGGCCTCGCGCCGCGCCGGTGCGCTCGGCATCGGCCTTCTCTCAGGCGGCTATTCCGTCGGTGAGCTTGAACGCGCCGGGGCTTACCGTGTCTATGAAGACCCGGCAGACCTCCTGCGTCACATCGATGAAGTGGGTGGGCGGCGCTGACCCGTCACCGCCCTGCCCGGCTCATTCCCAATTATGCTTGCTGTCCTTGTCGGCCTTCTGCGCCATGGCCTCGGTGCAGAACGCATCCTTCTTTGCTGAGCCTTCGGCAAGGAACAGGCCGTTGGCGGTGCCGAGCTTGTACATGATGGCAGCCAGGCGCTGCATCTGCTCATCCTCGGTCAGCGCGTCACCACCTTTCGCCACTTCCGTGACGCTGGCGGCGTATTTCTTCTCGTCGAGCTTGATGCCGTCGCACAGGCGGGCGGCAGCAGACTCGTAGGCCAGGACGTTAAGGCCGCTCATCTGCTCCGGCGTCAGCAGCCCCTCATTGTCTTCCATCGCCGCCTTCCACGCCTCGTCAAGGCGGTGATCGTCATCGGCGCGCGCCGCGGTGGACGCCGCAAGCAACAGGGAAAGGGCGGCAACGCCCACGACAAGTTTGCTGTTCATGGTCTCACTCTCCATCCGCGAATTGCATGCGCGTCCAATTGGCCGAGAACGACCCGTTGGCCCTGTAGCAGGCATACTGGGCGCGATAGCAGGTGATGCCCGGCGCCGGTGAATAGACGTTGTTCCAGTAGGTGTTGTAGCCGTTCACCGGATACGGCTGATAATCGTCATAATAATAGTGCTTGTGATGGTGATGGTGCTTCGAGGCGGCAGCGACGATTGCCGCGCCGACAAGCCCGCCCGCAACGACTTGCGCCGTCTTTCCCGCAACGGCCTGTTGCGTTTGCGGCACGGCCAGAAGGGCCAAGGCCATTGCTGCCGTCAGTGCTGTCCTGTGAATACCCATGTCGAACTCCTGTCAGGTGATTGACTCCGGTTACTTCGAAATTCAACCACAGACGGATTGCCGTGCAAACACTTCTTCATCGAAAAATCGAGTAAAGCGAAATATAGGCAATAACACTTGAGTGCAGCTCATGCATCGCCGAGGACATGTGCAATTATCTTGCGCATCACGGTGGGCAGCGCCTCGGACTGAAGCTCCCGGCGCGGCACGAAGCGCGAAGCGGCCATCGCCGCCTCCTCGGCCTCGGCCTTCCACACCGTCAGCTCCAGATGGAAATGCGTGAAGGTGTGGGTGACGGTGCCGGGAACCCTTTGCCATCGCGCCGGAAACGGAAAGGCCTCCTCCGCATTCTTGCGCTGCGCAAGCCATTCGCTCGACGGCACTTCCATCATGCCGCCAAGCAGGCCCTTTTCAGGCCGCCGCCGCAGCAGCACCGCGCCATCCCCGCGCGTGATCCACCAGGCGTGGCCGTGGCGCGTGGGAACGGCTTTCTTCGCAGCCTTGCGGGGCAATGCGGCAGCGCTCCCGGCGATGCGCCCGCGACAATCATCCGTCCACGGACAAATGAGGCAGTTGGGAGACTTGGGCGTGCACAACGTTGCGCCCAGGTCCATGATCGCCTGGGCAAAGTCGCCGGCACGCCGCGTCGGCACCAGGGCGTTTGCCAGTTCTCGGATCAGTGGCTTTGAATCGGGAAGCGGTTGCTCGATGGCGTGATAGCGCGAGATCACCCGCTCGACATTGCCGTCAACGGCTGCGTGGCGGCCGTCGAATGCAATCGCGGCAATGGCCGCAGCCGTGTAGGGTCCGACACCCGGCAACGCCAGCAGCGCCTCGTGCGACGACGGGAACCGTCCACCATGGCGTTCCACCACGGCCCTGGCACAGGCATGAAGATTGCGGGCGCGCGCATAATATCCAAGCCCGGCCCAGGCCCTCAGCACATCGTCCAGTTCGGCTGCCGCCAGTTGTTCCACCGTCGGCCACAGGGCAACGAACTTGCGGAAGTAATCGCGCACCGCCGCGACTGTCGTCTGTTGCAGCATCACCTCGGACAGCCAGACGTAATAGGGGTCCTGCCGCTCGCCGGTATGGTGGCCCTTGACCCGCCAGGGCAGGTCCCGGCCATGGGCATCATACCAGGCCAGCAGCCGTCCGGCCTGATCCGCCCCTCTTTTAAGCCCCTCTTCCGCCATGGTTTGCGCTATGATTCCACTCCGAACCGACGGCATATTCTCGCACAATGGAAACCCTCGACAAACATTTCCGCACACTGACCAAGGCGGCCTTCGAGAAGCACGGCTTCCAGAGCGCCGACCTCTTGAGCCATTGGGCCGTAATCGTGGGCGATGATGTGGCCGCACTTTGCGTGCCGGAGCGCATCGCCTGGTCCAGGCCGAAGCAGCCGGGCGAGACGCCCGCCGGAACGCTGACGCTGAGATCGGCGCCAGGCCGCGCCCTCGACATCCAGTACAAGGCAGAGGTGGTGCGCGACCGCATCAATGCCTATCTGGGATATGCCGCAATCGCCAAGGTGAAGGTGGTTGCAGGTCAGGCGGCCATCGGGGCCGTCGCGACCAAAGCCGGAACAACTGTCACGCCCGCAACGGCGGCCCCCTTGCCGCCGGCCATGGCGGGGCTGGAAGACGATGCCCTGAAGCAGGCCCTTGTGCGGCTAAGGGAAGGAATTCTCACCGGAAAAACACGTTCTCCACAGGGGTAACAGGCTTGTGGCCTTGCCCCGTAACATCAAGTAGGAAAGCCCAATGATCCAACTTTCTCGCCGCCTCCTCCTGGCTTCTGCCGCCACCGCAGCCCTGTTTCCTGCCGCAGCGATGGCGCAGGACGCACCCGATCTGTCGAAGCTTGCCGAGCCGCCGGCCAATGGCGAGGTTGCGGAAGGATCCGCCGATGCCAAGGTGACGGTGATCGAATACGCCTCCGCCAGCTGCCCGCACTGCGCCGACTTCTTCCTCAACGTCTATCCGGCGTTGAAGAAGGACTATATCGACACGGGCAAGGTGCGTTTCCTGTTCCGCGAGTTCCCCCACAATGACGCCGGACTGGGCGGCTTCATGATCGCCCGCTGTGCCCCGCCCGACAAATACATGGGCGTCATCGGCGCTCTGTTCAAAACCCAGGCCACCTGGATGCCGAACCCGCTGGAGGGCCTGAAGGCCATCGCGCTCCAGGCCGGCTTCACCGAGCAGAGCTTCAACGACTGCATCAAGAATGTGGATGTGGCCCAGAAAATTCTTGAGGAACGCAAGCGCGCCGAAGGCTTCGGCGTCACGGGCATTCCCACGATCTTCATCAAGGGCAGCAGCGAAGCCGCCTTCAAGCGCTATGAAGGCGACCACACCATTGAGGGCCTGAAGGCCGTTATCGATCCCCTGCTGGGCTGACAGCAGGAACTTGAATTGAAGGGAACGGGGCAATCATGAAGTTCACGCGGCTGAGGCTCACTGGCTTCAAGTCATTCGTGGAACCGACCGAACTGGTCATCGAGCAGGGTTTGACCGGCATCGTGGGCCCGAACGGCTGCGGCAAGTCCAATCTGCTGGAAGCCTTGCGCTGGGCCATGGGTGAAAACTCATACAAGTCCATGCGCGCCTCCGGCATGGAAGACGTGATCTTTTCGGGCACCACCCAGCGCCCCGCCCGCAACATGGCGGAAGTGCTGATCACGTTGTCGAACGAGGACCGCTCTGCCCCGCCCGCCTTCAACGATTCCGAGGTGCTGGAAGTGAGCCGCGCCATCATGCGCGACGATGGCTCCACCTACCGCGTCAACGGCCGTGAAGTCCGCGCCCGTGACGTGCAGCTCCTCTTTGCCGACGCCTCCACCGGCTCGCGCTCTCCGGCCCTCGTGCGCCAGGGACAGATTTCGGAAATCATCAACGCGAAGCCGCAAGCCCGCCGCCTCATCCTCGAAGAGGCCGCAGGCATCACCGGACTCCACACCCGCCGCCATGAAGCGGAACTGAAGCTCCGTGCGGCCGAGCAGAACCTCGCACGCCTCGACGATGTGACCTCGCAGCTTGAAAGCCAGCTCAACAGCCTGAAGCGCCAGGCCCGCCAGGCCCTCAAGTACAAGCAGGTGTCGGGCGAGATCCGCAAGCTGGAAGCCGCCGGCCTGTTTGTGGCATGGCGCGATGCCGCCGCCGAAGTGGAGCGCGACACCAGGGCACTGGAAGAAGCGACACGCCTTCTCGCCGAGCACACCCGTGGCGCCTCCGAAAGCCTCCGCGTCCGTGACGAGATGGGCGATACGCTGCCCAACCTTCGCGAACAGGAAACCGTCCGCGCCGCCGTGCTGCAGCGCCTCACCCTGGAGCGTGCCACCCTTGATGACGAGGAAAAGCGTGTTGACGCCCGCCTTCAGGAATTGAAGCAGCGGCAAGCCCAGATCCGCGCCGACGTGAGCCGCGAGGAAGGCTTGCTGGCCGATACCGATGGCGTCATCGCCCGTCTTGCCGAGGAAGCCACCACGCTGGAAGCGTCATCGGGCGCCGATGCGGAACTTCGCGCCGAAGCCGCATTGGCCATGCAGGCTGCCGCCGACGCGCTTTCGCGGGCGCAGGAAGCCGCCGACGAGGCCGGCCGCAAGCTGGCCGATCTCGCGGCCCAGCGCAGTTCCATGGAACGCAGCCTCGGTGAGCAGCAAAACCGTCTCGCCCGCCTCGACAATGAATTGCAGGCGATTGCGCAGCGCAAGGCCAATCTCATCGCGCAATTGGGCGATGTGGGTGACGGCGCGGCCCTGGCCGCCGCCGTTGAGGCCGCCGTCGCTGCCGCAAGCGATGCCGAGCGCGATGCCAACACTGCCGAAGCGGCCCTTCGCTCTGCCCGTTCGGCGGAAGGGGAAAAGCGCACTGCCCACGATGAAGCCCGCCGCAAGGCCGACCGCCTCTCCACTGAAGTCCGTACACT
The DNA here is from genome assembly GCA_016792865.1 of Hyphomicrobiales bacterium. Lineage (GTDB taxonomy): Bacteria > Pseudomonadota > Alphaproteobacteria > Rhizobiales > Aestuariivirgaceae > Aestuariivirga. The sequence continues at coordinate 4,389 of JAEUMJ010000189.1, read as the reverse complement.
GACGAACTTCCTCAAGAACGATTCTGGGGGGCTGTGGCCGTCGGTCGTCGATGCCCTGAATGTCGAACCCGGCTACGAGACGGCGCTTGCCGCTGCCCTGGGCGACGACATCGAGGCGTCCTCGGATGAGGGTGCGCCGGTTCATTGGCGCACGCTGCAACAGCTTTCCGACATTCCACCGCTGCCGGGCGATGCAACACCGCTCTCCCGGCATGTGGAGGCGCCTCCCGCGCTGTGGCGCAGCCTGTCCCATGTGGGCGTTGTCTCGCGCAGCGTCGGTGCCGCCGTGCAACCCCAATTGAAGCCCGGCCAGCGTCTCGTCTCAAGAGAGGGCGATGTATGGCGCTGGGACGGTTTCGTGGCTGCCGCGGAAGCACCCAGCGCGGCGGCAAAACGCCTTGCCGAGCGCAATCGGCTGGTGTCGCTGGAAGCGGAAATGAAAGAGGCGCAAGCCGCCGCCGAAGCCGCCCGTGGCGAGCACGAAGCCGCCCGCAGCGCCGTCGAAAGCGGCGTCAAGGCCGAACGTGAACGCCGCGAGGCCTGGCGTGCCGCCACCTCTGCGCTCGATGTCGCCCGCCGCGCCCTGCAAACCTGTGAGCGCAAGCTCGCCGAACAGACGGCCCAGACCAGCGCCCTTGACGAAGCCCACCGCCGCACCGAAGCCCAGCGCAATGAGGTGGCGGCGGGCCTGGACGCGGTACAGGCCGAATTTGCCGCACTTCCTGCCATCGACGGCTTGCAGATGAATGCGGCCTCCTTGCGTGAGACCTTGAACCGCGAGCGCACCACTTACGGCGAGGCTCGCGCCCGCCATGATGGCCTTGAGCGTGAGGCCCGCATGCGCAGCGACCGACTGAAAGCAATCACGCAGGAAACCGAACAATGGCGCGCCCGCGCCGACAAGGCCCGTGAGCAGGTCGAAACCCTCGCCGCCCGCCTGACGGAGACAGAGGCCGGGCTTGCCGAAATGGCGGCCATGCCGCAGCAGTTGGCCGACCGCCGCTTCAAGCTGATGAACATGCTGAGCGAGGCCGAACGTGATCGCAAGGCTGCCGCCGATGCCCTGCAAGAAGCCGAGAACAATGTCCGCGAGGCCGACCGGGTGTTGCGCGAGGCGCAGGAACGCGCTGCCACTTCGCGTGAAGACCATGCCCGCCTCGGCGCCCGTCTTGAAGCTTCCCGCCAGCGCCAGGACCTGTGCCAGAGCCGCATCGCCGAGACGCTCAACTGCCCTCCCCAGGAGGTGTTGTCTGCCGCGGGAGTTGATGCCGAAAAGCTGCCCCCGGCGGAGGACATCGAAAGCAGGCTTGTATCTCTCCGCGATGACCGTGAACGCCTTGGTGCCGTGAACCTCCGTGCCGACGAAGAGGCGACGGCGGTGGCCGAACAGCTCACCCGCATGAAGACCGAAAAGGATGAGCTGGTCCAGGCCATCACGAAACTGCGCGGCGCCATTGGCTCTCTCAACAAGGAGGGCCGCCAGCGCCTGCTCGACAGCTTCGGCACGGTCAACGCCAAGTTCACGGAACTCTTCACCACCCTTTTCGGCGGCGGCGAGGCGGAACTGCAACTGATCGAAAGCGATGATCCGCTGGAGGCCGGCCTTGAAATCCTGGCAAAGCCGCCGGGCAAGAAGCCGACGACACTGTCCCTGCTTTCGGGCGGCGAGCAGACACTGACCGCCATGGCGCTGATCTTCGCGGTATTCCTGACCAATCCCTCGCCCATCTGTGTGCTGGACGAAGTCGATGCGCCGCTCGACGACCATAATGTCGAACGCTTCTGCAATCTCCTGAACGCCATGTTGCAGCGTACGGAAACGCGCTTCCTCATTATCACCCACCACCCGCTCACCATGGCCCGCATGAACCGCCTGTTCGGCGTCACCATGATGGAACGCGGTGTGTCGCAGCTTGTCTCGGTGAATCTCGAAGAAGCGACGGAACTGGCTGAAGCAGGCTGAACGCGGTGAAGCAGGCGCTGCCCAAACCGCTGAAAAGGTCTGCGCTGCGCCTCGCCCTTGGCCGCCTGTATTATGTGAACCGGCGCCGCCTCGCCTGGTACATCACCTCGACGCGCTATGCCACCTTGCGGCAGGAGGAACACCTGCCTTTCCTGCACATGCAGCACGGAACGCCGATGCTGCGCGAGTTGTCGGGCGTGGACATGGACCTTCAGCGCAACAAGATGGCCAGCCTGAAGATCGCCGCATCCTGCATCGATGGCGTGATCCTGAAACCGGGCGAGACATTCTCCTTCTGGCGCATGGTCGGCAAGCCGACATTGCGGCGCGGCTTCAAGGTCGGCTTTGTCCTGAAGAACGGCAAGCTGGACAGGGATGTCGGGGGCGGACTGTGCCAGATGACAAACCTCATCTACTGGATGACCATCCACACCGGCCTGCAAGTGGTGGAACGCTGGCGCCACGGCTTTGACGTTTTTCCAGATGCCGGGCGCACCCAGCCTTTCGCCTCCGGCGCAACCTGCGCCTACAACTACATCGACCTGCAAATCCACAACCCCACCGCCGACACCTATCAATTGAATGTCTGGCAGAAGAACGAATGGCTGCGCGGCGCGTGGCGTTGTTCCGCGCCCCAGCAACGCCGCTACGAAATCTTCGAGAAGAACCACGAGATCAGGCCGGAGTGGTGGGGCGGCTACTCCCGCCATAACGAGTTGTGGCGGAGGGCCAGGGATGCCGTGACGGGTGCGCCGCTGGGCGAGGAATTCGTCACCGCCAATCACGCCATCATGATGTATGAGCCCCTGCTGCCCAAACCTGAACAGAAAGATGTGCCCGCATGAACATCGTTTTCGATCTCGGCATGGTTCTGATCGAGTGGGATCCGCGCCACCTCTATCGCAAGGTCTTCGATGACCCGGACAGGATGGAATGGTTCCTCGCCGAGGTCTGCCACGGCGGCTGGAACCTGGAGCAGGACCGGGGCCGCGATTGGGAGGACGCAGCGACCGAGGCCATTGCCCGTCACCCGGCCTGGGCGCGCGAGATCAGGCTCTATCGCGAACGCTGGATGGAAATGGTGCCGGGGCCTATCGAAGGCTCGCTGCAAATCCTGGAGGAACTGGATGCACGCGGCACCCCGCTCTACGCCATCACCAACTGGAACGGCGAAACCTTCCGGGAGACGAGGGCGCGTTTTTCCTTTCTCGACCGCTTTCGCGACATCGTCGTTTCCGGCGATGAGGGGCTGATCAAGCCCGACCCCGCCATCTTCGCCCTGCTCTGCCGGCGCAACAATCTTGAACCGGCACACTGCCTGTTCATCGACGACAGCCTGAAGAACGTCCACGGCGCACAGGCCGTGGGTTGGCAGGGTCATCACTTTACAACACCGGAGCGCCTCCGGGCCGATTTGGTCAGCCGGGGCGTCATCTGAGTCGGGGCAAAGGGCTGTCCGGCCCGAGGCAAGGCGCCATTTCCTGTTGATGAGCAAGGTCATGACGCAAACGGTCATGACGCCTCCGCCAACAGATCATCGCGACCTTTCGATGCGCATAGTTCATGCATGCGACATGGACCACGACAGGCGCGAGAAGTTTCTTTGCAATTCCAGCCATTCTGATAGATAGATACAAATTAAGATTGCATTCTGTTGACCCGTTATTTTTCCTCATGTCTTGCCACCGCCTATTTAGGCATGGAGGCCCGCCCCTGGCTTGAAAATTGTGCATAACCCGATGGACTTCCAGCCCTTTCGCCGCGTCGCCCGCTCTTGAAAAAGCACATGCGCCGAACCATTGAAGGGATCACGAGCCGGGTGCACCTGAAAGTCGCGTTACAGGAGCCTCAATCTATGGTAGAGTGACAACGACGCGCGGTGTGGGCCGTGCGCGTTGCCCGGATGGGTCCTGAATGGGCGTGCAGGGATGGGTTTGGTGGTCAGACTGGGTTCAACGCAACAAGACGGCAAGCGGGATGACCTTTTGCGACTTCGGCCGATGCAATGGCTCGCCACGCTGTTTGCGCTGGTGGCGGGTGCCGTGCTCTTCTGCGGCTCAAGCCTTCAGGACCTCGTGCATGATGTCGTCGCTCTCGCTGGCTTCTGCTCAGTCATCGCGCTCTTGGGGGCAGCCGCGATTCACGTCCGGAAGGCGTTCAGCGATGCCCTCGCCCGCTCTGGCCGCACCTGCCGCGAAAACCTCTGGAAGGAAATCGTTGCCGATGGCTTGCTCGCCGTGGTTCTTGCCCTCGCCGCCCTGTGGATCTGCACCTATGCCTTCGATCACGCCCACGACGCCCTGGAGTGGCCGGCGGCGTTTCTCTACTTCGGCGTTCTCACGACTTGCTTGCGATTGCTGAGGGAACGCAATCGCAGTCTCTTGCAGATGCCCGATGCCACGACGCCGCTGCCACAACCCGCTGCC
>JAEUMJ010000181.1 GCA_016792865.1 Hyphomicrobiales bacterium | reverse complement strand
ACCCTGCTGGCGAACGGTGTTCCGGATCCGGCGGCGTTGGTCGTGAAGGCCGGACTCATCGTTCTTGCGGTTTGGCTGCAGCGTCAGGAGCAGGCATGATGAAGGGCTTCCGCATTTCTCCCAGCACCGCCGTTGTCGGCGTCCTGCTTCTGCTGACCCTGCTGGGGGCCTGGCGCTATGACGGGTTCCTTGGCGCCTACAATGTGCAGTCTGTGCTGCGCTACAATTCGATGTTTGCGCTCGTCGCACTTGGAATGTGTTTTGTCATCATGACCGGCGGCATCGATCTTTCCGTCGGTTCGGTGGCTGCCTGTTCGAGTGTTGTGGCGGCCTATCTCAGTCCATACGGGCTGTTGCCCGGCCTTGCGGGCGGTGTCTGTGCGGGCTTGCTGGCCGGTGCCATCAATGCCGTGGTGATCACGCGCCTGAAAATCATGCCATTCATTGCCACGCTCGCCACGATGCTGGCGGCATCGGGCACGGCCTTGTTGCTGGCGAACAACCAATCCGTGTCCGTGTCCTACGACACGGCGTTCACGTCGCTGGGGCAGGGCGATCTCCTGAGCTTCATGCGGCCCGAATGGGTGGATGCGGAGGATGCGGGCGTGCTCGCCGGCGTTCTGGGCTTCATCCTCGGTTTCCCGACCCCGGCATGGATGGCGCTTGTGGCCTACATCATCGGCGGCATCGTCATCAACCATACGGCCTTCGGAAGAAGTGTTCTTGCCGTGGGTGGAGGAACGGAAGCCAGCCGCTTGATGGGGCTTTCGGTGGATCGCACGATTTTCCTCGTCTACCTGATTTCCGGCACCATGGCCGGGCTGGCCGGAGTGATCCTCGCGGCGCAGTTTGGTGCGGGCCAGCCCATTGAAGGCATCGGTTGGGAGTTGTTCGCCATCGCGTCTGTCGTTGTGGGCGGCACACTGCTCACGGGCGGCAATGGCTCGGTCGGCGGCACGCTTGCAGGTGCGCTCCTGCTCGGCATCATTTTCACCATTCTCAATTTCGAGAACGGCATGGGCTGGATTTCACTGTCCGCCTACTGGCAATCGGTGGTGCGCGGCATTTTCCTGTTCATCGTGGTTGTCTTGCAGGCGAAGCTGTCGAAAAGGGCGGCGGCCTGACTGTCATTGTCCGTGGGTTGCCAAGTGTCTCTTGCGGCGTGAGCCCAATCTCTCGGCGTAAAGCCAGGTGAACTCGGCGCCCAGCAGGAAGATTTGCGCGGAATAATAGACCCAGACAATGAGCACGATCAGTGATCCGGCGGCGCCAAAACCCGAAGCGACCCCCGTCTTGCCGATGTAGAGGCCGATCAGGAGCTTGCCGATGTTGAAGAGGAGGGCGGTGAACACCGCCCCGATGACGACATCCCGCCATGCCACCGTAACCTGCGGCAACAGCTTGAACAGCAGCGCAAACAACGCCGCAATGACCAGGAAACTCACCACGAAGTTGATGGTCTGCCACAACACCTCCAGGGCATCGGACGGCGTGATGATGAAGGTCTGGAGAGCAGAAATCAGCGCGCTCATGGCCAGTGAGACGAGAAGCAGAAATGCGACGGCGAGCAATATCCCGAAGGTCAGGATGCGGCGGCGCAGGAGGTTCCACACTCCGGACTCCCGTCTCCTGGCCGGAACCTTCCAGATCCGGTCCATGGCCCCTTGCAGTTCTGCGAAGACTCCGGTTGCGCCGATCAGGATGAAGAAAAGTCCGGTCACGGTGGCAAAGGCGCCTTCTGCCGGCTTGCTGGCGCTTTCAACAAGGCCCTGAAGGGCAGCGGCCCCATCGTTGCCGACGAATGATCTTGCTTCGGAGAAGATGCGGTTCTGGGCAGCTTCCGCTCCAAAGACGAAGCCGGCGATCGAAAGCATGATGATGAGCAGGGGGGCAATTGAGAAGATCGTGTAGTAGGCGATTGCGGCGCCCATGCTGGGTGCGCCGTCCGCAAGCCAGTTCACGGCAGCGTCCCTGAGGAGATGGAAGAGCGACCTTGGCGTCAGCCGGAGATCAGCGGAACTCTTCTGGGAAGCGATC
>JAEUMJ010000092.1 GCA_016792865.1 Hyphomicrobiales bacterium | reverse complement strand
CAGGGCGTGGCAGGAAAGCAGGTGACACCCTTCCTGCTCAAGCGCATCACCGAGATCACCGAAGGCCGCTCCCTGAAGGCCAACATTGCGCTGGTCATGAACAATGCGCGGGTTGCAGCCGCAATCGCCGTGGCCTACGCCAGGCGCTGACTAGCCGATGATGCGCAATTCGCGCGGGAAGCTTGTCAGGCTTTCAATGCCATTTTCGGTCACCACCACATCATCCTCGATGCGAACGCCGGTTTCACCGTCGCGATACAGGCCGGGTTCGATGGTGAAGACCATGCCCGGTTCCAGCTTCGCCTGATTGCCGCGCATGATCTGCGGCGCTTCGTGCACGTCGAGGCCGAGGCCATGACCTGTCTTGTGGCGCTTGAAGGAAGCGAATTGCGATTGTTCCAGCACGGTGCAGACAGCGTCATCGACATCCGACGCGGTGATGCCGGGCCGTGAAACCTCGTGGCCCTTGCTGTTGGCGGCCAGCACCGTGTCATAGAAGGCGCGATCGTGGTCGCTGACCTCACCCACGAAGAACGTGCGGGTGATGTCGGCGCTGAAATGCCTGTAGCGGCCACCGAAATCAAAGAGCAGGGCATCGCCGCGCTTGATGGCGTAGTCGGCGCGGGCCGAGGCGTGGGGCTTCGCGGCATTGTCGCCAGCCGCAACGATGGGATCGAAGGACAGGCCATCACAGCCTGCCTTGAACAACTCGCCGAGCAGGATGGCTTCCACCTGCTTCTCGGTCATTCCCACCCGTACCTGTTGCACGGTGGCTTCAAGGGCAATTTCGGAAAGCCTGATGGCCTCGCGCAGGGCCGCAAGTTCTTCTGCTGTCTTGTGGAGGCGGATGGAGGAAATGTCGGCATGGGCATCGGTGAGCGTGGCACCGGGGAGCACGCTTTGCAGCGCCATGAAGTCAAAGACCCGCATGCGCTGGCCCTCCACCCCGACCCTGGTGCCCTTGCCAAGCTGGGGCAGTGCGGCACCTGCGGCCTTGAAGGCACCCATATAGCCCGCCTCGTCTCGCCAATCGAAAATCTTCCCGGGGAAACCCAAGGGTTCGAATGATCCCATTTCAAGATTGGGGACGATGGCGACGGGGTCTCCCTTCGCCGGAACGACCACGACAAGTGGCCGTTCCATCTGGTGAAAATCCTTGCCGAAGACGCGCAGGAAGTTTGCGCCGGGAACGAGGGCGATGGCGTCGAGGCCGGTGCGGGCAAGGACGGCGTGAACGGGTGCGAGCATTGTCATGCGCCACGCTTTAGCGGCTCGGCGGGGGCGGCGTCGAGATGGGCGCCGGTGAGCGAAAAGCAGGGCAGGTGAGTGCGTCGTGCATTGCCTGGCAGGAAGGGGCGCGATAATCCGGTCGCTCGCATGACGGCCTCCTCCTACCGCAACAATCTCCTTGGCATTGCCTCGCTCAGTGCCGGGACGTTCGTTTTTTCCATGCAGGACACGGTGATCAAGGCCATCAGCGGCGACCATTCCGTGACGCTGGCAATCGTGCTGCGGGCCGTGGTGGCCTTCCCCATCCTGACAGTGATGGTCATCATGGCGGGCGGGCTGCGTCAGCTTGAGACCCCGCAATGGCCGATCCTCGTTGGCCGCGGCTTCATTCTTCTTGCCGCCTACACCACCTATTTCATGTCCTTCCCGGCCTTGCCCCTGGCGGAGGCCATCGCCCTCTATTTCACGGTCCCGCTGCTGGTGACGTTGATGTCGGGGCCGCTTCTGGGCGAACGGGTCACGCCCGCGGCCTGGGCCGCCGTTGCCCTCGGCCTCGTCGGCGTGGGTGTCATCCTCCGTCCGGGCTACGGCCTTTTTGAACCTGCCGCACTGCTGTCACTGGTGAGTGCCGTCACCTATGCCTATGCCATGATCCTTGCCCGCAAGCATGGCCGCACGGTCGCCGCCCCGGTGATGACCTTCTACCTGAATGTCTCGTACCTGATCGGCGCCCTGGTCTTTGCGACGATCACCATGGCGCTCAACATCCAGCCTCCCGGCCATCCCAGCCTTGATTTCCTGGTGCGGCCCTGGGGCGTTCCCTCGCCGCGTGACATGTTCCTGATGGCAATTTGCGGCATCATTGCCGCTTTCGGGTCCAACTTCCTGGCGCAAGGCTATCGCAAGGGCGCAGCCAATGTGGTGGCTCCGTTTGAATATCTGGGCATGGTCTGGGGCAGTCTTTGGGGCTTCCTGTTCTTCAACGAGGTGCCGCGCCTCACCACATTCGTCGGCATGGCCCTGATCGCCGTCGCGGGTCTTCTTGCATTGCGTGCGAGTGCGAAACAGTCATGATGTCTTGCTGCACCGCGTATTGATTTCACGCGCCTGTTGCCGCACCTTTCTCCGATCATGCCAAAGCCCAGCCGCATCTCGCACCCTCTCTCCATTTCCGATGTCTTCACGGCGCTTCACGCGGGGTGGAAGGACTTCATGCACGCGCCATTGCTGGGGCTTTTCTTCGGCGGCATTTATGCAGCGGGCGGAATCCTGCTCTATTTCCTGCTGTCCCAATACCGCAGCGTCTGGCTGATTCTCCCGCTCGCCATCGGCTTTCCGCTGGTCGGACCCTTCGTTGCGGCGGGGCTTTATGAAATCAGCCGCCGCATTGCACACAAGGAACCGCTGAATTTCGCTGACATTCTGACAGTGACATTGCGGCAGAGTCGCCGTGAGTTCGGCTGGATGGCCTTTGTGGTGCTCTTCATCATGTGGGTGTGGATGTATCAGGTGCGGCTGCTGGTGGCGCTGTTCATGGGCTTCAAGGGATTTGCCAGCCTCGATGGATTTCTCACGGCACTTACGCAAAGCGACGGCATGACCTTCCTCATGGTGGGCAGCGTGGTCGGGGCGGGCCTGGCGTTCGTGCTGTTCTGCTCCACGGTGATTTCCATGCCGATGCTGCTGCATCGCGACGTGGATTTCATCACTGCCGTGATTACCAGCTGGCGCAGTGTTTTCGAGAATCTTCCCGCCATGATCTTCTTCGGCATCGTCATCGCGGCGCTGACTTTCCTTGCCCTCATTCCGATGTTCCTCGGATTGCTCATCGTGCTGCCGGTGCTGGGTCACGCGACGTGGCACCTGTATGTTGCCTCACGCCATATCGAAGACCGCCCGGCATGACAAAAGCCGCGGGCCTTGCGATCCGCGGCTGTCCCGATCAGACCGGCTGACGGAGAGTCACTTGCGGTCCTTGCCCATTTCAGGGTGAATTCCACCGATTGCGCGATACAGGATAGTCCGACATGCCATGCATACATGCCTTGAGGGTGTTCGTAGCTGCGGCCCTGCTGGCCTTCGGCCTGGCAGGTTGCGTTCTGCAATCGCCCGACGCGCTGTTTCCCGAAGCGAAGGGCGTGGCGGCATTGGAAAAGCTGGGCATGCGCTTCACCTCCGAGTCGCTGTCGAAGGGCGTGTGGGTGGCAGAAGACGGCGGCGAAATCATCTTCACGCGACAAGGCAAGCATTACGTTGCGAGGAACAGCAATGAGAACGATGAGATCACCGTGCTCTTTGTGCCGCTTGGCTCTGGCCGTTTCGTCTTGCAGGCGCAGGAAGGGGAGGGGAAGCCCTTCGCCTACATGATCGCAAGCATCTCCGAAGGGCGGATGATGATGTCGCCGCTGTTCTGCGATGAACTGAAGGCCAATGCGGAACTCGCGGCACAGGTGACGTTCACCGGCACGGATTGCAGCGCCAGGGCAACATGGACCGCCAAGTCCTTTGCCAAGGCCGCAGATGTGGTGGCCCCGGCGCGGATACGCCTCACGCCGGTGAAATGAACGCGTGAAGGGCGCTCAACCGCGGCGGCGCCTGCGCCGTTCGCCGCCTTCCCCGTCTTCTCCCGCAACCGAAACAATTTTTGCCGGGGGCAGGGCAACGACCTTTTTCAGGTTCACGAAATCAGCGGTCTTGTGCGGCAGCGCCATCGCCTCCACGAAGTGCTGCTGGAACTTCGGTTCGACAGCAGTCTCGATTTTCTCGATGCGGCGAACGACATTTTCGATCTCGTCGCGCCCCTTCTTGTTCAGAAGCGCGATGCGGGCACCGGTTCCCGCCGCATTGCCCGCCGACTGGACGCGCGTGAGATCGCAGTCGGGAATGAGACCCAGCACCATGGCGTACTTCATGTCGATGTGTGAGCCGAAGGCCCCCGCGAGCCTGATCTTGTCCACGTGATCGATGTTGAGCTTGTCCATGAGCAGGCGCACGCCCGCATACAGCGCGGCCTTTGCCATCTGGATGGCGCGCACGTCGTTCTGGGTGACGCGGATCAGGGGTTCGTTCCCGTCCTCGCGCGGCTTGCGGATCACATAGTTGAAGGTGCGCTTGTAGGGTTCGATGCGCCACGACTTCTCTGCCATCGCCCCATCGACAAGACCATCCTGATTGATCACGCCGGCAAGATACATCTCTGCGATTGCCTCGATGATCCCGGAGCCGCAGATGCCCGTCACGCCCGTGCCCGAAACGGCTTCCTCGAAGCCATCTTCATCCGACCACAGGTCGCAGCCGATCACCTTGTAGCGAGGCTCCAGCGTTTCTGGGTCGATGCGGATGCGCTCGATTGCGCCCGGTGCTGCACGCTGGCCTGAGGAAATCTGTGCGCCTTCAAAGGCTGGGCCCGTGGGCGACGAACACGCGAGCAGGCGATGCCGGGTGCCGAGAACGATTTCGGCGTTGGTGCCCACGTCCACGCAGAGCATGTAGTCTTCCTGCGTGTGCGGCGCCTCCGACAGGACGACGCCCGCGGCATCAGCGCCCACATGGCCGGCGATGCAGGGCAGCACATAGACATAGGCCCCGGCATTCAGCCTGAAATCCATTTCGCGGGCAGGGAAGGTGAGAGGCAGCCCGGTGGCGAGCGCAAAGGGTGCACCGCCAAGCTCGGTGGGATCAACACCGAGGAAGAGGTGATGCATCACCGGATTGCCGACAAGCACCACTTCCAGGATGTCATCGAGCGGCACATTCGCCTGCCTTGCCACTTCTTCAGCCAATTGTTGAAGGGCGGCGCGGACGGCATTGGTCATTTCCTTTTCGCCGCCCGGATTCATCATCACGTAGGATACGCGACTCATCAGGTCTTCGCCGAAACGGATCTGCGGGTTCATCAGTCCCGCCGACGAGATCACTTCGCCGGTGGAAAGATTGGTCAGGTGCGCCGCAATCGTTGTGCTGCCCACGTCGATGGCGAGGCCGAAAAGCGAGTCATGGAAACCGGGCCAGATGGCCGTGAGGCGGTTGCCGCCCCCGGGCGCACGTGAATAAACCGCGCAGGTGATTTTCCATTCGCCCTTGCGCAACACCTTTTGCAACCCTGCAATGATGGCGAGGTCGCAGGTCACATTCTCCACGCCCCATTGATCCTTCAACGCCTGATAGACGCGTTCAAGATCGGACGAGGGCTTGTGCATGTCCGGCTCTTCCACCTCGATGTAGTAGAGGTGAGTGGCAGGATCGAGTTCGATGACGCGCGTATCGGCCTCCTTGCGCACCACCTGCTTGTGCACCTGCGATTCCGGCGGCACGTCGATGACGAGATCGCCGAGAATCTGCGTCTGGCAGGAAAGGCGCCGGCCGGCGGGAAGGCCGCGGATGCGGTCGTAACGCTCCTCGACCTGCGTGACCCCGCTCACGTGGCCGGTGGCGGAGGTGATGCCATGCTTGGCGAATTCGCCTTCGCCCACGGTGATCTGGCAGCGGCCGCATATGGCCCGCCCGCCGCAGACGGAATCGATATCCACACCCAATGCGCGGGCAGCCTGGAGCACGGGCGTGCCCTTGGGAAAACGGCCGCGCTTGCCCGAAGGCGTGAAGACGATGAGAGGGTTCTGTTCGGTCATGACATCCCGGATACGAAGTGAGGCCCGAGAATAGATGGCCCTTCCGTTCGCCGGAACCCCAAATGCGACATGGCTTGCCGCGATTGCCGACACCGGCAAAGACTGCCATAGACGCCGGGCGCCGGGGGCAATCTGCAGATAGTGGAGGGAACCATGAACCGTGGACCGGCGAAGCAGACAATGGGGAGGGCGGCCACCGCCGTTTCGGCCCTGTTGGCAGCGGTCATTCATCTGGCGCCAGCCGCAACCGCCCAGGATGCGGTGGCGCGTGGCAAATATCTGGTTGGCATTGCGGGCTGCAATGACTGCCATACGCCCGGCTATTTTCTCGGAAAGCCGGATATGGCGCGCTACCTCGGGGGCTCGGAGGTGGGCTTCGAGGTTCCGGGCCTTGGCGTGTTCCACGGGCCGAACCTGACGCCCGACAAGGACACGGGGCTTGGCGGCTGGACAGATGAGCAGGTCATCGCCGCCGTCACGCAGGGCAAGCACCCGTCGGGCCGCGAACTGGCGCCCGTCATGCCGTGGCACGCCTTCGCCACCCTGACCCCCGACGACCAGAAGGCCATCGTGGCATTCCTGCGCACGATCCCGGCCGTCAGCAACAAGGTGCCCGGCCCCTTCGGCCCCAGCGAGAAGCCGACAGGCTTTGTCCTGCGCGTCGTGCCGCCACAGCAATAACAGCCACCGCCTGGGCCGGAGCCTTGGTTCCGGCCCGCTTCAGAACCAGATATCGCCCACGGTGCGGCCATCGCGCGGCAGGTCTGTCCAGTCGTGCAGCCCGTTGAACCGCTGCAGCGGCACATGCGCCACGGCTTCGGGTTCGGCGAGGCGCAGGTTGACGGCAATGCGGGTGCGGCCGTCCGGCTCCGGGTCAATTCCCTGCCACGACACGACATTGCCGCAACGCTTGCAGAAATTGAACGAGATGGTCTTCCCGCCCCAGCTGTAGGACGCAAGCGCGCCTTCCGCTGCCGTCACGGCAATCTCGCCGCCCACATGTCCGTAGGCCCAGATCACGCCGTAGCGGCGGCAGATGGTGCAGTTGCAGGTGGTGCCGTCAGGAATCTCGCCTTCGAATGTCCAGTGCACGGCACCGCAATGGCAACGTCCCGTCGTGGTTGTCATGGGCTTCTCCTGAAGGGTTCGCAAAGCTCGTGCACCAGCTTGCGCAGCCAGGCGTGGGCAGGGTCGCGCGTGCGCCTCTCATGCCAATAGAGCTTGATGGGCGAGGCAGGCGAGGGGAAGGGGAGATTGAAGACGCGCAATCCTTTCGGCTTCGCATGGGCCTCGGCGAACTGTGCAGGAATGGCTGCAGCAAGGTTGTTTGCGGCCACGCAGTCCACCAGCGGCGCGAAGTGCGGCATGGCGAGGACGACACGCCGCTTCAACCCATGTTGCGCCAGGGCCTCGTCAATGGGGCCGCGCAGGCTGCCGTCACTGGACCTGAGCGCCCAGTCCAGCTCTGCAATTGCCTCCGGAGGCAGGGTGTCCGCATCGCCCAGCGCGTGGAGCAGCGGATGGCTGGCGGAGGCAATCACCTTGAAGGGTGACATGAAGAGAAGCTCGCTTTCGATCCACTCAGCCGTGTCAATGGGTGCTTCGAGCGCCATGTCGATGGCGTCATCGCTGAGAAGCCGGGCCACATCGCCTCTGGCGGTGTCAAGAAACCGCAGGGAAATGCCGCTGGAGAGCCCGCGAAGCCTCTGCACCAGACCGGGCACGAGGAGAATGGCAAAGAAGTCCGCCCCCATCAGGGTGAAGCTGCGCTCCAGCTTCGCCGGATCGAACGCCCCGGGCCTTGCCAGAAGCCGTTCCAGCGACTCCAGCGCATCCTGGATGCCGGGCGCCAGGCTTTCCGCCCGTGGCGTGGGGATCATCTCGTTGCCCTGGCGCACGAACAGCTTGTCGTCGAGAAGGTCGCGCAGGCGGTTGAGCGCGGCACTCACGGCCGGTTGGCTCAGGCCGACCTGTTCACCGGCCCGCGTGGCGCTGCGTTCCCGCATCAGGGCGTTGAAGATCCGCAGGAGATTCAGGTCGAAGGCGGCAAAATTCATGGCGCGAATGGAGCCCATACAATCATTCGATTTCCGGTGCAGCAGAGAAGGCAATAACCGGGCCTGCGTCAACCCTGGGCCTGTGCGCCCCCCGTTACAGGAGAGAAACATGAAAAAGGCCAGCACCACCGGCATCCGCAACTTCAAGGGCACGCTTGTGTCGCTTCGGCTTTCGGCCAACGACAACAGCGACGGCCTTTCGATCATCGAACACCGCATGCCCCACGGCGAGGCCACGCCACTGCACATTCATCGCAACGAGGATGAGGTGTTCCATATCCTCAGCGGCACCATGAGGTTCGAGATCGGCGGCAGCATCGTGGTCGCTCACGGCGGCGATGTGCTTTGCGCGCCGAAGGGCGTGGCGCATCGCTTCGTGGTGGAGTCACCGGAGGGCGCCCATTGCCTGACGATCATGCGCGGCACGGACTTTGAAACCATGGTGCTTGAAATGTCGGAACCGGCAGCCACGGAACACGTCCCGCCTGTCCAGCCCCCGACCGCCGACATGATCGCGGCGCTGGCCGCCGCCTGTTCCCGGAATGGCATCGACATCATCGGCCCGCCGCTCGCGGCCTGAAGCACAACAAAAAACCTTCCCCGGAAGTCCGGGGAAGGCTTGCAGTCGTCGGAGTGATGTTGGTGATTACCTGCGGCGGCGGGCTTCGCGTGCGGCGCGGCGTGCCGCAATGTCGTCGGCCGAAGGCGCTGCTTCGCCGGCCGGGCGGTTTGCCGACGAGGGGGCCGGGGCCATGTCGCGAAACTTGTTGTTCCAGAAGCGGCAGTGGGCATCCGTGCCGTTCAGCACGTTGGCACCGAAGATGGCGTGCATGTCCTCATCGTGCATGGGGTTCATGATCGCCGAGGTCATGCCGTGGGAGGCGGCCATGGCGAGGAAGTAGCCCGTCAGCGCACGGCGGTTCGGCATGCCGAACGAGATATTGGAGGCACCGCAGGTGGTGTTCACCTTCAGCTCCTCGCGCAGGCGGCGCACAAGGCGGAACACCTGCTGGCCGGCTGTGCCCATGGCGCCGATGGGCATGACGAGCGGGTCAACGACGATGTCATGCGGCTTGATGCCGTGATCGGCGGCGCGCTGCACGATCTTCTTGGCCACTTCAAAGCGCACGTCCGGATCTTCCGAAATGCCGGTTTCATCGTTGGAGATGGCAACGACGGGAACATTGTACTTGGCGACGAGCGGCAGGATGGCTTCGAGCTTCTCCTCCTCGCCCGTGACCGAGTTCACCAGCGGGCGGCCCTTGGCAACCTCAAGACCCATCTTGAGGGCCGAGGTGACGGAAGAGTCGATGCAAAGGGGAAGGTCGGTGACCGACATCACGATTTCGAGGGTCTGCTTCATCAGCAGCGGCTCGGTTTCGTTCGGGTTCACGGCAGTGACCCCGGCGTTGACATCGAGAATGTGGGCGCCGGCCGCCATCTGGGCGAGGGCGTCGGCCTTCACGGTTTCGAAGTTTCCGGCCTGCATTTCGGCGGCCAGCTTCTTGCGTCCCGTCGGGTTGATGCGCTCACCGATGATGGTGAAGGGCTTGTCGAAGCCGATAATGTGCTCGCGGGTGGCTGAGGCGACAAGAGTGTGGGTCATGACGGGTTTCGGCCTCCATTGCCGATGAGTTGCTTGATGCGGTCCTGGGTGTAGGTTGCTTCGATGTCGGCCTTGGCCTTGTCGGCCTCGGCGGCGAGATCATCGGAAACAGGAATGGGTTCGCCCCTGCGCCAATCGGCGAGGTAGTCGTCTGTCGAGGTGGAGCCGTCCCGCATCGCCGCCATGTCGATGGCTTCCATGAAGCGGTTGTCGAGCATGCGCTTTTCTTCCTTCCGCCCGGCCTTGACCGAGACGGCAGAAGGAATGTCGCGCCAGAAGGTGATCACGAGGTTGGCCATGGCGTCCTTATGCCTTGGGCCAAAAACGACCGATAGCGAAAAAACGACGCAAGCCATAAAAAACGGCCCGGTTGTCCGGGCCGCGAAATCGGTCGTGTGGGGGGAATCCCCCCGGTCTGGCCTCACGCCTTCGGCTTGAAGACCATGCCATAGATCACCAGCACGATGATCGCGCCGATGATGGAACTGACAAATCCCCAGACGCCCTGCGTTCCCAGGATGCCGATGTTGTTTGCAATCCAATTTGCCACCAGGGCGCCGACGATGCCCAGGATGGCCGTCAGGATGAAACCCTTGGGCTCGTTCCCGCCCGGCATGATGAACTTGGCAATGGCACCGACGATTGCGCCGATGATGATGGTCCAGATGATTCCCATAGTTTTCTCCCTCGATCCCGTTGCGGGACAGGTGGAACCTATACGCCGCCATGCCTCCGGGCAATGCCTTGCATTCGTCACCTTCGATCCCGATATGTCTGCAACCATTGAGAGGAGAACACGATGGCCAACACCAATAGCATGTTGAAAGCACTGCTCGGACTTGCCGTAGTGGCAGGCTGGCAGAACCGGGACAAGATCGGCGAGTTCGTCAAGAACCTCGGGCAACAGGCGGGCGGGCAGAATCCTGCCGGCAGCCTCGGCGGATTGGTGGACAGTTTCCGCAAGGCCGGTCTCGGAGAAAAGGCCGACAGCTGGGTCGGCACCGGCGAGAATGTTCCGGTCACCGAACCCGAAGTCGAACGCGGCGTGGGTGGTGATGTGATCGATGAACTGGCCCGGCAGACCGGCCTTCCGCGCGATGAATTGCTGAAGCGCCTTGCCACTGTTCTGCCAGGCGTTGTTGACCAGATGACGCCGTCTGGCCGCTTGCCGGGCTGAACCGCACCCCGCCTCTGCACTCTGTTGAAAGCTCCGGATTTCCGGGGCTTTTTGCTTTTGCCCGGCAGCTTGGGACAACGTCGGCGGGTAAAAGCCAAAGAGCGAAAGATTTTCGGTTACGCCCTGAGCCAGCCACAGAAATTGTATGAGTTTCACTTGTCGCTATCATGAGTTTATTAATGAGGCGACGTGATGGATCAGAGATTCAAAGCCCCGCGCGGCAGGAGCGACATTGCGCTGGATCAGGCCCGCACCCATGAATTGTTGCGCAATCTGGTGGACTGGAAAACCGGTCCTGAAACACTGGAATCGGTCCGCCTCGACACGGAAGCCGCGTCCAGCTTCATCGCCGAGCACGCCGCCATGCTGAGCGCCGTCTCGCACGCAGCCGGGCTATCCACGGCAAAGATCCTCTGCGACGTTCTTTATGTGAACACCTTCCGGGCCAAGAGCGGCGGCGCGTGAGGGGAAAGCCGCTGCCCCTCATCAGAAGGAGGCCGGTCAGCGACCGAAGCGTGCTGCCACGATTTCGTCGAGGTCGGGCAATTGCAGGGTGGGGCCGCGCTCCGTGTCGGGCTTCAGCACATTCCTCACGAAGTCCGGAACGCTCCTGTCGGGAAGCGGAACCACGCCACAGGGCTTGAGGTTCTCCCGGCGCGTCCGCGACGGGTCGAGCTTTTCCATCACGACGCGGCAGGCGAGCGGCCAGCCCGCACCATGGGTGATACTCAGCCCGACAAAGAAGCGCTTGAGGAAGATGTCAGGCTGAATGTTGATCACCGAGATCTGATAGGGCGGGGCGCGGTTCCGCGCGACAAGCGAGATCTCGCCCTTGGCGGCAACCGCAACACCGAAATGCCGCCCCAGCACCATCACTTCCCGCTTTTCGGGTTCCTTGATCCGCGTGAAGCGCGTGAACATGAGGAGATCCTTGTGCCACCACACTTCCTGATACGAACGCAACACATGGCCGTTGAAGCCGCTGAACGGGAAATAGACGTGATAGGCCCCGGCCCCGAAATCCTGTTCATCAAGCCGCCCAAGCCCACGCAGGTCAGGCAGGAAAAGGCTGAACAGCCGATCCAGCTCGCGGCCAAGCTGCGGCAGGCGCGGCGGGGACAGGAGCGGAGAAGGCCGCCCGTCGGCATGGCCCGGCTTCAAGGGCGATGACAAGATCGCATCTTCGTTGACGCCGAGGCGCTGGCAGATTTTCCGCAGGATGCGGGCGCTCGGGATGGCGCGGCCCGCGAGATACTTGTTGAACTGCTGGCGGTTGATGCCGGTATCCCGGCAGATGTCGGCAATCGATGTCTGCAGGGCGCAGAGCGTACGCAGGTTGGCGGCAAAAACCGTGTGCTGCCCAGACTTTCCAGATTTCCCCGACATGAATTCCGTCACGAATAGCGTTGGCGCCCCACCCGCGCAGTCCAGAAAGTTACACGACAGGTGTATTTGCGGTTGTACTGTTATGTTTTGCTTGTCTTTTTGGTTCCTACAGATTCCGCTGCTTATACTGGGGTGATGCCGCGTGTGGCACAGGGAATACTTCCCGCCCGGAAAATAGAGTTCAGATTGCAAAGGGTTGTGTGGAGGGTGGGCCGGGGCTGTTGCGCCACCCGGCAAATGCTGTATGAGCCGTCAACGGCCCCCCGGACCTGATGAGTCCCGCGGGGCCGTTTTCGCGTTCTGAAGGAAGAAGAAAATGGCAAACGTCGCCGTGGTCGGCGCCCAGTGGGGCGATGAGGGCAAGGGCAAGATTGTGGATTGGCTGTCCGAGCGGGCCGATGTGGTCGCACGCTTCCAGGGCGGTCACAACGCCGGGCATACGCTTGTCATCAACGGCGTGACCTACAAGCTCTCGCTTCTGCCTTCCGGAATTCTCCGTCCCGGCAAGCTCTCGGTGATCGGCAACGGCGTGGTCATCGACCCCTGGGCGCTGATGTCGGAGATCGACAAGCTGAAGGGGCAGGGCGTCGCGATCAGCCGCGACAATCTCCGCATCGCCAGCAATGCAACGCTCATCCTTCCGCTGCACCGTGAACTCGACCAGTTGCGGGAGGCCGCAGCAGGGGCGGGCAAGATCGGAACCACGGGGCGCGGCATCGGCCCAGCTTATGAAGACAAGGTCGGACGCCGTGCCATCCGCGTCAATGACCTGGCCGATCTCTCGACCATCGGGATGAAGATCGACCGCATGCTGGCGCATCACAATGCCCTGCGCCGCGGCATGGGCCAGCCGGAATTGAAGCCTGCCGCCGTGCTGGCCGAGTTGTCGGAAATCGCACCCAGGATCCTGCCCTATGCCGATGCTGTCTGGGCGTTGCTGGACGAGCAGAAGAAGGCGGGCCGCCGCATCCTGTTCGAAGGTGCACAGGGCATCCTGCTCGACATCGATCACGGCACCTATCCTTACGTCACCTCGTCGAATACCGTTGCGGCGCAGGCTGCCAGCGGCACGGGGATCGGCCCGGCCTCGGTGAACTACACGCTGGGCATTGCCAAGGCCTACACAACTCGGGTTGGCTCCGGCCCTTTCCCGA
This sequence comes from Hyphomicrobiales bacterium, assembly GCA_016792865.1. GTDB lineage: Bacteria > Pseudomonadota > Alphaproteobacteria > Rhizobiales > Aestuariivirgaceae > Aestuariivirga. The sequence continues at coordinate 3,637 of JAEUMJ010000092.1, read as the reverse complement.
CCGAGCAGGACAACGAGATCGGTGAACTGATCGGCCAGCGTGGCCGCGAGTTCGGCACCGTGACGGGCCGCAAGCGCCGGTGTGGCTGGTTCGATGCCGTTCTGGTTCGCCAGGCGATCAAGACCTCCGGCATTCAGGGGATCGCCCTCACCAAGCTCGACATCCTCGACGGCCTCAAGGAGATCAAGGTCGGCGTGGGCTACATGCTCGACGGCAAGCGCATCGACAGGTTCCCTGCAGCGGAAGAAGCGCAAAAGCGCGTGGAACCGATCTACGAGAGCTTTGAGGGCTGGTCCGGCACGTCCGCCGGTGCCCGTTCGTGGACGGCACTCCCGGCCCAGGCCGTGAAATATGTTCGCTATCTGGAGGAGTTGATCGAATGTCCGGTCGCGCTTCTCTCCACCTCGCCGGAGCGTGACGACACCATCCTGATGCGCGATCCCTTCCAGGACTAGGGGACTTTCGCGGAACTGGATTTTGCGCTGCAGCATGGTCGCAAAATGGTGCGGCGACAAAATTCCCGGTTGATTTGCTCCCCCGTTTCAGCCCATTTATTGGGCGGGCGGCGCGTCGTGAAAGCGGCGTGTTCAGTTTCGGACGTGGCGGGGGAAACATGGCACATTCATCACTTCGGACCGTGGCATCGGCGGCAGCACTGCTTCTGGCCTCGACAGCGGCGTACGCGGGCGGTTTTGCACTGCGTGAACAGTCGGTGGTCGGGCAGGGGAGCTCCTTTGCTGGCGTTGCGGCAGGCAGCGGCGGCGTGTCCTCGCAGTTCTGGAATCCGGCGACCACCTCGCTGATCAACGAGTATGGCTTCATCTCGGAATCCAACCTCTCGCTGGTGCTGCCCAACTCGGAAGCGTCGTTCGGCGGAACGGACAGCGGCAACGTGGGGGAATGGGCCTTCGTTCCGGCCTCGGCCTATTCCTACGGCGTGAACGACAAGCTCACCCTTGGCCTCACCTTCGGTGCGCCCTTCGGGCTGGCGACGGACGCCAAGAACACCTGGGCAGGTGCAATCCTGGGCGACCGCTCGGAAGTGCAGACCTATACCCTGGGGCCATCCGTCTCGTACAAGATCAATGACTGGATCGCCGTCGGCCTCGGTGCGCAGATCGAATACATGACCATGTATCTCGACAGCCGCAGCGGCGGGTCCAAGGTTTTCAAGGTTGACGCCGATGACATCGGCCTTGGTTTCACGGCCGGCCTGATGCTGACGCCGACCGACTCCACCCAGATCGGCCTGGGCTTCAGGTCGTCCATTCACCACAATCTCAAGGGCGACGGCCAATATCTTGGAACGCCTGCGGACATGAGCGGCGAATTCGATACGCCGGAAATGGTGACACTGGGCATCCGCCAGCAGGTGAACGAGCGGTTCGCCCTGTTGGCCGGTGTCGAATGGACGAACTGGAGCCGGTTCAAGGAACTGGCGATCGAGAGTCCCACCGTCTCCGTGCCGGTGGTGGAGGAAGACTGGAGCGACGGCTGGTATGTCTCGCTCGGTGGCGAATATGCCTACAGCGACAAGCTGGTCCTGCGGGCGGGTGCAGCCTACGAGGATTCTCCGGTGCCGGATTCAACCCGCACCCCGCGCATTCCCGACAACAATCGCGTGTGGCTCTCGGCAGGTGCCTCGTACAAGCTGACCGACACCTTCAGTGCGCACCTCGCCTACAGCCATGTCTTCATGCAGGACGGCGATGTGGACCAGAGCGGCATCACCACGTCCTTCGATCAGCACCTCGACATCGTTTCGGTGGGCCTGACGAGCGACTGGTAAGCGCCTGAGCCTGTTGCCCTAGAATTCGAAACGCTGGGCTGCCGGTGGGGTTGTTTCCGCTGCCGGCTTGAGATTGCGCAACGACGCGGCAAATCGCGACATGACGATGGCCGCCACTTCCGCTTCCGGAACGGGCTTGCCGCAAAGATAGCCCTGAATGAAATCGCAATGATGGCTGCGCAGCATCTCGGCCTGTTCGGTTGTCTCGATGCCTTCCGCCGTGACCTTGAGGCCAAGGTTGCGGGCGAGATCGAGGATGGTGCGCAACATGCCCTTCACCTGCGGCTTGGTATCCATGGCCTGCACGAAGGACTTGTCGATCTTCAGTTTGGAGAACGGGAACTTCCAGAGATAGCTCAGGGAGGAATAGCCGGTACCGAAATCGTCCATCACGATCTGGCAGCCGAGTTCGCGCAGTGCCGTGAGCTGCGACATGACCATTTCGGTATCGCTGAGCATGGTCGATTCGGTGATCTCCACCTCCAGCCGGTAGGCCGGGAAGGAGGAGAGTTCGAGGGCGTTGTGCACATCGCTCAGCAATTGCCCGCTGAGGAACTGCTCCGGGGAGAAGTTGATGGAAACGAGTATGTGCTGCGGCCAGTTGGAGGCGATCCGGCAGGCTTCCGCCAGCACCCAGGCACCGATCTTGTGGATGGCGCCGGATTCTTCGGCCACCGGAATGAATTCGGCGGGGGAGATGGCACCGAGCGTCGGATGCTTGAGGCGCATGAGCGCCTCCATCCCGGCAAGCTCGCCGCTCATGGCGTGGAAATAGGGCTGGAAGGCGAGGGAGAAGAACTGCTTCTCAAGGGCTTCCTGAATGGCGGTCTGCACATCCTGCTTGCGGCGTGCTGCCTGCTCGAGGGCGGGATTGAAGAAGGCATAGCCGGGGCCGCCCTTTTCGGTGGCAGCCTTGTAGGCCAGCCCGGCGCGGTGCAGGAACAGCCCGGCATCCACATCGGTCTTGTTGGCAAGAGCCACGCCGGCCGCCGCTTCGATGGTGAGCGACCGCTCCACCCAGTCGATCGGCTGGTTCATCAGCTCGATCAGCTTCTTGGCGGTGATGAGGGCTTCCAGCGCATCGTTGATCTGCGGGAGGAAGACGGCAAAGCTCCAGTAGTCGAGGCGGCAGAGAAGGCAATCGCTGGGAATTCCGGAGGATAACCGCGCGGCGAGGGCGGAGATCACATAATCGCCCACATGGCGGCCCAAGGCTCCGGTGATGCGGGGAATGCCACGGACACCGATTTCGATGATGGCGCACTGGGGGCCGCTTTCGCGCTGCTCGCCCAGCACTTTCTCGACGCGCTTGAGGAAGGCCGAACGGATGAGGAGCCCGGTCAACTGGTCATGGCTGACCAGATGCTGTACATCCTGTTCCAGCATGGCGATCTTGCGCTGCAGATCCGCAATGTCTTTGCCTGTCGGCTCGGTCATGTCGCTTGGCCCCGCCCCATGGGCACCCTGATTCGCTTATAGAGATATACGATTTGTGTGAGTAACGCCCGGTTAAATTCGATTGTGAGGTGTGAGTTGGGTCACAGGATTATCGGTAGGTCATGCCTGTCACGCCGGGCGCTGCTTCTCGGCGCGGCAGCTTTTTTTGCGGCGCGCAGGGCAAACGCCCGCGAAACCTATGCCGCCTATGTGGCCCGGATCAATGCCGGGCTTCCCGGCGGGGCAAGATTTCGCCCCGATCTCGAAAACGTGCTCCTTGGCTCGGCCAACGCCTATCGCGCCCAGAACGGACTGAAGGGGTTGCAAAAGGGCAGCGACCTGCTTGTTTCTGCCGCCAGGGCACATGCCGCCGACATGATGGAGAATGATTTCGTCGGCCACACATCCTCC
>JAEUMJ010000087.1 GCA_016792865.1 Hyphomicrobiales bacterium | reverse complement strand
TTGCAGGGCGAGGCGGGCAAGGTCGCGCAGGCTTTCTCCGGCCTCTTCGAGCTTGCCGATGGGGCCGAGGGTGCGTTCGATCCAGCCTCTCACCACCGGTTCTGCCGTCTTCCACATGTTGAGGTTGGGGTTCAGCGTGCGGGCCACGCCTTCAACCACCACCATGGTCTTTTGCAGCAGGAGCAATTGCGGTTGGGTCTGCATGTCGAACTGTTCCGTCACCTCGAACAACTGGGTGAGCAGCCGCGCCATGGAAATCTGGTCGGCGGGAAGTCCGAGAATGGGTTCGCCGATGGCGCGAAGCGCCTGGGCGAAGTTGTTGACATCCTGATGCAGGGGCACATAGCCGGCGTCAAAATGCACCTGCGCCACGCGCTTGTAGTCGCGGGTGATGAAGCCGTGCAGGATCTCGGCCAGGAACAGGCGCTCCTTCGGGGCAAGCCTCCCCATGATGCCGAAATCAAGCGCCACGAGCTGACCGTTGCCGTCAACCATCAGGTTGCCCTGATGCATGTCGGCATGGAAGAAGCCGTCGCGGATGGCGTGACGGAGGAAACTCTGGATCACCGTGTCGCCGAGGGCGACGAGGTCAAGCCCCTGCGCCCGCAGTGCCTCGACATCCGCCATCGGCGTGCCGTCGATCCATTCGGTGGTCAGCACGCGCCGCGAGGTGGTGGCCCAGTCAACGGTGGGCAGGCGGAAGCCGGGATCGTCCCTGGTGTTCTCGCGCATTTCGGCAATGGCGGACGCTTCCATGCGGAGATCGAGTTCCAGCTTCATCGACTGCTCAAGCATGGCCACGGCAGCAACCGGGCGCAGGCGCTTGCCCTCCGCCGAGAGGCTTTCCATCAGGCGCGCGGCAAAACCGAAACTCTCGATATCGGCGGCGAAACGCTTCTCGACTCCGGGGCGCAGGATCTTGACCGCAACGGTGCGGCCATCATGGGTGACGGCCTTGTGCACCTGAGCCACCGAGGCCGCCGCAACCGGCTCGCTGAAGGACGCAAAGAAATGCCCGACCGGATGGCCGAGTTCGGCGAGGATGGTGGCGCGCGCCTGTTCCATGCTGAAGGGCGGCAGCTTGTCCTGCAGCACCTTCAGTTCGAAGGCCCGCTTGGCGCCGATCATGTCGGGTCGGGTGGCGAGGAACTGGCCAAGCTTGATGTAGCTGGGGCCAAGGGCGGAGAGGGCGGTCGAGATGCGGTTGGCCTGGCCCGCGCCCTCGCCTGATCCCCATTGGGCAATGCTCAGGCCCTTGCGTGCCGCCCATGGCAATTGCGCCGTCTGTTCCGGCGGCAGCAAGGCCCCATGACGCGCCAGCGTGAAGCCGGCCCGCATCAGGCGGCAGGCATTGGTGACGGCGTTCGCCATCAGATGCGCCAGCCCGAATGAATGGCGGCAATGCCGCCGGTGAGATTCCGGAAGGTCACCCGCTCGAAGCCCGCCGCTGAGATCATGGCGGCGAATTCGTCCTGCTTCGGGAAGGTCCGGATCGACTCGACGAGATAGCGATAGGGCTGCCCGTCGCCCGTCACCACCTTGCCCACGGCAGGAATGACGGTGAAGGAATAGGCATCGTAGGCCTTCTGCATCATCTCCACATCCATGTGGGAGAATTCGAGACAGAGGAAACGGCCACCCGGTTTCAGCACGCGATAGGCTTCGCGCAGCGCCTTCTCGATCGAGGGCACGTTCCGGATGCCGAAGGCGATGGTGTAGCAGTCGAAACTGCGGTCGGGGAAGGCAAGCTGCTCGGCATTGCCCACGGTGAATTCAACCTTACCCGCAAAGCCTTCCCGCTGGGCGCGCTGCCGTCCCTCTTCCACCATCTCCGGCGAGATGTCGGCAATGGTGACGCGGGTGCCGGGGCCGCCGGCGGTCACGATCCGGAAGGCGATGTCGCCGGTGCCGCCCGCCACGTCGAGGCCATGGAAGGGCGTTGCTCCCCGCGGCGGGTTCACCATGGCCACGAAATCGTCCTTCCACAGCCGGTGGATCCCCGCCGACATGAGGTCGTTCATCTGGTCGTAGCGGGCCGCGGACTTGGCAAACACATCGTTTACCAGACCCTGTTTTTCGCCCTTTTCCACGGTGCGGAAACCGAAGGCGGTTTCGTTGCGCCCGGTCGTGTCAGCAGTGTCACTCATGGGGGCTTACATAGGCGAAAGCTCCCTAAACTTCTATTGCAACCGGGACGCAGGGGCCGATATGGCTAACGCCATGCCAGAATTGCCGGAAGTGGAAACGGTCAGACGGGGTTTGGAGCCTGCCTTTGTGGGCCGCACCGTCACGAAACTGGAGTTGCGGCGTCCCGACCTGCGCTTTCCCTTTCCGCCCGATTTCCGGGAAAGGCTGGAGGGCGCACGGGTGGAACGCCTCGACCGCCGGGCAAAATACCTGCTCGCTGCAACCGACAGGGGCGATACGCTGATCCTGCACCTCGGCATGACCGGGCGGTTTACCGTGTTCCGGGCTGACGGCGCGGTGGCGGTTCCGGGTGAATTCTATGATACGGCCGCCGCCTCCGGTAGCGCCGACGGTCCCCACGACCATGTCGTCTTCGCACTCGATGACGGCACGCGCATCGTCTATTCCGATCATCGCCGCTTCGGCATGATGGACCTTGAGCGCCCCGGCGAGGCCCATCCCCTGCTGGCCGGGCTTGGGGTGGAACCCCTTGGCAATGGGCTGAGCGGGGATTACCTGCGCGCGGCCTTCGCGGGGAAGAAGGCACCGCTCAAGGCCGCCCTCCTCGACCAGCGCATCATCGCCGGGCTGGGCAACATCTATGTCTGCGAGGCGCTGCTCCGGGCCGGGCTTTCCCCGACGCGGGCGGCAGGAAGCATCGCCAGGAAGAACGACCGCCGCGCCGATGAACTGGTGCGCCACATCCGCGATATCCTCGCCGAGGCCATCCTGGCAGGCGGGTCCACCCTGCAGGACTACCGTTCCGCCGATGGCACGCCGGGAGAATTCCAGCAGCGTTTTTTGGTCTATGACCGCGAGGGCGAGCCATGCCAAAAGGGAAAATGCAAAGCGAAGATCCGGCGCATCGTGCAGTCGGGTCGATCCACCTTCTATTGTCCATCCTGCCAGCGTTGAAAGCACCATGAGCGAAGAGACGATCATCACCGAAACCCGCGGCAAGGTGGGCATCATCACGTTGAACCGCCCCAAGGCGCTGAATGCGCTCAATGGCAGGCTCATCACCGAAATGAACGCGGCGCTGGACCGTTTCGACGGCGATCCCGGAATTGCAGTCATCATTCTTGCCGGCAGCGACAAGGCCTTCGCGGCGGGGGCCGACATCCGCGAGATGAAGGACAAGACCTTCGCGGACGTGACGGAGGAGGATTTCCTCCGCGACTGGGACCACATCACCACGATCAGGAAGCCCATCATCGCGGCGGTGGCGGGTTATGCGCTGGGCGGCGGTTTCGAGTTTGCCCTGGCCTGCGATACCATCATTGCTGCCGGGAATGCGAAGTTCGCCTTGCCGGAAGTGACACTGGGCATCATTCCGGGTGGCGGCGGCACACAGCGCCTGGTGCAGGCGGTGGGCAAGGCCAAGGCGATGGAGATGATCCTCACCGGCCGCATGATGGATGTGGAAGAGGCCGAACGCCTCGGAGTCGTGGCGCGGGTCGTGCCGCCCGAGAAGCTGATGGACGAAGCGATGGCGGTGGCCGAGAAGATCGCCGCCCTTTCGCAGCCGGTGATCGCTTCGGCAAAACGCGCGGTGAATGCCGCCTTCAACCTGCCGCTGGGAGAAGGGCTGGCCTTCGAGCGCAAGTCCATTCACGCGCTCTTCGCGCTTGCGGACCAGAAGGAAGGCATGGCTGCCTTTGTCGAGAAGCGCAAGCCGGTGTTCAGGGACAGGTAACGGACAGGTTCCTGCCGTGCACCTCATCCATGCCGGGGCGTCGCCGCAGCATGGACGGCATGCCTCACACCTGGCGGACTTCCGTGACGGTCGGCACGAAGTGGCGGAGCAGGTTCTCGATGCCGTGCTTCAGCGTGGCGGTGGATGAGGGACAGCCGGCGCAGGAACCCTTCATGTTCAGGTAAACCACGCCATCCCGGAATCCCTTGAAGGTGATGTCGCCACCATCCTGCGCCACGGCCGGGCGCACGCGGCTGTCGAGCAGGTCCTTGATGGTCTTCACCGTGTCGCCCGCACCCTCATCGAAGAACTCTTCTTCGGCGGCGGCAGTGGGAGCACCGGCAAGCACGGGCGCACCCGACATGTAGTGATCCATGATGGCGCCCAGAACGGCGGGCTTGAGCTGCTGCCATTCCGCATCCTTGCGCGAGACGGTCACGAAATCGTGGCCGAGGAACACGCCGGACACGCCCTTGATGCCGAAAAGCTTGGAGGCCAGCGGCGATTCGACGGCCTCGCCTTCCGAGCGATAGTCGCGGGTCGAGCCCGGCAGCACCGGCTTGCCCGGAATGAACTTGAGCGTGGCGGGGTTCGGCGTGGCTTCGGTCTGGATGAACATCTGAGGATCCTCTGGGCACAAGAGACGATCAAACCGCAAGGGTTCGAGAGAGCGAAGTCCGTACCGGCTTTCTGGCGCATCCTTCGCTATCGCAGGCGTTTCCGCCCGCTCGCACGATGGCAGTCATATAGCCCAGTCTGGAACGATTTTAAAGAAAAACCCGATTGCGTGGCTCAGGAAACGACAAATCCCATGATCTTCCGCACATCACGCATCACAGGTTGTGCAATGGCGCGCGCCCGTTCCGACCCGTCCTTGAGCACGCCCTGGACATAGCCGGGATCGGCGAGGAGGCGATTCATCTCGCCCGCAATGGGGGCGAGCTTCAGCACCGCAAGGTCGGCGAGTGCATTCTTGAAGGCGGAGAACTGCCCGCCGCCGAACTGGGCCAGCACGGCATCAACGCTTGTGCCGGACAGGGCAGCATAAATGCCCACCAGGTTTTCGGCTTCCGGGCGGCCCTTGAGGCCCGCCGCTTCCGGGGGCAGGCCGTCGGCATCGGTCTTGGCCTTGCGGATCTTCTTGGCAATGTCGTCGGCGGAATCGGTGAGGTTGATGCGCGAGAGATCGGAGGGATCGGACTTCGACATCTTCTTGGTGCCATCACGCAGCGACATGACGCGGGTGGCCGGACCCTGGATCACCGGATCGGTGATCGGGAAAAAGGCTTCGCCATGGCCCTGCGCGGCAATCGACTCGGCGAAGTCGAGGTTGAACTTCTGCGCGATGTCGCGGGTCAGTTCGAGATGCTGCTTCTGGTCCTCGCCCACGGGCACGTGGGTGGCCTTGTAGATCAGGATGTCGGCGGCCATCAGCACGGGATAGTCGTAGAGGCCGACGGAGGCGCGCTCCTTGTCCTTGCCCGCCTTCTCCTTGAACTGGGTCATGCGGTCGAGCCAGCCGAGGCGGGCGACACAGTTGAACACCCAGGCGAGTTCGGCATGTTCGGCCACCTGCGACTGGTTGAAGATGATCGACTTCCGTGGATCGAGGCCGCAGGCGATATAGGCGGCGGTCACGTCGAGGATGGCCTTGCGCAAGACCTCCGGGCCGCCCCAGACGGAGACAGCCTGGGTGATGGCATGGAGATCGACGACGCAATAGAGAGTCTCGTGGGTCTCCTGCATCCTGATCCAGTTCAGCATCGCGCCGAGATAGTTGCCGAGGTGGAGATTGCCGGTGGGCTGCATGCCCGACAGGACGCGGGGACTGAACGTGCTCATGGTGTGGACCCTTGATTGAGGTGACGTGCGGACGGGCGCATCTTGGACAATGCACCCCGCAACGAGGCGCCTGATAGCGGGCGCCTCCGGCGCTGGAAAGGGTTATTTGCTGTCGCCGCCCTTGAGTTCGGACAAGCGGAAGGCACCGGTCAGGTGGGCCAGGCCGAAATAGCTGCCCAGCCCCGCAGCGAGGAGAACGAGCAGGCCCCACAGCCCGGCAAGGAAGCCCGCCTTCTCGGCATAGTTCGGTGCCAGCGGGTAGGCCAGCAAGGCCCAGAGCAGCGCCGACATCACCGCCACGCACAGGAGGATGCGCGGCAGGCGGCTCCTGAAGCGGGCATCCGCGACGTAATGACCGCGCTTCACCGCCGTGAAGATGAGGGCAAGTGCGTTGAGCCACGCGGCGATGGATGAGGCCAGCGCGATCCCGACATGTTCAAGGGACTGCGCCAGGATGAAGCTGAGCGCGATGTTCACGACAACGGTGGCCATTGCGAAGTACATCGGCGTCCGGGTGTCCTCGCGGGCAAAGAAGCCGGGCTGGAACACCTTGGTCAGCGTGAAGGCGGGCAACCCGACGGCAAAGGCCGCAAGCGCCGGCATGACGTGCAGCGTTGCCTCCCGCGTGAAGGCGCCGTGCTCATAGACCACATGCAGGATGGGGCGGCCAATGACGATGAGGGCAAGGGCGGCGGGCAGGGTGAGGAAGAGCGCGGCTTCAAGGGCGCGGTTCTTCACGTCGAGCGCCCCTGCCTCGTCGCCGGCGCGCAGCCTGCGCGAGAGGGTGGGCAGCAGCACCACGCCGATGGCGACGCCGATCACCCCCAACGGAAGCTGGAACAGGCGGTCGGCATAATAGAGTGCGGAAGCACCGCCGGCGAAGGCGGTTGCAAGGCTGGTGGCGACGGCGAGATTGATCTGCGTCACGCCGCCCGAAATGATTCCGGGGACGGATTTCATCAGCAGCAGTTTCACGTCCGGCGTCAGGCGCGGCAACCGGGGCCATACCGGCGCACCGGCGCGGGCGGCGGCAATCATCAAGAGCGCCAGTTGCGCCACCCCGCCCGCCGTTACCGCCCAGGCCTGGAGCCTGCCGCCCTCCGGCGTGTTGCCCAGTCCCAGCCACCAGCCCGCAAGGTTGAAGGCGATCATGCAGATGTTGAGGAGGATGGGGGCAGCAGCGGCGGCGGTATAGCGTCCCAGGCTGTTCAGCACACCGCCGAGAAGCGCCGTCAAGGACATGAAGCCCAGATAGGGAAAGCAGATGCGCGTCAATTCGATGCCGAGGTCGCGGGTGGCCGGCTCATCGGAAAAGCCCTGCGCAAAGAGCGGAAAGATCCAGGGCATGAAGGCCATGGCGGCGCCGCAGAAGATCAGCATCCAGAAGGCCATCACCGAGAGGGCATCGCGCGAGAACACGAAAGCCTTTTCCGCGCCTTCACCTTCATGCTTGCGGGTGAAGAGGGGCACGAAGGCATTGTTGAAGGCCCCTTCGGCAAAAAGCGCGCGGAAGAGGTTGGGCAGGCGCTGCGCCACCACGAAGGCATCCGCCACCCAGCCCGTGCCGAAGGTGAAGGCGATCAGCTGGTCGCGGAAGAATCCGAGGATGCGCGAGGCGAGTGTGAGGCTGCCGACCCGTCCCGCTGCCCTGAGAAGCGACATCCTGGCCTCACGTTCCGGTTTTCAGGGAGCCGGCTTCAGGCGCCAGCACCTGCATCAGGCGCTTCTCGATCTGGGCATGGCGGGTCGGGCTTTCGATCTTGGCGCCCGTGAGGTCGGTCACATAGAACACGTCGATGGCCTTCTCGCCGAAGGTGGTGATGTGGGCGGACGCGATGTTGAGGTTGAGATGGAACAGGGCCTCGGTGAGGGCGTGGAGCAGGCCCACGCGGTCAAGCCCGTTGATCTCGATCACCGTCTGGCGGTTCGACGAGGTGTTGTCGATGATGACGCGGGGCGCAACCGAGAAGGCCTTCACCCGCTCGGTGAGTCCCGGCACGTTCTGCAGGGCCTCACGCAGGCGCAACTGGCCGCGCAGGGTGCGGGCGATGGTGTCGGCCACCCGCGCCGCCCGGCGGTTCTCGTCCTCATCCATCTTGAATTCGCGGCGCAGGAGGATGGTATCGAGGGCCATGCCGTCCGTGGTGGTGAAGATCTGCGCACCGATGATGTTGGCATTGGCAGCCGCACAGGCCCCGGTGATGAGGGCGAGAAGGCGGGGGTGGTCCGGCGCATAGACGGTGAGTTCGGTCACGGCAGTGAAGGCGTCGCTGCGTGTCTCGGTCATCACGTCGCGCTTCGGCGCATTGGCGATCAGGGCCTGATGGCGCAATTGCTGGTCGAGCGGCACGTTGAGCCAATAGGCATCGTAATGCCGTGCGGCCTCGCGCTTCTTCTGCTCCTCGCTCCAGTCCGGGAACTTGCCGAGGAACTCGTTCTGCGCGGCGAGCACGCGATCCTTGCGCGAGGCGGCGGCATGACCGCCGGTGAGCACGGGCTCCGCTTCCGAATAGAGGGTGCGCAGGAGCTGGCCCTTCCAGCCGTTCCATACGCCAGGCCCGACGGCACGGATATCGGCCACGGTGAGGATCAGCAGCAGCTTCAGCCGCTCCGGGCTTTGCACCAGCGAGGTGAAATCCAGGATGGTCTTGAAGTCGTTGAGATCGCGCATCTGCGCTGTCTCGCTCATCAGCAGGTGATGGCGGATGAGCCAGGCCACGGTCTCGGTTTCGGCCGGGTCAAGGCCAAGGCGCGGGCAGATGGCCAGGGCTATGCGCTCGCCCGCAATCGAATGGTCCTCATCGCGGCCCTTGGCGATGTCGTGGAAGAGGGCGGCCACGTAAAGGGCGCGCCGTGAGGTGAGGGTGGGAAACAGCCGCGCCGAGAGAGGGTGATCGCCGGACAGCGTGCCGGTCTCGATCTGGCGCAACACCCCGACGGTGCGGATCAGGTGCTCGTCCACCGTATAGTGGTGGTACATGTTGAACTGCATCATCGCCACGACCTTGCCGAAGTCGGGGATGAAGCGGCCGAGCACACCCGCCTCGTTCATCAGGCGCAGGATCGATTCCGGATCGGCTGAGGTGGTGATGATGTCGAGGAAGAGCGCATTGGCCTCGCGGTTGTTGCGCAGGTTCTCGTCGATGAGGCGCAGCGAGGCGCGGATGCGCTTCAGTGCATCCGGATGGATTTCCAGCCCGTCCGTCGCCGACACCTTGAAGATGCGGATGAGGTTGACCGGATCCCGGGCAAAGACATCGTCGCTGCTGATGGTCAGGCGCAGGCCGTCGATGGTGAAGGCCTTGCCCAGCGTCTTCTCGCGGCTGCGCGGCATGAACTTGCCGATCATGCGGGACAGGGAGCGCGGTTCCTTCAGGTGCCGCGCCTCAAGGCTGGCGCAGAAGATGCGCGTGAGGTCGCCCACTTCCTTGGCGTAGAGGAAGTAGTGTTTCATGAAGCGCTCGACGTGCTTCAGGCCGCCATGGGCCTTGTAGCCCAGGCGCTCGGCCAGTTCGCCCTGGCGGTCGAAGGAAAGCTTGTCCTCACCGCGCCTGGCGATGAAGTGGAGGTGGCAGCGCACCGCCCAGAGAAAATCCTCCGCCTTCTGGAAACGCTTGAGGTCGTCATGGGAGAAGGCGCCCTTCTCGGCCAGTTGCGCCGGAGAGGCGGCGTCGAAGATGAACTTGGCAATCCAGAACAGGGTGTGAAGGTCGCGCAATCCGCCCTTGCCGTCCTTCAGGTCAGGCTCGACGGCATAGCGGCTCTCGCCCGACTTGATGTGGCGCTGGTCGCGCTCCGCCAGCTTTTCGGTGACGAAGCGGCGCGCCTCCTTCTGCAGGATGCCGGTGCGGTATTGCGATTGCAGTTCGGAGAACAGGTGGCTGTCGCCACAGATGAAGCGGGCTTCCAGCACCGCCGTCATGATGGTGTTGTCGGTCTTGGCGAGGCGCACGCAATCGGACACGGTGCGGGTGGCGTGGCCCACCTTCTGCCTGGCGTCCCACAGGGCGTAGAGGAGGAATTCAACCACCTCACCGACGCGGCGGTCCTCGATCGAGGGCGTGAGGAAAAGCAGATCGATATCGGAGCCGGGCGCCAGTGTGCCGCGACCATATCCGCCCACCGCCACGACGGCGAGGGGCAACTGGCCCGACCTGAACACATCGAGGCGGGCGAAATCGAACAGGGCGCGGATGATGGCGTCCTCGCCATCCGAGAGGAAGATGGCGCAGCCTGTGCCATGGCCGTCACGCAGCAGGCGCTTCTCGGCTTCGGCGCGGAGTTCGGACAGGCACTCGCGGATCAGCTTCGAGGCAGCGGTGCGGATCACAAGCGGGGTTTGCCCCGGTGTTGCCAGCAACGCCTTGAGCTTCTCCGGAAATTGCAGGAGCGGCAGGAAAGAGGTGGTCATGTCTCGTGGCCGTCTTTGCCCGAAAGCGCCTTCAATTCATAGAGGATATTGAGCGCATCCCTGGCCGAGACCTGATCGGGGTCAAGGCCCGCGAGACGTTCGCGCAGCGGGTCCGGCACCGGCCCGGCGGCGGCCACCTGGCCCGTGTTGCGCACCGAGAAAAGCGGCAGGTCATCGGCGAAGTGCCCGGCCGGACGCTCGTCGCGCTGCTGCTCAAGGTGTTTCAGCACCTCGAAGGCCCGCGCAATGACGGGTTGCGGAAGCCCCGCCAGCTTCGCCGCCTGGATGCCGTAGGAGCGGTCGGCGGCGCCCTTCACCACATCATGCAGGAAGATGATCTCGCCCTTCCATTCCTTCACCGCCATGGTGCGGGCGGCGAGGCTGGCCAGCGTGCCGGTGAGTACGTTCAGCTCATGATAGTGGGTGGCGAACAGCGCGCGGCAGCGATTCTGTTCGTGGAGGTATTCAAGCGCCGCCCAGGCAATGGAAAGGCCGTCGAAGGTGGCGGTGCCACGCCCGATCTCGTCGAGGATGACGAAGGAGCGCGGGGTCGCCTGGTTGAGGATCGCCGCCGTCTCCACCATTTCCACCATGAAGGTGGAGCGGCCACGGGCAAGATCGTCGGCAGCGCCGACCCGGCTGAAGAGGCGGTCGATGACGCCGATGTGGGCGGATCGGGCGGGAACGAAACTGCCCATCTGGGCGAGGATGGCAATCAGCGCGTTCTGGCGGAGGAAGGTGGATTTGCCCGCCATGTTGGGACCGGTGAGAAGCCAGATCCGTTCATGCGCCCCGCCCAGGGCACAGTCATTCGGGGTGAAGCGGGTTTCGCCGGCGCGGGCCAGCGCCGCCTCCACGACGGGATGGCGCCCGCCCTGGATGTCGAAACTGGTGGAGGTGTCAACGATGGGCCGCACAAGGTTCTCCCGCGTCGCGAGTTCGGCGAGGGCGGCAAGGCAGTCGAGTGCGGACAACGCCGCCGCGCAATTGGAGATGAGGTCGCGGCCCGCCAGAATGTCGGTGCTGAAGTGCTGGAAGAAACCGAGTTCGATGGCCAGCGCCCGTTCCGATGCTCCGGCGATCTTCTGCTCAAGCTCCATCAGTTCCGGGGTCGAATAGCGCATGGCCCCCGCCATGCTCTGGCGGTGCTGGAACCTCACCGGCAGGTCGGCACCCTGCATCGCCTCGGCCTGTTGCGCATTCACCTCGATGAAGTAGCCCAGGATGTTGTTGTGCTTGATGCGCAGGGTGCGAAGCCCGGTCATCTCGGCGTAGCGGGCCTGCAAGGCCGCAATCACCTGACGGGTGTCGTCGCGAAGGGCGCGTTGCTCATCCAGTTCCGGAGAGAAGCCGGGCGCAATGAAGCCGCCGTCACGGGCGAGATGGGGAAGTTCGGCGGCGAGGGCCTTGGCCAGGGCGGCGGCAATTGCAAACGGTGCGGCGGAGAGCGTGGCAACCTCGCCGGTGATGATCTCCGGCAGGTCGCCATGGCCGGAAAGGCGCTCCACGATGGCCGCTGCCGCCGCGAGACCGTCCCGCATCATCGCAAGATCGCGGGGGCCGCCGCGGTTGGCGGAGAGGCGGGCAAGTGCACGTTCCATATCCGGCATGGCGGCAAGGGCATTGCGCAATGCCCCGCGCAGCGCCTCCGCCGCGACGAAGGCAGCCACCCCGTCGAGGCGCGCGGAAATGGCGGCGGGGTCGGCCAGCGGCCGGGCCAGCAGGGCAGCGAGCCTGCGCCTTCCGCCAGCAGTCACGGTGCGGTCGATGGTGGCGAGAAGGCTTCCCTGGCGCTCGCCGGAGAGGGTGCGCGTCAGTTCCAGGTTGGCGCGGGTGGCGGCATCGATGAGCAGTCCCTGTGCCGGGTTGTCCTGCCGGGGTGGGCGCAGGTGCGGCATCTGCCCCACCTGGGTGATGCGGATGTAGTCGATGAGCGCACCCAGTGCCGCGGTTTCGGCCCGCGAGAAGGCACCGAAGCCGGCGAGGCCTTGCACCGCGAAATGCCGGGCGAGGTGATGTTCCGCCGCCGCACTGTCGAAGCGGCTGGAGGGCAGCGGCGAGATGGCCGCGCCGCATTCGCGCGCCAGCCTCCCGAGCAGGGCATCATCGAGGGCGCTGTCGGAAATGATCAGTTCACTGGCGGCGATGCGCGCGAGATCGGAGGCGAGCCGCGTCCGGTCGCTTGCCGTGACACAGAGGTCGCCCGTCGAGATGTCGCACCAGGAGAGGGCGAGTTCGTCGGTGCCCTTCAGCCAGGCGAGGGCGGCCAGGTGATTGACGCTGCCCGTGTCGAGCAGGGTGTCCTCGGTGATGGTGCCCGGCGTGATGAGGCGGATGACATCGCGCTTCACGACCGACTTCGAGCCGCGCTTCTTCGCTTCCGCCGGATCTTCCATCTGTTCGCAGATTGCCACCTTGTGGCCGTGGCGGATCAGTTTCTGCAGGTAGTGATCGACCGCATGCACGGGCACGCCGCACATGGGAATGTCCTCGCCCTGATGCTTGCCGCGCTTGGTCAGGGCGATGCCGAGGGTTGTCGCCGCCTGTTCCGCATCGGCAAAGAACATCTCGTAGAAATCACCCATGCGGTAGAACAGCAGGCTGCCGGGATGCGCCTTCTTGATTTCCAGATATTGCGCCATCATCGGGGTGGCGCGGTCAGGTGCGTGATCCTGCACCTTCCCGTGCGTCTCGTTCCCGTCCTGTGAAAGCCCGTGCATGGGCGCAGCCTTAAACCATCGGGGCGGGATTTGGAAACCTCGAACCGGAATGTCCGGCCTGTTCATAAGTGCCGGAACGGGGCTTGCCCCGCCGTTTCCCGCAGCCGGGCGGGCATTCCGCCACCCTCCCGCTCACACCTTCGACTTATGGCGTGGGCGGGCCGCCGTGATCCGCACTTGAGCCGCCGGGGTTCCCTCACCTAGGATGCGGTTTCAATCAGGACCCTGCACCTCATCATGACCACCCCTCCCCGCCGCCTTCCCAAGCGTCCCACCATCTCGGATGAGGAGGCGCTGCAATTCCACCAGAGGGGAAAGCCCGGCAAGCTGGAAATCAACCCGACGAAGCCGATGGCGACCCAGCGTGACCTGTCCCTCGCCTACAGCCCCGGCGTGGCCGTTCCAGTGCGGCGGATCGCCGAAGACCCGTCCACGGCCTACGACTACACCACCAAGGGCAATCTCGTGGCGGTGATCTCCAACGGCACCGCCATCCTCGGCCTGGGCGACCTGGGGGCGCTGGCCTCAAAGCCGGTGATGGAAGGCAAGTCGGTGCTGTTCAAGCGTTTTGCCGATGTTGATTCCATCGACCTGGAAGTGGACACCAAGGATGTGGACCAGTTCATCGGCGCGGTGCGCTATCTCGGCCCGTCCTTCGGCGGCATCAACCTCGAAGACATCAAGGCACCAGATTGTTTCGTGATCGAGCAGCGCCTGCGCGAACTCATGGACATTCCGGTCTTCCATGACGACCAGCATGGCACGGCCATCATCGCCACCGCCGCTCTCATCAACGCCCTGCAACTCACGGGCCGCTCGCTCAAGGATTTCCGGCTTGTCTGCAACGGCGCGGGCGCGGCGGCGATTGCCTGCGTCGAACTGGTGAAGTCCCTGGGCGTGCCCGGCCACAACGTCATCCTCTGCGACTCCAAGGGTGTGGTGTACAAGGGCCGCAGCGACGGCATGAACCAGTGGAAATCGGCCCACGCCGTCGATACCCCGTTGCGCACCCTCGCCGAGGCGATGGACGGTGCGGACGTGTTCTTCGGCCTGTCCATCGCGGGCGCACTCACGCCGGAGATGGTCAAGAGCATGGCCAAGGATCCGATCATCTTCGCCATGGCGAATCCCGATCCGGAGATCACGCCGGAAGACGCCCACCGGGTGCGCAGCGACGTGATCATGGCGACGGGGCGCTCGGACTATCCTAATCAGGTGAACAACGTCCTCGGCTTTCCCTACATCTTCCGGGGAGCACTGGATGTCCGTGCACGGACGATCAACGAGGAGATGAAGGTCGCGGCCTCGCGGGCGCTGGCCGAGCTGGCGCGGGAGGACGTGCCCGATGAGGTGGCGGCGGCCTATCATGGCTCACGCCTCACCTTCGGCCGCGAATACCTGATTCCGGTGCCGTTCGACCCGCGCCTCATCTCGCGCATTCCCGTTGCGGTGGCGCGGGCGGCCATGGAATCGGGCGTGGCCCGCCACCACATTGCCGACCTCGAATCCTATGCCGCGCAGCTTTCCGCCCGCCTCGATCCGATTGCCGGCACCCTGCAGAATGTCTTCTCCTACGTGCGCCGCAAGCCCAAGCGCATGGTCTTTGCCGAGGGCGAGGAAGACCGCATGATCCGCGCGGCGAATTCCTATGCGTCAGCGGGTCTTGGCACGTCGATCCTGATCGGCCGCGAGGAAGTGATCGCCGACACGCTGAAAAGCGCCGGGATCGAACTCAACGACAACGTCGAGATCCTCAACGCCCGCCTCAGTCACCGCAATGTGGACTACGCGAATTACCTCTACACGCGGTTGCAGCGCGATGGCCTGCTCTACCGCGACTGCCAGCGCCTTGCGAACCAGGACCGCAATGTCTTCGGTGCCTGCATGGTGGCCATGGGCGACGCGGACGCCATGGTGACGGGCCTGACGCGCAACTACTCGCAGGCGCTCGACAATGTGCGCATGGTGATCGACGTGCGTGAGGGTCACCGGCCCATTGGCGTGTCGATGGCGCTGGTGCGCGGCCGCACCGTGTTCATCGCCGACACGTCGGTGCTGGAATTGCCGACGGCGGAGGAACTGGCGGACATCGCCCAGGAAGCGGCGGGTGTGGCCCGCAAGTTCGGCTACGAGCCGCGCGTTGCCCTGCTGTCATACTCCACCTTCGGCTATCCCAAGGGCGAGCGTGCCACCTATGTGAAGGAAGCCGTGGAGATCCTCACGCGGCGCGGCGCGGACTTTGAGTTCGATGGCGAAATGGCTGCCGACGTGGCGCTCTCGCGCGAGGCGATGGCGCTTTATCCGTTCTGCCGCCTCACCGCCCCTGCCAACGTGCTGGTCATGCCTGCGGCGCATTCGGCCTCGATCTCGACCAAGATGCTTCAGCAACTGGGCGGCGTGACGGTGATCGGCCCGCTGCTCACGGGCATTGCCGGTTCGGTACAGATTGCGTCGATGTCGGCCACCACCAATGACATCGTGAACCTGGCGGCGATCGCGGCTTTCGACCTGAACTGGTGAGGTGTTGGAACCGGTGAGATGCCGGGTCTCGCCTTCGTGCCGCCTGCCGGATGCGTGGCGCGGTCCCGTCGAGGGTCGCGCTGCTGGGTCGCGCTGCTGGGCCGTGCTACTGGGCCGTGTTACTGGGCCGCAGGCGCCCCGAAGTGGGCGAAGTAGCGCGGATTGATGGCCGCGACGGGCAGCAGGATCAGGACATCGGTTGAATTGAAGTCGTGGTCGATCACCGCGCCCTCGCCCACATGACAGCC
>JAEUMJ010000080.1 GCA_016792865.1 Hyphomicrobiales bacterium | reverse complement strand
TCCACGTCAGGCTTCTGCATCATTTCGAGGAACTGGCGGGCGTAGGCCGACAGGCTCTCGACATAGCGGCGCTGGCCTTCGGCATAGATCGTGTCGAAGGCGAGCGACGATTTTCCGGAGCCGGAAAGGCCCGTGAATACGATCAGCCTGTCCCGCGGGATTTCGAGGGAGATGTTCTTCAGGTTGTGCTCACGGGCACCCTGAACGGAGATCACACGTTTCTGCTCGGCCATGACTCAGCGATTAGAATAAAACAGGAACAAAGACAACTCGCGCGAACTTACTCCGTGGTTGGCAGTACGGTGTCAGCAGCGTTCGGGATTTCCACAGATGATAGTGATGCGGATCAGGATTTGCGAGCCGCGTTTCGTGCAGGTGCCAACTGCATGAGCACATGGCCGAGCAGGGCGAGAAACACGACGCCACCCCCGATGATGGTCGTGACGGTGGGGATTTCGCCATGAATGAGCCAGACCCAGACCGGGGCAAGGACCGGTTCGAGCGTGCTGATGAGCGCTGCAAGGGCAGCGGGGACCATGCGGGCGCCGGTAATGAAAATGGCGAGGCCAAAACCGAGATTGACCGCCCCGAACAGGATGAGCCAAGCGAAATCAACGGGACCGACCATGAACTGTGATGCCATGGTGCCGGAGAAGCAGGCGGCAATCATCACGCCGAGGCAGACGGCGGGTACCATCTCGACACTGTTGTGGCGGCGGGCCACAACCGTTGCGATGGAGAAGGAAATTGTGATGATGAGGGCGAGACCGTCGCCGATCAGCGAGACTTCGCCCGTGAAAGACTGCGAGACCATGATTGCAACGCCGGCGATAACCGCGGCGATGGCGACCCAGGTTCCGCGGCTGATGCTCTCGCCGAAAATGAGGAAAGTGATCAGGGCCGCAAAGAGCGGCGCACCGGCCTGCATCAGCAGGATGTTGGCGACCGTGGTGTGGGCGAGTGCCACGACGAATGAGGTCGAGGCAATCGCGAAGCAGACGCCGACCGCAACTCCCGGCCAGCCCATGGCGCGGAAATGCGTGATTGTGCCCTGCGGTCCATGCCGGACGATCATGTAGCCGAGCAGGAACAGCGTGGCGAATACGGAACGCCAGAACACCACTGTCCAGCTATCGGAGGCCGATATGAAGCGGGCAATGGTCCCGCCGAAGCTCCATGTCAGCGCGGCGCCTGCCACAAGGAGCAATCCCTTGGTGGTGTTGGTGTTGTGGGAATCGTGCGCGGGCATGTTCGGGAGTCGCCGGAAGAGGAAGAAAGCGCGGGCCTAGGGTATTGGTGCCCCATTTGCAAGGTTCAGGCCCGGCGGGCGGCTCATGCCAGTCTTGAAGGCAGAGTCCTGTTCATTCCCGGTTCAGCCGGCAGGAGTCATGGTTTCAGCATTCACCGAGAGGTGAACCTCCGAGGTGGGCACCAAACGGAGATGACACATGGACCGCCGCAATTTCCTGAAAACAGCCTTGTCCGGTGCTGCTGTGCTGACAGTGGGCGCCCTTGCCTCGCCTGAAGCAGAAGCTTCGGCTCCGGTTTATCTCGGCCGCCGCCGGGTTCAGCCTTTCCTTGACCAGGACCGCGTGCATGTCGGTGTCGGTCGTGGCCGCTTCCGCCGCATTTCCTTCAATGCGGTGGGCAACGATGTCTACGTCTACGACGTTCGCGTTGACTATACGATCGGTGGCGCAGAGCACTTCAACACCAGGCTGAAGATCGGCCAGGGCACGAGTTCCCGCCGCCTGAATCTCCGCTACAACAAGCGGTTCATCCAGGATGTCAGCTTCCGTTACGGGAAGCTGCCGAACGGCAACGGCCCGGCTTTCGTGGAAGTGTGGGGCTGGCGCTGATTCTCGCCTTGCCCCATGGGTTGGCGTGCCGGGGTTTCCGCCGCACCCCCGGTGCGCCTACCTCTGACAGGGGCTTTCTGCTTGTTCGCAGCCGGATTTTTTAACTTTGCAACGCATACGCGAGCGCCTAAAAGGCGATTCAAAGGCAACATTTCTGGCGGATTATTTCGTGTCCCTTTTTATTCGGCTTTCATTGGCAATTGCGGCAATCCTCGCATTCCTCTCATCCGCCAACGCCGATGAAAGCGCGCCGGGGAAACATTCCATCGCGGTATTTGCTGGCCGTGCGACCTGGACCAATTACATCCAGACGATCTACTCCCCCTGGACCATGGAAATGGCCGATATCGGTGTGGTCGGCGGGGCCTACTCCTACCGTTTCGGCTCGGTGAATGAATTGACGGGCTGGTCGCTTCCGGCGGCAATCGGTGACCACCTCTATGTCGAGGGCGAACTTGGGGTGTCCACACGCTTCGGTGACGAGGACATGCAGGAAGGTTGGGCCGCGGCCTATCTGCGCTACGATTATCTTCCGTGGAACGACTACGTTTACACGACGATCGGCGTGAACACTGGTCTCAGCTATCTCACTGAGATCTCGGAATTCGAGCGCAGCCGCGATTCAAAGGACGACGCCGCCAAGCTGTTGCACTACATGGGGCCGGAAATCACCTTCGCCGATCCCGACAACAAG
This sequence comes from Hyphomicrobiales bacterium, assembly GCA_016792865.1. GTDB lineage: Bacteria > Pseudomonadota > Alphaproteobacteria > Rhizobiales > Aestuariivirgaceae > Aestuariivirga. The sequence goes on along the minus strand of JAEUMJ010000080.1, from coordinate 3,369 downwards.
AATCTTGAATTGCTCGTGCGTTATCATCACCGCTCCGGCGTATTCGGCCTGTTCGATGGCGTTGTCAGCGGTTCGACGTTCATCACCGCAGGCGTGCGCATGCGTTTCTGACGTGCGAGGCGCCTTACTGGGCGTTCTTCGCGACCATTTCCCGGCCATCGACATTGACCGAGGCAGCAGACACAGTCACCGTCAGCCCATTGCTCTTGCCGACAATCTGGAGCGGGACATGCAGCGTCAATCCGGATGACAGGGTGATGGGGGCAAGAGAGAGTGCATAGCTCTCGGCCTTCTCGCCCTTCTCGACAGCATCCCCGGCAATCGGGGTCCATGTCAGCTGGCACTTGATCTTCTGTTCCTTGGCCTTGTCCAAGGTCAGCGAAAGATCGAATACATCCTTGCCGTCATAGACGCGGAACTTGCCGGAGCAGGGTTTGTCCTTCTGGCTGTTTGCCATCTTCAGCACGGCGGTGAGGGGATCGGAGGCGGCATCACCCAGCGTGGCGGCAATCTTTTGCGGCACAGCCTGATTCTCGCCTTCCTTGTTGATCGTCACGGTGCCGTCCGGCTGCCAGAGCACATCGGTGGACTTCTTCTTCTTGCCGGACTTCTTGCGGTCGTTCTCGTACAACACGGATCGGAAGCCGGTGGTATCGACCTTGCCGTTGGCAGAGAGGTTCATCTTGTAGCCGCTGAACACGGTGGACATGCCGGAGGTCTTGCCCGAAAGGGTGGCCTCGTAGCGTTCCGCACCGATGTCGGCCCGGTAATTTGCCCTGAGGACGGTGGCGCCCGCAACGTCAACCACATAGGCAAGCTCAAGCAGGTTGCCCGCCTGTGCGGCCTGCGGAACAGCGGCAGCAGCAAGTGTTGCTACGGAGAAACCCGCGACAAGGGTATGCAAAGGGATTCGTGCCATCCATCCAGTCCTGGTTGCGAAACGGGGGATTTCGTCCAACGCGACAGACACACTTGACCGTCCAATTTGACGATAATGCGGCGTCCCTCCCGGTCCGCCCCGTCAGTTCTCGACGTTCCAGGTGGACGAGATGAAGTTCTCATCCTCTTGCGTTTCGCGCTCGAACTTCAGGAAATCATAATACCCGCAATTGTCGTCGCCAGGGAATTCCCGGCAGGTGGATGGCCGCGCCAGATAGATCGTGCAGCGGCGGGCCTCGGTATCGAAAAACTGGCAGATCTTGCCGAAATGCTTGTCGGCCTTGCGGCGCATGATGCGCTTGTAGCCGTGGGTCGATTTGAAATACTTCTTTTCAGCGGCAGCAAGGGTCAGGCCGAAATGCTTAGCGATGCGGGCGGCGTCGCGGTCCTTCACTTCGATGACCGGATAGGAGCAGCAATAGCCGGGGCATTTGAGGCAATCGTATTTCAGTTTCTTGGGGCGAGGCTTTGATGCCGTCTTGCTCTTTGCCGTCTTCGTCTTTGCCATCGTCTATCCCGCTGCAGGAACGGCCTTCACGGCTGGCTTCTGGTCCTTTGCCTTGATGAGCTGGAAGCGGCGGTTGGTCTCGACCATTTCGCCCATCAGCCATTCACGGAAAGCCCTCGCCGTTGCCTGTTCCTTCGACCCTTTCTTTCTGACAATCCAATAGCTGCCGTGATCCTTCATGTCGATTGAGAAGGGGCGCAAAAGCCATCCTTCCACAAGAGAGTCGGTGCAAAGGATCTGGTCGCCCAGCGCAAAGCCCTGTCCGGCCTCGGCAGCCTCGATGGCAAGGTGGTTCTGGAACACGGTGCCGCGCCAATCCATCTCCGCCTGCACCCCGGCTTCCTTCAGCCAGTCCGCCCAGTATTCCTTGCGGCTTTCGTGGAGCAGGTTGAAGTCGTCGAGATTGGCGGGCTGGATGTTTTGCCGGTCGTGCAACAGCTTGGGCGCACAGACAGGGAAGATCACCACGTCCGAGAGCTTGAAAGCCTCCACATCCTCCCAGGGCCCCCGGCCATAGCGGATACCGAGGTCGTAATCGTCAACATGGAAATCGACCAGCCGATTGGAAGCATCGATCGAGAGTTCGATGTCGGGGTGGAGGTCGCTGAACCTGCCAATGCGGCCCACCAGCCAACGGGACGCGATTGCCGGCTCGACCGAGACTTTCAGGGTCCGGGCCGCCCCGACTGCGGCGGCCTCGCGGGCGGCATCTGCCAACTGATCGAAAAGAGGGGTCAGTTTCTGACCGAAAAGCCGACCTGCCTCAGTCAGTTCGACACCCCTTCCGGTGCGGTAGAACAGTTCCGTTCCCAGATACTCTTCAAGCTCCCGGATGTGCCGGCTGACGGCGGCGTGGGTGACAAAGAGTTCGCCCGCCGCATCGGTGAAACTCTCGTTCCGGGCGGCGGCTTCAAAAGCCTTGAGGGCGTTGAGGGATGGGAGTCGGCGTGCCATGACAGCACCCTAGCACAATCCATGTAACATTTTCTAACGTGTCATGTCAGTTTTCCCCGTTTGTGATTTTGCGGCTGCGAAGGTACATCTCAGCCATCGGAACAACGGTTCCGAAGCCGCAACACAGGAGAACGACATGAACTGGATTCTTGAAACATATTCCGACGTTTACAGCACCGCAATGATGCATGACGTCAAGGCTCGCCACCACGCTCCGGCAGCCCGCAAGTCCAAGACAATCGCCAAGATCGCCCGCCTTTTCCATCGTGGATAAGCCGTACGGACTGCTCATATTCGCACATGCAGCATGACAAGGCCCTGGTTCTCGAATCAGGGTCTTGTTTTTTGTCCCTGATTGGAACATATGGCGAACGATAAGGGTTGTGGATGGCGGTGACTTGTCTGGTGCCTGTGTGCGGGCAGGGGACTATGACAGCCGCAGCAAAGGGAGACGTGTGATGGCCGGATCGGTGAACAAGGTAATTTTGGTGGGCAATCTGGGCCGTGACCCGGAAGTGCGCCACACGCAGGATGGAAAGCCGATCGTCAATCTCTCCATCGCCACCTCCGAATCATGGCGCGACCGCACCACCGGCGAACGCAAGGAAAAGACCGAGTGGCACCGTGTGGTGATCTTCAACGAAGCCCTGGCGAAGGTTGCCGAACAATATCTCAAGAAGGGGTCCACGGTTTATATTGAAGGCCAGCTCCAGACCCGCAAGTACACCGACCAATCGGGTGCCGAGAAATACTCCACCGAGGTCGTGTTGCAGAACTACCGTGGCGAACTCACCATGCTGGGCGGACGCCCCGGGAGTGGTGAAGGCGCCGGATCCGGATATGGCGGTGGCGGCGACGACTTCGGCGCGTCTTCGCCGATGGAACGTCCGCGCGGCGGCGGCGGGGCCAAGCAGAGCTTCGCCCGGGACCTCGACGACGAAGTTCCCTTCTGACCGACCCGGCCTTTC